>JBDHAS010000265.1:0-11598 GCA_039588015.1 Gemmatimonadota bacterium | reverse complement strand
CCACCTTCCCGAATGGGCGCTGACTCTCGTTGTCGTCCTCACCATCGTCGGCTTCCCGATCGCCGTCGTCCTCGCCTGGGCGTTCGACATCACGCCGGAGGGCGTTAAGCGCACTGTACCGGAGGACACCGTCGCAGAACAGGCTGAGCTACCGGCGCCCTCGGAAAGCGCGCCGGACCGAAAGTCGATCGTCGTGCTGCCGTTCGACAACATGAGCCCCGAGCCCGCGGACGCTTACCTGAGCGACGGGCTGACCGAAGAGATCATCACCGGGCTCTCCTGCTGTGGCCCGCTGCGGGTGATCTCGAGGAACTCCGCGAGGGCTCTGAAGGGCACCGAGAAGGACACGCGGACCATCGCGCGCGAACTCGACGTTCAGTACGTGCTCGAGGGAAGCGTGCGGAAGGCGGGAAACGATCTCCGCATCACCGCCCAGCTGATCGATGGGAACTCCGACGAGCACCTGTGGTCGGGGCGCTACAGCGGCACGCTCGACGACGTCTTCGACATGCAGGAGAGGCTGTCCAGTTCGATCGTCGATGCGCTGATGCTGAAGCTCAGCCCCGAGGAAGAGCGCAGATTGGCGGAGCGGCCGATCGACAACGCGCAGGCGTACGAATGCTACCTGCGCGCGAGGCAGGAAGCGTGGCGGTTCACCAAAGAGGCGTTGGACCATGCCCGGCAGCACTTGCAGAATGGCCTCGACATCATCGGAGAGAACGCGCTCTTGCTGACGGGAATGGGATACGTGTACTCACAGTACGCCAACATCGGCTTGGAACACGAGGAGTACATCGAGAAAGCGGAGGAATACGCGAAGAAAGCGTTGGCTCTGGATCCCGAGTCCCCCGAAGCCCACCTGGTGCTGGGTTTCACTCACCAGGCATTCAGAGGAGACCAGAAGACCAGCTTCCACCACCTGAAACAGGCCCTCGCCAGGAATCCTGACGACCCTCATGCGCTTCTCTGGTTGGTAATAGGTCACTCGATCGTAGGTAAGGTGGATGAGGCTTATCCGCTGGCGGAGCGGGCTGCGCGCGTCGATCCGCTCACACCGATGTCGGTATGGGGAACGCCCTTCCTTGACGTGATGGGCGGGCGGTTCAATGTGGCCTCTGAGGAAGTGGCGAAGTGGTATCGCCAGGAGCCGCAGAACCCAGGCGCCCTCTTCTTCTCTTCGCTGTTCTTGGCCTACTGCGGGCGATTTGACGACGCGCGCGCCCTGATCGGAGACAGCGAATTGCCCGCTCCCGGGAACGTGTTCGAGTGGGGAAACTCGCTTCTCAAACATGCGCTGGCGGGCGAAACCGCGAGCTTCCGGGAACTGTTGACCGACGACTTCATGAAGACCACGCGCAGGGATGCACAGTTCTCTTATCTCGTGGCCAGCATACACGCTCTTGCCGGACTGGGAACGCAAGCGCTGGACTTGCTGTCGAACGCAGTGGATCGGGGGTTCACCAACTATCCGTTCATCGCCCAACACGACCCGCTGATCGAGTCGATTCGCGGGGAGCCGCGGTTCCAAGAGATACTGGCCAGGGCGAAGCACGAGTGGGAGCACTTCGACGCATGAGCCGATCGGTTCAGCATGCGCAGGAGGGACCGAGTGGCTTCGGCTGCAGATGAGAACGTGAGGACAGCCACGATGGACAGGATCTCGCGTCGCGACTTCCTCTGCACTACGGGTCTCGGCGTTGCGGCGCTCGCCGCTACGACGCCCCGGGGCGCCGGTGCGAGTGCTGGCGCGCGAAGACAGAACGGGCTGCTGGTTCGCGGCGGGACCGTGGTGACGGTCGAGGGACAGAGCGAAGTCGACGTTCGGGTACGAGATGGAGTGATCACCGAGATCGGACCTGGGCTTGCCCCGAGCGGCGAGCGAGTGATCGATGCCGGCGGCATGCTGGTTCTCCCCGGCGGCATCGACCCGCACGCGCACTTGACCCAGGGTGAGGATACGCCGGAACAGTACCGGTTCGCCGACCATCTAACGAGCGGCTCGGAAGCAGCGCTAGCCGGTGGGATCACGTCCATAGGCAACATGACCTACCCTGGTCAGGGCGTGACGCTTCAGGAGGGCATCGCCCGGGACGAGCGGTTCGTCCGCGAAGAGTCGATCTGTGACATCATGCTGCACCCGGTGCTCGTCGATCCGAGCGAGTTGGACGAGGCGGGCATCGGCGCGCTGGCCGAAGCAGGGCATACGAGCATCAAGATCTTCATGGTCATCGAGAGCTTCGATCGGAACCTGACAGACTTCGTCCGCGTGATGCGGCAAGCCGGCCAGGCAGGATTAATGTCGGTCGTGCACTGCGAGGACCCTGCGATCATCGCGGAGGCGACGCAGAATCTCGTTGAAGCAGGGCAGAGCTCGTTGCGGCACTATGCCGACAGTCGGCCGCTCCTCTCGGAGACGATCGCCACGCGACGCGCCATCGCCTACTGCGAGACGACCGGCGCCCCCATCTACGTGGTCCACCTGTCGGCGGCGGAACCGCTGGACATTTGCCGCGAAGCGCAGGAACGCGGGTTGCCCGTCTACGTCGAGACGCGACCGATCTATCTGCACTTCACCCGCGAGCGCTACTTGGAACCGGATGGGCCACTTTTCGTCGGCCAGCCGCCCTTGCGCGAGGCGGCGGATATCGCGGCGCTGTGGAAGGGTCTGGAAGACGGGTCGGTCCACACGCTCGGCTCGGACACGGTCGCCTGGAGCCGCGAGCAGAAGCTCGACCCATCGCTCGATGTCGAGAACCTGAGGCCGGGCGTTCCCAACCTGCAGGAGATGTTTCCGGTGCTCTACTCCGAGGGCGTCGTGAAGGGCCGGCTCTCGCTGGAGCGCTTCGTCGCGCTCTACTCCACGAACTCGGCCAAGCTCTTCGGTCTCTATCCGCGCAAGGGGACTGTCGCCGTCGGGTCCGACGCTGATCTCGTCATCTGGGACCCGGGCGAGACACATGCGATCGAACTTGACGGCCTATTTTCCCGGGCCGGCTTCACACTATTCGAAGATTGGACGGTGACCGGCTGGCCCCGCATGACGATCCGACGCGGCGAGGTCGCCTACGAAAACGGACGGATCACCGCCCAACCCGGCAGCGGTCAGGTTTTGCGACGAGGACCTACGCAGCCAATACCACACGGCTGACCCCTGGCGCAGCCTCTCGGCTGGCCGCGCGACCGGGGATACTGCGATTGACTACATCGGTCGATTGGCGGCCACGTCCCAGCCCGCCTTCACCTCGCCGCGCGGGCGACCTGTGTTTGGATCGAGGTCGACGTAGGTCCACTCGACCCTGCCGAAGCTCAGGCTCAGCCTCTCTTCAGGGGCCGGCATATCGCCACCGGCGGAAGCCGATTCGACTATCCTGACATCGGCGAGCGTCACCCTGCCGATTGGCTGTGTGGAGCCGGCGGCGAAGAACACCAGTTCGGCCTCGGGATAACTACGCCCCGAAGCGCAGGCCTGCGCCAGCATCGGCGTGGCTTTGTCGACCGGCTTCAACACCGTGATAGGGCCGAACTCGGGCGCCGCGGTCGTGCGGGTCGCGCCTGCAACCGCACCGGCGGTCGATGAGACGTTCCACTCGAAGGCGGCGACGTCCATCCACCCCTCGTAGCGCGCGGCTGCCGACCCACCCTCGATTCCGTCGATCCTCAGGTAAGCGACGGCGGCGGCTTGGGTCGCTGCGGGCGCGGTGTTGTCATCTGCAGTGGGAGCGACGGCCGCCGTGAGGGCCAGCGCCCCGGCGGCAACGGCGAGGACGATTGCCGTGCGTGCGTGCGACATGGAGGCCTCCTCGTGTTGGGGCTCGTGTTGCAGTGCGCGTTCGATGCGTCGCACCGGAACCGGTAGCTCAGAGTCAAGAATAGGGGGAGAGTGGCGACATTGGGTAGGGTCAGCTTTTCAGTCTGGCAGTGGGCGGAGGCGCTTGCGCGTCCTCCGCCCACGTTGATCCACCGTTGTCGCTGCGGCCGCTCTACTTCATGACCAGGTACACCTCGGCGGCCGCGATCGTCAGAGGCTCGAGCACAATCACCTCGCCGTAGCCCCACGCGACCACGTCATGGCCGGTCAGCGCCTCCCGCAGTGCCGCCAGCGACATGATTGCTGTGCCCTGTTCGGCAACCTTGAACTGGGTGTTGTCTACGATCTGAATGACGATCCCGTTGCCCAGTTTGAAGAACGCTTCGGTCTCGGTCACGCTGTGGATCCAACCCTCGAATTCCCGCGTGTCGCCGACGGCCAACTTTAGCACGAATCGCATCTCGCAGGCGACGAGGATCAAAGGCTCGGCGCTCTCCACTTCGGCGGCGCCGTATGCAAACACCTGGCGGCCGCCGGCCAGCGCTTCGGCAACGGCGCCCAGCGACATCAGCGACTCACCGTCGCCCTTGTCGACCAGTACGGTGTGTTCGTTAACGCGTACCTTGGTGCCGTTCGTGAGCTCGAAGTAGCCTTCGCCCTCATTAACCGAAGTGACGTATCCCTCGAACTCGACCAGCTTCTTGCCGCCGTCGTCGCCGTGGATGGCGAACCGCAACTCGAGCGCGACGATCACTCGCGGCTCTTTGCTCTCCAGCTCGCCGCCGCCCCAGGCCACGACCTTGTGACCTGCTTCCAGCGCCTCCCAGACGGCATCTAGCGAAAGCAGCTGGATCTCGCGGTCGGTCTCGAAGATCTGGGTCTCTTCAACGAGTTTGACGAGCGTGCCGTCGCTGAAGGTGAACGTACCGTCGGGCCGATCGACCGACGCCACGACTCCCTCGAATTCCACCGCGTCCGAGACATGGGTCTCCTTGGTCACCAGTTCGGTGATCCCGTCGCTGACCCGCAACTCGACGCTCATACCAAGCACGTTGAGAAAGCCGTCGGGCTCGCCGTCCTGGCGGTTCGGGTTCACTTGCAGGTTGTCTTGATCGACGTTGATCGAGATCCACGGCCCTTCGCCCTTCTCGAGCAGCCTGAGCTCGTGGGCGAAGAAGGTTGCCACTGCTGGATCCTGGGGCTGGTCAGGCGCTAGACGCGTCGCCCGGACCCGGATGGCCGGCTCGAACCCTTCGTTCAGCGCCCCCGCGACCTCCGCCTGGAAATGCTCGAAGGCGATTTCGTTCTTCCCGGCGGTGAAGCGCGTCTCCCGGCCGAAGGTGATCTGAAAGCCGTCTAGCATCAGCGTGAGCATTCCGTCGTCGCCGGAGATCTCCATGCCCACGACCTGGCTCTCTATCGCCTCCGCTTCTGCCTGGGCTTCGGGATGGTTCAGCACGATCCGCTGCGCGACCATGCCGTCCCCGACCAGGCCGATCCCGACTCGAGCGACGCCGTCTGTCAGCGCTTGCTGGAAGTCGTCGAGCGTAATCTCGCTGGAGAGCTGGATCGGATCTCCTAGAGCGTCGAGGCCGGTGATGTCATCGCCGCAGCTCCACACGCCGAGGCCCGCAACCGACAATGCGGCAATCAGAGCGCACCGGGTACTTCTTCCGTCGAGCGACATTTGCTCTGCCTCCTCTTACCAGGTGTGATGGCGGGATTGTGGCACAATGGCGGACCGGCCGATGGGGCAAGCAATGTGCCGGGCGAGGGGGCGGCGCGAGCAAGCGTCGGTCTGGCCGTGACCTACGGGTCGGGTGATCTGCAGAGATCGGACAAACTGACCTAGCAAACGATCGTGCAAGCGTGCTACTGTTTGCAGATCGTCGCAGGATTTGCCGCAAAAGCCGCGGCCGTGTGTGTAGGGCTAGATACGCTCCAGGTTCTCGACCGTCCGTTCGTTCTGAATGTTACCGGTATTGAGGGTCGACTTCGGCTCGAACAGCAACACGTGTACTTCTTCGGGCGCGGCCGGAAGATGCTCGACACCGCGCGGGATGACGACGAACTCTCCTTCCTCGACCCACAGGTCGCGATCGCGCAACTTCATCAGCAGTCTTCCCTTGACCACGAGGAATAGTTCGTCCTCGTCATCGTGGTGGTGCCACACGAATTCACCCTGAATCTTGGCGAGCTTGACGTGGAACTCGTTCACGTCGCCGACGATCTTCGGGCTCCAGCACTCGTCGAAGAGCGCGAATTTTTGGGCGAGGTTCACCTTGTCGATCATCAGTCCAGCTCCGTCGGATTCCGTGCCGATCCCTCGACCGGCAGCTCTTCTTGGGCGCTGTACTCTTCGAACGAACCGTCGTACATGCGCGCGTCGTAGCCGAGGTGTTTCGCGACGAAGTACACGAGGCTTGCCTGCTGCCCGATGTGGCAGTAGCTGACCACTCGATCGCCTAGGTCGGCTCCGGCCGCCAGGAACATCTGCGATAGGTCATCGTCGCTTCTAAACTTCAGGGTCTCCTCGTTAACGACATCGGCGTAGGGAAGGCTGCGAGCGCCCGGTATGTGGCCCGCCCGCATATCGCGACCGCTTCGTTCGCCGGTGTAGAACTCGGTGTTGCGTGCGTCGATGAGCGCGACTGCAGGATCATCGGCGTTGGCCGTAACCCATTCCAGGTCGGCGAGCACATCCTCGCGGACGTTCGGTGTGAACGAACCGGGCTCGACGGGCGGGACTGCTCTCGTGACCACGCGGCCTTCCGCCACCCAAACGCGCATCCCGCCATCCATGATCGATGCCCGCTCGCCGAGGCCGACGTAGTCGAGCGTTAGATAGACCCGTGCCGTCGGCGTCACCCAGTCTTCGCCGAAGTAGACGACGATTCGCGAGTCGTCGCTGACGCCCATCGCCTCGAACGCCTTCTGCAATTCGGCGGTAGAGGGCATCTCCAGCATCAACCCTTCGCCGTGAGGCGTAGAGAGCAGACTTCTGTCCACGTACTGGGCACCGGGAAGGTGCGCTCCATCGTAGACTTCACGCTCGCCCACGTGTAGCAGTACCAGGTCGGGCTCTTCCAGGCGCTCGGCGACCCAGTCGGTGGAGACGATCATGGGCTGCGGCCCCTCGTCGTCGGCGGCGCAGCCGGCGAGGGCAACCGCGGCCAGCGCCAGGTATCGCGTGGCGAGTGATGTCTTGGCGAGACCAGACATGTGGGGCTCCTTCCTTAACTGCATTCGCGAGGCTGTTGTAGTCGCTAGTCTGACTGAAAGCTAGGAAGAGAGTCCTGAGGTTCCAAGAGTGGGTGAATCGCTGGTCGGTAGGATGCTGTGCCGCGAGCGGCACGACGCGATTCTTCACATTGGCGTGGTGCCTGCTTCGCCTTGCATCTGGAGAATGGCCTC
This sequence comes from Gemmatimonadota bacterium, assembly GCA_039588015.1. Lineage (GTDB taxonomy): Bacteria > Gemmatimonadota > Gemmatimonadetes > Palauibacterales > KS3-K002 > JASFMO01. The sequence continues at coordinate 4,376 of JBDHAS010000265.1, read as the reverse complement.
CGGATACTCAGAACGACGTGGGCCCTCAACTCGCCAGGCCCGAGCGGTGGGGCGACACAAGGAGAATCTCGATGAGGCATCTGTACGTCTTGGTAACCGTCCTGGTCGTCGGCGTCTCCGTGGAAGCTCGGGCGCAACAGTTTCTCAACCTCGACTTCGAGCACAAAGGCGGCCGTGGCGCGCGGGGATGGTACACGGGCGGCGCGGGATTCGAGGTCACGCTGGACAGCACGGTCGCCTATACCGGCAGTTCGAGCCTGCGCATCACTCGTGTCGGCGAGGGCAGCTTCGGTGTGGCGACGTCGTCCTTTCCGATCGAGGATGCCGAGGGAAAGCGGGTCCGCTACTCGGGCTATATATGAACCGATGCTGTTTCGAGCGGTTACGCCGGGCTGTGGTGGCGCGTGGACGGGGATAGCGGAACGCTGGCTTTCGACAACATGGCGGGCCGTGGACCCAGCGGCACCACGCCGTGGACCCGCTACGAAATCGAGCTGAATGTGGATACCGCGGTACGCAACATCAACTTCGGCGTCCTGATGCCTGCGGCCGGGACGGCGTGGTTCGATGCGTTGCAGGTGGAACTGGACGGGGAGGTCTACGCGCAACCGCCGCCGGAGTCACTGGTGCCGACCGAGGAACAGCTGGCGTGGGTGCGTGATAGAGCGATCGCCTTTCATACAGCCGAACCGGGGGGCGGCATCGATGACCTGATGGAGCTGAAGGCGATCGTCAAAGACGCGCGCATCGTCTCACTTGGCGAGGGGACGCACGGCACCGCCGAGTTCTTTAGGATGAAACACCGCATCACCGAGTTTCTCGCTAAGGAGATGGGTTTCACCGTATTCGCGATTGAGGCGAACATGCCGGAAGCGCGCCGCGTGAACCGCTACGTTCTGACAGGCATGGGCGATCCGAAAGAGGCGCTGGCCGGGATGTACTTCTGGACGTGGAACACGCAGGAAGTGCTCGACATGATCGAGTGGATGCGAGAGTTCAACTCCTCGGGAAACGGGCGCATCGAGTTTTGGGGGTTCGACATGCAGACCCCGACGGTGGCCATGGACAGTGTGCGAAGCTTTGTGGCGCGCGCCGAACCGGCGTATTCGGATTCCGTCGAACGGCTCTACGAGAAGGTTGCTGAGGCGCTCACCACGATCCGCAGCGCGAGAGGCCAACGGAGCACCGCGGCCTACTCCTCGTGGCGCGAGGCCGCCGGACTCGTGGTCGAGCACTTGCAGCAGAATCGCGAGTCCTATCTTGAACGGTTCGAGCCGCTCGAGGTCGATTGGGCGATCCAGAACGCGCGGATCGTGCTGCAGGGCGGTCAGACTCTCGGGGGCGGACCGTCGCGCGACGAGAGCATGGCCGACAACGTGGATTGGATCCTAGCGCAGGCGCCGCCGGAAACGAAGATCGTGCTCTGGGCGCATAACGGGCACGTGAACAGAGGCGGCGCCCGCTATCGATCGATGGGTACGGCTCTGGCTGAGCGGCACGGAGACGATATGGTTGTGTTCGGGTTCGCTTTCCACGACGGCGAGTACTCCGCCGTCGGCGATCAGGGCCTCGGTACGTATACCACGTCGCCGTCGGAGCCGGGCAGCGTCGAGTGGGCGATGCATCTGACAGGGCTGCCGCGTCTGGTGCTCGATCTGCGTCTGGCGGAAGAGGGATCGGAGGTCTCGGGCTGGTTGACCAGGTCACTCGACTTTCGCTCCATAGGCGCCATGGCCATGGAGTACGCGTTCTATCCGACCGTCATAACCGAACAGTTCGACGCGCTGGTCTACTTCGACATGACGAATCCTTCGGTTCTGTTGAGAACCCAGCGGCCGTGATAGGGCAAGTAGACGCAGTGAACACCCGTCCGAGCGCGCCGCCGGCTCCGCTGGCCGATGGGTGCGGCGGACCCTAGTTTGAGTGTGCCCAACCAAACCCGAATCTCAAACGCTGGAGGCTGACCATGCTCCGCCGCCTGATCCCCATGGGCGCGGCCCTGCTACTTGTAGCCTTTCAGGCCGCGCCGCTCCACGCGCAGGTTGATCCCGAGCTGCTCGCCGGTATCAAGGCCCGCTCGATCGGGCCGGCCAACATGAGCGGCCGGATCGCCGACGTCGATGCCGTCATCTCGAACCCCAACATCATCTATGTGGGCACCGCTACCGGCGGTGTATGGAAGTCGGTGAACGGTGGCATGACTTTCGACCCGATCTTCGATGACCAGCCGGTTCACGCGATCGGCGCCGTCTCGATATTCCAGGCCAGCCCGGACATCGTCTGGGTTGGAACGGGCGAGGGGAACCCACGCAACAGCGTGTCGGGCACTGGCTGGGGGATGTTCAAGTCCATGGACGGCGGCCGAACCTGGGCTCATTTGGGGCTCGAGAACACGGAACGCATCCACCGCATCGCGCTGCACCCGTCGAACCCGGACATCGCCTACGTAGGGGCCCTGGGCTCGATGTGGAAGCCGAGTCCGGAGCGCGGCGTCTTCAAGACCGAGGACGGCGGCGCCACCTGGCAGAAGATCCTCTACGTGAACGAGAACACGGGCGTCGGCGACATGGAGATGGACCCGACAAACCCGAACAAGATGATCGTGGCGCTGTGGGACTACCAGCGTTGGCCCTGGTTCTTCCGCTCCGGCGGTCCCGGCTCCGGCCTCTATCTAACCGTGGACGGCGGCCGCAACTGGAAGAAGCTGACCGCCGAGGACGGACTGCCCGAAGGCGAGATTGGACGTGTCGGTCTGGCGATCGCGCCCTCGGACCCGAACATCGTCTACGCGTTGACCGAGGCGAGCGAAAACGCGCTCTACAAGTCGGAGGACGGCGGCTACACCTGGAGCAAGATCGAGTCGGAGGGCTCGATCGGTAACCGTCCCTTTTACTACTACGACCTACGGGTCGATCCCCAGGATCCGAACCGCATCTACAGCCTCTATCCCGAACGATCCGCGCCACATCATCGAGGGCAACGATGGCGGCGTGTACATCAGCTATGATCGAGGCACGACGTGGCGCTTCGTCACCAACATGCCGCTCGCCCAGTACTACCACGTCAACGTGGACATGGAGACGCCGTACAACGTGCTCGGCGGCCTACAGGACAACGGTTCGTGGCGCGGGCCCAGCTCGATCTGGTCAGGCGGCGGGATTCGCAATCACCACTGGACCCGCGTCGGCGGCGGCGACGGCTTCGCCACGCTCGCGCTTCCGAGCGACCAGAAGATCGGCTACGCGATGAGCCAGGGCGGGAACCTCAGGCGCTGGAACCTGCACAACGGCCAGTCGAAGGACATCCGTCCGGTGCACCCGGACGGCGTCGACTTGCGGTTCAACTGGAACGCGGGGATCGCGATCGATCCGTTCGATGGTAGCACCGTCTACTACGGCAGCCAATTCGTGCATAAGTCGACCGACAGGGGCAATGCGTGGGAGATCATCAGTCCCGACCTGACGACGAACAATCCCGAATGGCAGAAGCAGCGGGAGAGCGGTGGGCTGACGTTCGATGTGACCGGCGCGGAGAACTTCACATCGATCATGACGATCGCGCCGAGCGCGGTGCAGCAGGGCGTCATCTGGGTCGGTACCGACGATGGGCGCGTACACGTCACGCAAGACGGTGGCGCGACCTGGACGAGCCTGGAGGAGCGGGCGCGTGGCGTGCCGGCCAATACTTGGGTGCCGCACATCGAGCCGTCGAAGTACGACGGCGGAAGCGCGTACGTCGTGTTCGACAACCATCGGCGCGGCGACTTCACGCCGTACGCGTTCGAGGTGACCGAGTACGGCCGGCGTTGGCGCAGCATTGTGACCGACGACATCTGGGGCTACGCGCTGGCCATCGAGCAGGACCCGGTCGAGGAGGACCTGCTGTTCTTGGGTACCGAGTTCGGGCTGTACGTGAGCCTGAACCGTGGCCAGAGCTGGATTAAGTGGGAGCACGGGTTCCCGACGGCGTCGGTGATGGCGCTGGTGGTGCACCCTCGCGAGCATGACCTGGTGATCGGCACGCATGGACGTTCGGTGTTCATCATCGACGACATCCGCCCGCTGCGAACGATCTCGGCCGAGACCATGGCCGAACCGATCCACCTGTTCGAGATACCAGAAGCCATCCAGTACCGGGGCAGCCAGTCTGCCGGCGAGGGCTCTCCGGGTCATGGCGAGTTCCGGGGCGAGAACCGGGCGTTTGGCGCGATGATCACATTCTCGCTGAACGTCGAGGGGCTGCCGCACCCCAGCGAGGCGCAACCTCGGCCGGAAGGGTTTGGCCAGGGGCCGCCGTCGGCGCAGAGAAGGCCGGGTGCGCCCGGGCAGGGACGGCGCGGACCGCAGCTATCGATCGAAATCAGCGACGCCGATGGC
>JBDHAS010000264.1:0-6071 GCA_039588015.1 Gemmatimonadota bacterium | reverse complement strand
CAGAGCACCGTTCACCCGCCGCGTATCGCCGTTGCTGCCGTCGTTGGCATTGATGTCGTCGTCGCCCACACGCGCCGGTGAGTGACCCTGCGCGTCGTTCGGGAAGAAACAGAAGCCGAGGAGCCCGTTGCCGGCGGAGATCGTGTAGACGATTCCGGCGTTGACCGAGCGGCGAACGGCGGTATCGAGCGCGTCGCTCGGGTCGCCGCCCAGGCTCATGTTGGCGACCATCGCTTGACCGGGGTCCGCGATCTTGCGGGCGGTGATTTCGTCCACGCCGGCGATAATATGTCGTCGATCGGGCAGTCACCGGCATCGGTGCAAACGCGGAATCCGTGCACCGGAGCGCCGGGCGCTACTCCCACAACGCCGCCATTCCCGTCGATGGCCGCAGCGGTGGCCGCCGTGTGCGTGCCGTGCCCGTTACCGTCCTCGCCGGTAGCACTCGGCTCGGAGGCCACGAAGTTCTGGACCTCGACCACGTTCAGGTCCGGATGATCGCTGTCGATACCGGAATCGAGCCCGTAGAATTCGACCGTCAACTCGCAGCCGGCCTGCTGAGTCGCCTGCCATTTCGGGTTCAGGTTCGCCCTCACCCTGATGATGTTCCAGAGGTCAAAGGCTCCGTCTAGCGGGTCGTGATTACCGGTGTCGACGCACGACCCGGGCGGGGGCGGTGGGGGCTCCGCGTCGGTGGTCGCGCAGTCGGTGTTAGAGAAGTCCGAGTCGCCTTCCGCGTTGAACGCCAGGGCCCGGTAGCAATATTCGGTCTCAGGCTCTAGGCCGCTGTCGCTGAAGGAAACCACATCGGCGCCAAGCGTGGCGATCTCTGCGAATGGGTCGCTCGAGGCTTCGGGGCCGAGCTTCCGCTCGATCCTGAACCCATCCTCATTGGCCGAGTTGTCGCTCCAGGTAAGGTCGATTCGCTGGTGACCGGCCGCTGCAGCGGTAAGGTCGCCCGGCGCGTCAGGCGGCGCCGGGAGCGGATCGGTGGCAGCCGTGGCCTCGTTCGAGTTCTCCGACTCTCCGATCCCGTTGAAGGCCCGGATCCGGTACGTGTATGTGGTGCCGGGCTGGAGACCGGCGTTGTAGTGATATGTCACGTTGGCGCCCACGGTGGTGATTAGCTCGAAGGCGCCCGATGGCTCCAGCTTGCGCTCGATCCTGAATCCGGTCTCGTCGTCCGAGTTGTCGGTCCAGGTGAGCTGGATCAACGTCTGGCTCAACGCCGTCGCCGCCAGGTCGCTCGGCGCGGCCGGCGGATTCGCGACGGGAGTCGTGGCCGTCGCCTCGTTCGAGTAGGGCGAATTGCCGACCCCGTTGTAGGCCCGAATCCGATAGGTGTACGTCGTGCCCGCTTCGAGGCCGGTGTTGTAGTACTTGGTCACGTTGGCGCCGACCGTGGCGATCAGAGCGAACGTCCCGGACGGCTCGGTCTTGCGCTCGATGCGGAAAGCGATCTCGTCGTCCGAGTTGTCGGTCCAGGCGAGATCGATCCGCTGGTGGTCTGCCGCCGTCGCCGTGAGGTCGCTGGGCGGGTTAGGCGTGGTCGCCGAATTGGTCGTGGCGGTCGCCTCGTTCGAAGCCGGCGAATCTCCAGCCGCATTGTAGGAACGTACCCGATAGCTATAAGTGGTGCCGGGCTGGAGGCCAGTGTTGTAGTACTTGGTGACATTGGCGCCTACGGTGGCGATGAGTGCGAAGGCCCCAGAGGGCTCGAGCTTGCGCTCGATCTTGAACCCAATCTCGTCGTCCGAGTTGTCGGTCCAGGCGAGATCGATCCGTTGGTGGTCTACGGTCGTCGCGGCCAGGTCGCTGGGCGCGACCGGCGGCACTCCGGTGGTGGAGGTGGCCTCGTTCGAGTAGGGCGAGTCGCCGACCCCATTGTAAGCCCGAATCCGGTAGGTGTAAGTGGTGCCGGGCTGGAGACCGGTATTGTAATACTTGGTCACGTTGGCGCCGACAGTGGCGATCACGGCATATGTCCCGGACGGCTCGGTCTTGCGCTCGATGCGGAAGCCGGTCTCGTCGCTCGAGTTGTCGGTCCAGGTGAGATCGATCCGATCGCCGCTCACCGGCGTCGCGACGAGGTTGCTGGGTGCCGGTGGCGTCGTCGCCGGATCGGTGGTAGCGGTCGCCTCGTTCGAGTTCTCGGATTCGCCGACTCCGCTGAAGGCCCGGATCCGATAGGTATATGTGGTGCCGGCCGCGAGGCTGGTGTTGTAGTACTTGGTTGCGTTGCCGCCGACGGTGGCGATCAAGGCGAAGGTCCCGGACGGCTCGGTCTTGCGCTCGATGCGGAAGCCGGTCTCGTCGGTCGAGTTGTCGGTCCAGGCGAGATCGATTCGCTGGTGGTCTACCGCTGTCGCCACGAGATCGCTGGGAGCGGCCGGAAGCGTTGCCACGTCGGTGGACGCGGTCGCCTCGTTCGAGTGCCCGGAATCACCGCCCGCGTTGAAAGCTCGAACGCGGTACGTATAGGCGGTGCCGGACTGGAGGCCCGTGTTGTAGTACTTCGTGACGTTGGCGCCGACCGTGGCGATCAAGGCGAACGTGCCGGACGGCTCCGTCTTGCGCTCGATGCGGAAGCCGGTCTCGTCGGCCGAGTTGTCGGCCCAGGCGAGATCGATCCGCTGGTGATCCACCGTCGTGGCCGTCAGCGAGGTGGGAGTTATCGGTGGCGCCGGTTTCGTCGTCGCGCTCGCTTCCTTGGTCCAGCGCGATTCGCCGTTCCCGTTGAACGCCCGCACCCGATAGGTGTAGGTCGTGCTGGGCTCGAGCGGCGTGTCGTTGAACGACGTTGTGCCCGGGCCTGTGGTCGCGATCGTGGTGTAGGCTCCGCCGCCGGTCCGCCGCTGGATCTCGAAGCCGTCCTCATCCTTCGATCTGTCCAGCCACGTGAGGTCGATCTGCTGCCAGTCCAGGGTCCGCGCGTACAGGTTGCGGGGCGCGGCGGGCGGCTTGGGAGGAGCGGCCGAGTTCGAAATCTCCGGGTATATCTGCATCAAAGAATTCGGCTCCACCGACTTCACGTGTGGATGCCGCTCTAGGGCGGCCAGACGCCCCGGCGGCACGACGGCCGAGAAGCCTTTGATCGTGTTGCCGTAGGTGTGGCGAATGGTCAGCCCGTGCGACGCCGCCAGCTCCTGGGCGAGTTGGAACGGTCTCGGGGCGTCGTCGCGGAATACTATGATGTACTGGTTCGGTATGATCTTCTCTTGTGCTGCGTCTGCACGTAGAGCCGCACTCTCGGTAGGGTCGATGGGTTCGGTGAAGTCGCCCGGCCGGTCCTCGCCACAGCCGACCAGCAAGGCGGCTGAGATTACGACGGCAAGCGAGAGCGAGGGCCGCCAGGGGCTCCCCTGGGCCTTGAACGGCCAGCACGTAAGCAATCGCGGCGGGGAGTGAGAGCCAGCGGGTTCGGAGATCGGCGATATCATCGTTCTCATCCTTGTCGGCGGATGAATGGAGAACCCTCTTTGCTAGGTTCTCCTGGCACATACGAATGCCTGGCGGCCCGATTCGCGCCGATACGGGCCACTCGAGGCATAGCTGCCGCCTACCGCTCCGAGTTTCACGGTTGCGGTAGAATCAGCCGTCCTCCTCCCCTTGTGCTTCTTTGCAATGGTGTGAAACGCAACAACTATGCTCGTTCGCACGATGCCACTAGATGCTCGAACATCGTTGAGGTCAATGGACTTTGGGTAGTTCTACTGCTGGTCAGGTCGCTCGACGTGGCGCTCGATCTACGTCTGTCGGCACTCCGCCACGTGGTGACCGTCGCGGGCGTGGCTTTGTGAGATGCTGATGCCTGGTGGAATAGACGCTATCGGGTCAATTACTACGATTCATGAAGCGCACCGTGGCCGCCGTGCCGGACACGTAGGAATCGGTCAACGACGACTCGATGGTCACCTTCTGGAACGTGGCGCCTTGCGGTGCTGGCGCTCCCGGCGCGGGTACATGTTCGGTGAGCGTATAGTCGCCGGGTAGCAGGTCGACGAAGGCCGTGCAGCCGTCGGCGCTGGTGGTCCTGACCAGGGGACCGACCGGCATGCCCCGAACATCGATTCCCGTGAGCTCGATGCGCCAGCCGGAGAGGCCGGGCTCTCCGGCATCCGCTTCTCCATCGCTGTCGCGGTCATAGATGCTGCAAGCCCTGATAAGGCCCGATCCGGCGTATCCGAAGACGACCTCATGGGCGCTCGGATTCTCCGAAGGCGCTTCCACGAACACGGCCACCATCGGGTCGGCGTCGGGGTACTTCGAGACGGTAATCCCGTCCAGGATTCCGACGGTCTGGATCGCGCTCTCCGGAGCCTCCTCAACAAAGGTGTAGGTCCCCGGCTCGCCGGCGACGATCGTCTCGGGAGCATACAGCGTGTTGACCACTAGGGACGGCTCGGTGACCTGCACAGCCGGGCCGGCGATGTCTTCTTCCTCCGGATCCCGTGTACAGTTCAGGTTCTTGTCGTGGAACCTGCGTACGGTAATCGCCGACGGCTCGAGGTGACCGCTCGAAGGGACCCTGAACGTGTACGTCTTGGAATCGCGAGCGATGAAGCCGTGGAAAGCGCCGGCTTCGCGGCCCGCCCCGTTCACATTGCATCCGGCGGCTCCGCTGCAGGTGATCGGTTCGCCTACGTATTCTTCGACGCGCGTCGTCCAGACCTTATAAGCGCCACCGTCATCGGGCGTGTCATCGTACGGGAGCAGCTGGACGGTGGTTGTACCTAGTTCGGAGTAATCGACCTGGGTGGCGAACTCGTGCTGGCACGGTTCGGCCTTCCACATCAACTTCCGCCTGACGTAGTTGGTGCCCTGATAGACGAAGTCGATGGCGCCCTGCGAATTGACGTGGAGCTTGCGGCAAGAGATGTGGTCTTCGGAGAGCAAGCGCTCTCCGCTGGGATCGGTCACCTGGAAGAAGTAGTCGCCCTCCGGCAATCCGCGAGCCGTTGGCGGAGAGTACGGTCCAGCCCCGCTCGCCAGATATACCTCGGCCTTGTGGCGGTAGCGCGCGTCCTCGGTGACCAAGGTACCGTCGGCCGTCTTGGTGGAGATCGCGCCGGAGAGCGGTCCGGTTCCGCCCGGCGTCACGATTCCCGGCTGGGCCGCGGCCCCTTCCTCGTCTATCTCCTCCGACTTCGCGATCTGACACCCGCAGATGAGCGTGCCGACCAGAAAGGCCAGCGGAGCCCAGCGAACATCCCTCCTCATAGGACACCTCCGATTTCCTCTCTCGAATGCGCCCCTCCCGACAGCACTTCTGACAACGAGATCTCAGCGTCTGTCGTACCGGGCCGAGGGGACATCCGGATACTTCGGCGGGGAGGTTTTGATGTCGGCGGGTAGCGGGAATGTGGGCGGTGGTGGCGGGACGTCCACCGCCGCCGCGACACGCCTTCCGAGGTGGCGCACCGCGTCAACCCAGGGTGTGGAGCGTCGCAACCATGGCACGCTCGGCTTGCTTGACGTGCAAGCTCTGTGCGCACACCAGCAATTCCTAGCAGTGGCTTGAACTCTTTGCTGCAGGGCCCGCCGTTAGGAGCGCCGCAGCCGAGCGGCCCGTGGGCGATGCATCGTGGCACGAAGACAACGCAGTGGGAGACTTGCGTCGGATGCGCGCAGCACGGGGCGCCTGAAAGGTCGGCTGGGCTCCATGGCGCGGCGGCCCACAGGCTTGTGAGGTGGGTCCCAGCTGCGCTCGAGTCCAACCGTGCGGAGGGGGCCATCGTAGGCCATTCCTGTTAAGTACTTGTAATAGAAAGAGTTAGGGGCGACATGCTTGGCGCTACGGGCCTGGGAATGGCGTGGGTGTCCCCATCGTAGGTTCCAAGCAGCATCGCACCGTTGCCGATCGCCGAAGGGCTATGCCTTGCGCGAACTGATGCTGGGCAGTCAACATATGCGACTCAACGGGAGACCGGACGATCCGTTAAGACGGAGAGGAGGGAGCAATGTCCAGAAGGATTAGCTCTAGGCGTGCCCCTGCGCTGAGACATGTGGTCGGCAGCCTGACGCTGCTGGGCGTGGGCGGGCTGATGTCTGCCTGTACGGCTGGGACGGAC
>JBDHAS010000263.1:0-7597 GCA_039588015.1 Gemmatimonadota bacterium | reverse complement strand
TAGGCGATCATATCATCGGCCGCGAATACGGCAGGGCTCACCAGCCAGCGCGCCTCGCTGCCCGAAGACTGCACGTTCGTGAGAATCGGCGCCGCCGGGCCGCCTTCTCGTGCAACCGCCATCAACGCGCCCGGCTGGCCGGGAAGAATGCTCGGGTTCTGCGCCGAGTAGTAGACCGAATCGCTGCCGGCGGACCAGCTAGGTGTTCGATCGTCGCCAGGACTCGACGTGAGTCGCGTGACGGCGGGGTTCAACGAGGGCGCGCGGTCCTCACCTTCGAACGGTGCCACGTCATCGCGACAGGATTCGAGCGCGAGAACGGTTGCGGCGATCCCCAAGGGTAGCCGCCACCATGCCCCAGCACGGACCCACGCGTGGGCCGCGGCGCGCGACCGGACCGACCTCCGTTCCGCGCTCAAAACGAGAACACCATTCCCAGCCGCACTTGTAGCGGCTCGCCGAAGTAGAGGGAGGGGTCGCTGGCGTCGAGAGCCGCCGCGAAGCGTGCGGTCGTGAACTCGCTCGCCGAGATCAGGCCATCCTGGTTGAAGTCGATGGCCGAGCTGTAGCGCAGCGATTCCACGGGAATCGGTTCGAAGTCGCCAGGGAGTTCGCTGCCTGCCTCCGACAGGTCGCTAGCGCTGGGGGCGAGCCCTCCGGTATCGCGTCGCAGAGCGATGATGTTGCAGTGGTCGCAGACGCCCAAGGATCCCAGGTCGTAGGACAGCTTGATATCGGCTCTGCCGCTCCATGGCAGTCGTGTCCGGGCAACCGGTTCACCCGCAAACTCCCCACCCGCCGCGAGCCGGTCGATGGGAAAGCCGCTCTGCACGCTACCGGTCAGGGCCACTCCCAATCGCCAGCCGGCGGCTCCAGCGGCGTGTCCGAGCAGAAATGCGAAGTCGAAGGAGTGACGCCGATCGAACGCGAGCGGAAACTCGACGCGCCGCTCGGCGACGGTTGAATCTACCGACTCGAAAGCGCCAGAGGTCACTCCGGTCGCCCGCTGAAGCGAGTAACCCGCTTGCGCCAGGAGGAACGGCCAGCGTCCCCGAACCGAGAGCTCGATTCCACGAACGCTGCCGAAGTCACCGGTAGTGAACTGATTCACAGGCGTGTTTGGGAACGGCAAACTACTGGTGACGAGGTTGTTCAGCTCCTTGAAGAAGACGGTCGCGTTGACGGCGATAGGAACCGCGAACAGGTGGCGCAAGCCGAACTCGTACGCCGATCCCGTCTCGAACGCGAGATTCGGATTGCCCTGTCGCTTGATGTCCACGCGCAGCGAGTCGCCGAGCGTGCTGTCCAGGAAGAAGCGAAAGTCGGGTGGCTGCGCCACTCTGCCGTAGTTGAAGAAGGCGACCGTTCGATTGTCGGAGAACGGGAAGGGAATGGCCACCCCGAGGCGCGGCATCACGAACGTCTTGAATTCCGAATCGATGACAGGAGCGAATATGTTGCCGCGGTCTTCCTGGAACCTCAGTCCGGAGCGGAAGCCCTCGACGCGAACACCCAGCTGCGCCGTGATGTTGTTGACGGAGAGTATTGAGATCTCGGTCCAGGCGTTCGCCGTTACAGGGTAGAACCGCGCGAAGCTCGGAGACGATCCAGGCAGGTACGCCAACACGCGCTCGTAGTTCTCGACCTCGTAGAACCGTGCCGACGCTCCCGCCCGCAATGCGTGACCTTGCGCGAGCAGTATCTCGCCGACCACATCGCCGCCGATGAACTCGGTGCGATTCCAGTTCGCGATGTCCGGTGTTCCCCGCGTGTAGAAGATACCCTCCGCTGCAGGGCCGAACGGCGAGCCAACGGAGCCGCCCGGCCTGATGTAGCCGGGGACGGCCGTTCCCGAACGGATTTGCTCCTCGATAGGCCGGTGTACGAAGTCCTCGCCCAGAAAACGGAAGTCCGAGAGCCCGAACCCAGCCGTTCGGCTGCGCCCCTCGAACGTCCACGGATCGAGCGCGCCCAGGTGGCGGTCCATACGCATGGCTGCCGCCCGGGCCGTCACGTGGTAGGCGCGACCGTCGCGATGCAACGCCCAATCCAGCGTCAAAGTTGCCAGCAGACCCTTGGTCCGCTGACCTAGCTGGAATACCGAGTTGTACTTGAATTCCGGAGTATACAGCTCCTGTTGTCGGCGATTGTAGAGCAGCGAGAACGTAAGGTTCGTCGTAGCGGCGAGGGGAGCATCGAAGCGGAAGAAGCCGATCAGCCTGTCCCCCCTCGGAGAGCGCTGTGATCGCAGCCGCCAACTCCTCGTCGCCGTCTTGCGGTCGCAGGCAGGTCAGTCCGCGGGCGCGCGGCTCGCTGTCGATCAAGCCTTGGGCCAGCAGGTCCGCGAAGACCGTGACACCTTCACCCAGCGGCCGCACCGGTCCACCAATGGTGAAGGAGAGAGCCGAGAAGCCCTGGTAGACGTCGTCAGGGAACCAGTTGTCGCTGGAGATGGACGACCTTCCCTCCCAGCGCTCCGGGTTACCTCGGCGCGTCACATAGCTCACGGCGCCGGCCAGCGCCGAACCGTATTGCGGTCTCGTTCCGCCTGTCACGACTTCGATCTCTTCGAGCGCGTTCGGCGACACCTCGAGTCCCGTACCGCGCAGCGAGGCCTCGAACTGGTTCTTCACCTCCAGCCCGTCGATCAAGTATGTCTCCTGGCCGATGCGTCCACCGCGGAAATGACCGTCGGTCACGCCCGGCGTCAGTTCGACGGCTTCCTCGACATCGTCGATCGGCAACTCCCGCAACTCGCGGCCCAACACGATCTGGTGAGTTGCCGCCACTTCCGGCTCGATCAGTCGCGCGCGCTCGACCTCGGCTGCAACCCCCTCCAGTTCCACTGGTGCCGGCTTGAGCTCGATAGTCAGCTGGGCCGTCCTGCCGGGTCGCACAAGGACGGTTACCGTGGTCGGCTGGAAACCGAGAACCTGCAGGACCAACCTCTGCTCACCTGCGGGAACGCCGGCGAGGACAAAGTCACCCCGCTCGGATGTGAGAGCGCGGATCTCGAGCCCTTCGACGTTGATCTCGACCGCCTCCAGCGGCTGGCCGGTCTCGGCGTCTTTGATCCTCCCCAGGATTCGTCCCGTGGTCTGAGCCGCGAGCGGAGCCGGCAGCATGGTCGCCGCCAACAGCGCCAACGCGAGGAGACGGGGTGCGGTTCGCTTCAGCAACCGGCTATCCGTTGGCGGCGGTACGAGCGCGCGGGTCGCAGACGTTTGAAGGTCATTGGCGCTCGAACAGGTCACCATACCTCAGACTCTCGCCCGACTCCCAGGGCCTGTAGGCGTTGCAGAAGTCTATGCGCTCGCCCAGCGGCGGGTGCGTCGCCCGCCAGAGCTTGTACAAGAGACCGGGTCGCGGGTTGGCCAGGTTCTCTGCCTGGAGCTTCACGAAAGCCGTTGCGGCCGAGTGGTTGTCTCGGGTGATCTCGAGTCCGAACCTATCGGATTCGTGCTCCAGGTGGCGAGTGAAGGCGAAAGCGATCGGCGATCCGATCAATGTGAACGCGTTCAGCATCAGGATTAGAAGCGGCAAGGAGGCGATGTCCGCCAACTGGTCGAACTTGAATCGCCCCTTGAATCGGTCGATCAGGCGTCCGGCACTCCGATGCGCGACGTAGAGCATCAGGAGGATCAGGGCGGAGAAGAAGAAGACGAGCTTGACGGCGTGGTCGAGCACGTAGTGGCCCATCTCGTGGCCCATCACGAACAGCAGCTCATCTTCATCCAGCTTCATGATGATCGTGTCCCAGAGGACGATGCGTTGGGTACCCAGGAAGCCGGACACGTAAGCGTTCACCGTTTCCGTGTCCACGCTCTTGTCGACTTCGTAGACGCGTTCCGCGTCGATGCCCGCTTGATCCGCTAGCGCCAATATCTTCGCCTCCAGCGCCGTGTCCTCCATGGGGCCAAAGTCGTTGAACAGCGGCTCGATCCAGATCGGACTGACCATAATGATCAGGAACAGGAACGGGATCATCGCCAGGCCGGTGTAGAGCCACCAACGACGTGGGCTCCGCTTGAGCAACAGGTAAGGGATCCAAAGAAACATCACGCCGATGACGATCCCAACCAACAGCGACTTCAGGGCGTCGCCAAACCACTTGTCGAAAGCCTGATTCGACAGACCGTAAGCGTGCTGGCGCACGAAACCCTGGTAATAGGCTAGCGGCAGGTCGATGATGAAGGTGATCAGCAAGAAGAGCGTGACGTAGATGCCGATGATGAAGAACCACTTCCGACCGAGCTTCTCAGCCCAGTCTCTTATCCGTGCCGAGAAGCCTGTGAATAGGAACAGCGCGGGGATGAGCAGGCCCCATAGCGCGTTGACGATCCAGAGCAGGTTCCCGCTCCGATAGTAGCGCATCGCTTCTTCGCTCGGCTCCGGGACCACAACAGGCCCGACTTCGGCCTGGACCTCGGCCGCCGATTCCTGGCTCGCCTGGACCGATTCGCTGGCGCCGGTCGGCTCGACCTCCTGAGCAATGCCAGTCACGGCGGCCAGCAAGACCATGATGAGTGCAAGCCCTGCGATCCGGTAGCGTCCTTTCATATCAACTCACTCCGGTTGAGCTCGTTCAGCCCGTAGAAGCATGTCGGTCGCTGCTTGAAATCGATTCGCACAAGCTAAGAGGCCGCGCTGAAGGGCCGCCAGAGGTATGTTTCCCTCGTCTCCTAGTATCCCTTCGGTGGGATTCGTATAGTTAGAGACAAATCGCTTGTGACCGTGCCGGTGAGGGGATCGATCCCGGGTCCCGAGAAAGAAGAGTAGACGCGAAGAGAGGGATGTCTACGACAGCTACAGATCCACGCGAGATCATCACTCCAGACGCGTTCTCGGTGGCGCCGGAGCTTCTCGGGACACCCCTGGCACGTCCGTGGCGGCGGGCCGTGGCCATGGCAGTCGATATGTTGCTCGTCATCATCCTCGGCTCTGCCGGATGGTTCTTTCTCGGGCTTGCGTTGGCCATTCTAAGTTTCAGGGCGGCGTTCCGCCGATCGACCGGCCTGCTGGGCAGAGGCGCGCGCTTGGCGACGTTCGGCTCGCTGGGCGTGATTATACTGATCGCGACGATCGCGCCTGCCTCGACGAACCTGTTCTTCGGCGATGGCGAGCCGCCGGTCCGGTTGGACACGGGCAATGTGATCGCCGGCATGGGGCTCGGCGAGACGGGTGCAGCTGTAGCGGACGCCCTCGCGCTCAGCCGGGCCGAGAGCGAAGAAGAGATGCGTGAGGCGGCGACCCGATTCGCGGAGCGGCTGCGACAGCAGGGCCTCGACCCGGCAGAAATACGCGAGATGCTCGAAGACATCTCCGCCGGCAGCGAGGCGCCTTGGGCAGAGGCCGTCATTGCGTCGATCGTAGACACGCTGCATGTCTCGCGCGTCAAGGCAGGGCCCGACTCGCTGGCCCGAGCGTACACAGCCGCGCTGGAGTCGGGCGATTCCGCGCAGCTCGCCGGACTTGGGGCCTCCCTGGGGGAAGCGCTGGCAGCCGATCGCCTCGCTCGACAGCAGCGGCGTATCGAACGGCTGCAGGAGGAGAACCAGGAGCTCGAAGGACAATTGGACGAGGAGCAGAATCGAGGGCTCATCCAGCTGTTCTTCAAGGTTGCCGATGAGATCGGCATCGGTTTCGGCTGGGCCGGTCTGTATTTCACTCTCTTTCTCGCCTTCTGGAAAGGCAGGACACCCGGTAAGCGACTCGTGGGTATAAGAGTCGTCCGGTTGGACGGTAAACCGATCGGGCTCTGGGCCGCGTTCAATCGTTTCGGTGGCTACGCGGCGTCGATCTTCACTGGCTTGCTCGGGTTCTTCGAGATGTTCTGGGACCGGAACCGCCAGGCTTTGCACGATCGCATCGCTGCAACCGTCGTCGTGCGCGGAAAGGGATAGGGGGTGGCATCGTGCGGCCGAAACCGAAACGTGTCGATGATCCGTACTATTGATTGAGGGCAGGTGAGCGGAAGACGATTTCCGTCCTCCAGCTAGTTCAAGAACAGCCGCAGGCAGGAGGTCTTCAGGTGAATGAATCGGAATCGGGCGCATCCGGCCGGGGCGCGTTCGCAGAGTTCAAGGAATCGGTGGGTAATCTGTTCGAGTCGGTGGTCGGGATGGCGCCCGACTTCGGGCTCGGGCGCGAGTTCCCACGCCATGAGCTGCGGGTCGAAGACGACGGGTACATTGTCTCGGTAGAACTACCGGGCATGGCACGAGAGTCGGTCGAGGTCTCCGTTAGCGGTCGAACGCTCTCTATCACGGGAAAACGGGGAAGGTTCGAAGCCCCGAACGAGGCTCGGATGATTCGCAGCGAGCGACCGTCGGGGAAATTCGATTTGAGCGTGAGGATGCCGGATGAGGTCGACACGCTCGGCGTCATCGCGAAGATGCGGGACGGCATGCTCGAGATCCGGCTTCCCAAACCGTCAGCCGGCGGGGGCCGCAGTATCGAGGTCGAGGCCGCAGAGGCGGCGGCGGGCAAGGCTGAGGCTGCTGACCAGGGGGCCGGTCCCGAAGAGCCGTTCGCGATGCCTTGGGAGGAGATCACGCCTGCGTCGAGCGAAGAGGAAAAGGGAGCAGACGAAGATGAGTAACGCCGGTAGAGACGAACTCCGGGACGTACAGGAATCGCGGTCGACTGCCAGCGAGCGCGAGGCCAGGCTCCGCCGGCGCCGCTACGCTCGGCCGGCGGTCGATATCTACAGCACGGAATCCGAGATGGTGGTCCTCGCCGATATGCCGGGCGTAGCCAAGAGCGACCTCGAGGTAACGCTGGACCAGGAAGATCTGATCATCGAAGGAAGGGTCGCGGGACGCGCGGAGCAGGAAAGCGCGCTTCCTTGGGGCTACTTCCGGCGGTTCAAGATGAGGACCCCCTTCGACCGTAGCCGAATTCAGGCCGCGCTGCGGGCAGGGGTGCTCAAGGTCAAGCTGCCAAAAATCGGCGCCGCCGACGAGACCCAGCAAGTCAAAGTCGACTGATATCGCGTTTCACGCGATCGGCAACAAACAAATCCAGCGGGCGGCAGGGAGCCAGAGAATCCCCTCCCGCCCCGTTGGATCCGCACCTGCAGTGTGGCTCTCTCGCTGCCCTCGTCGACGTCTCGTCCGCGCCCCCGCCCGAGCCCTCGCCCGCGACGTAAAAGCCACCGAAGATTCCCACGCGGACGTCTGCCAAATTGACAGCAAAGCCTGGCACGCGAGTTGCCCCTCCAGCCACCGGAAAAGTGCCGAAACGCCACGCGATATAGCGGCCCGCCGAGGCCTTGAACGAAAACCAGGCCGCCTCTGGCACAGCAGCCCAGGAGGGTGAACATAGATGATCCCGTTTGATCGATTGACCGTCAAAGCCGGCGAAGCTCTGCAGTCCGCGATCGTGCTTGCAGCGGGTCGTGGGAATCCCGCGGTAGAGGACGTCCACATGCTTGCCGCTCTGCTGGACCAGGAAGGCGGTGTGGCGGGGCCGATTCTAGGTCGGGTCGGGGTCCGCTCCGACGAGCTGCGTCGCAGTGTGAACGAGGCGCTGGAGCGCTTGGCTCGTCAGGAGGGCGGTGCAGCAGCGGCGCCTTCGCGGGAGCTAGTCCAGGTGC
>JBDHAS010000262.1:0-5432 GCA_039588015.1 Gemmatimonadota bacterium | reverse complement strand
GTTAAACTTCTCTAGTGCGGCCGCGCCGACAAAGCGCGGGTCGCCCGTACCCTTGCCAAAGCGAAGGCCGTACTGATCCCAAAGCATACTCGCGAAACCGAGGGCATGCGCGATCTGGTGGAGTGCCAGCAATTCCAGGTCTCCAGCCGCTTCGACGGCCGCCAAATCGGCATCGTCGAACTTGACTATGCCCACCGAGGGCAGCGAGTCGCCGGGCTGCCCCGTCATGTCGCGGAAGAGGCACGGCTCTCCCGTCGCCTGGATGTCGGGCCTGTCGGACACCACCGTGACGTAGAGTAGAAGGTCGTCAACCCACTCATCCGTAGCGGGGCACGCCCCTTCGGGCAGATCCGCCTGGTGTGACGCCAAGTTTCCGGTGATCAGCGTCTCCCAGCGCGCCACGGCGGCCTCTATCGCCTGCTTCTGGCTCGCGGTGAACTCGACCATATATCGCAACTCGATGTCATAGCCCACGTTATCTAACACGGTCACTCGCCCCGAAGATTTCGGTTGACCCTCATCGCTGACCGCGGTTATGTCCGCCACGCCCCCCGCCACGCCGGTTACCAGACCGGTCCCCGTGTCCACGGTGGTCGTGCTGTTATCGGAACTCGACCACGTGACATTCGCCTCCATTTCCCGTCCGGTCCATTGAAATACCGTCGCATATAGCTGGACCGTGCTCCCCGTAGCCGTTCCTGCAGGGTCCGGCGTCACTTCGATCCAACCACGCGGATACTCGACATCGGCTTCGACGTAGACTTGAAAGGTGAACGACGGTACGGTCGAGGGCACGTCCCACTCCCACCACTTGACCGCGTTCGAGAACGACCCGAGAGTCTCGCCGAAATAGTGATACGGCTGTTCCGCAGCGGTAAAGGTACCGGTACCGTCCGAGTTTCGTACCGTGACTGAACTGGGATGCGGGCCGTCGTGGAAGAAGACACGCACGCCCGTCGTCGTGACGCCATCCGGGGTGCCGAACGTCACCCACGTCAGGTTCGAGAGGAACACCTGGGCCCGGAAGATCTCCGTCTCGGGATCGTAGGAGACGTTTTGCGGCGGCGCGTTCAACCTCACGTAGTCGTCCTGGCCGCCGATGATCTTGGTGTTGCCCTGCAATCCGATGCCGCTAAGGACGGGCTCGCACGCTAGTTCTGCCCTCCGAACATCCGCGCTGCAGGCGAGCGCGATGGCGACAGCGCTGGTGGTCGGAAGACCGCCTCCTCCCCCGACGTCGGGGGAGGTCAAGCTCGGGCCCTCGGCGCAGGAAGCAGCCACCAAGAAGAGCAAGACGAAGAGAACGACGTCTCGCGGAACGCTGACACGCTGGAACAAGACTAACCCCTTGTCCAATAACTGCACACAGGAGCGTAGTAGGGGGGACGCTACCAGGCCGCGGTCATAAGATCCGCACACACACGGCTCGACGGTCGGGACATCAGGGAGGTCAGCGCCGCCCGGGATGGCGGCGGCGCGTGCCGACTGGCCTACTCCATGGCAAGATTTGTGCTTGAATGTCGAGCCCGGAAAACCGCGGCCTAGAGCCGTTTTCGGCGCCTTGCAATCCGCGAGCTAGCGGCGATCCGGGACCGCCAACGTCATTTTGCCCGATTCGTCGACCACGTAGATAGGCCCGAGCCAGATGTCGTTCACCATCTGGATCGCCGGGCCCTGCTGGCTTAGCGGCTGCAAAGTCGGATTGAGGGTGAAGGCGTCGGCGCCCGTATTGACCACGCCCGGATAGCCGATATCCACGAAATGGTCGATGGTGACCACGCTGAGCGGGTTCGACCCGGAGCCCAGCCATCCCGTCATCAGTTCGTTACCGAAGTAGTCGGCCGTTTCGCACGTGGAGCACGAGTCTTCGCGCCAGTGCGAGTAGGCCGTGCCATCGCCACCCGTGGCCTCTACCGGAACGCCGGTGGTGCCGGTACCGCCGATGCCCTGATATGCGCCGAGCGCGTTGCTCCCGCTGAAGCGCGGGTCGGCGGTCCCATCTCCGAGCAGCAGAGTGAGTGCCTCCCACACCGTCCCGAACCCCAGGGCGTGTCCCATTTCATGCAGGGCAACGTCCAGCAGCCGGCCACTCGATTCCAGGGAACTCAGATCGTCACTGTCGAAGAACAACAAGGCGAACGCCGGAATGAAGCTGCCCGTTCTCAGTGTGCAGGGGCCCGCCGCCGCCAGGGTAGACCCCGCACCATCGATGGGAGCGGAGAATACGTTGATCACCAGGTCGTCCACCCACTCATTGATGGGGCCGTCCGCACAGAACGGTTGTAATCGCGAGTTCACCACGAAATCGGTTACGTCTGACGTCAGGTGCGATTCCCAGCGAGTCTTCGCCTGTTCGATGATCGCCTGCTGACTGGCCGTGAACGCCGTGAGGTACCGCAGGTCGATGGTGTAGCCCGATCGAATCACAGTGATCCGCACGATCCCGTCATCCTCGGGGCCGCTGGAGGACGCGATGATATCGACGATGCCGCTGGCCTGTGCCGTGACCAAACCGCTCGAATTGACCGTTGCGATGCTGGGGTCCGCGCTCGACCAGGTCACCGTGCCGCCGACCGGTCGGTTGACATGGTCGCGGATCGACGCGCTCAGCGACACGTTACCGCTGACCGCCAGACGGGCCAGGGGCGGAGTCACCTGGACGAAACCGTTGGGGTGTGGGACGTCGGCCTCGACGAAGACTTCGAAGACAAACGTGTTGACGGTGGTCGGGACGTCCCACTCCCAGGTCTTCGAGAACGAGATGAAGAAGGGAGGCACCACCTGGTCGTACTGATGGTACGGCTGGTTGGTCCCCGTGTACATCCCGGTACCGTCAGGGTTGCGCACCGTCACGGTACCCGTGCCGCTGGTCACACTGGGGCCGGTATGGAAGAACACGCGCACGCCCGTGGTCTGCGATCCGTCCGGGGTACCTAGCTGGTGACCGACCCCGACGCCGTCACCCAGTCTGTTGGCGACCTGCACCGCTGCGCTGAACACCTCGGTCGTGGAATTGTAGTTCACGCCCGAAGAGACCAGCTCGACGAACACGCCCTGGCCGCCAACGATGAGGAAGTTCGGGCCCAACATCCCGGGAGTGAGCCGCTGCCGCTCGCAAGAGATGCTCCGGTCGGCGACATCAGCGGAACAGGTTAACGCGGCGACGATACTGAAGGTCTCGTTGTCCGTCGGCGCGGCGGTCTCTGCCGGCGAAGTCGGTGCACTCCGCTCGTAGCACCCAGCCACTACGGCGAAGACCGCTATGAGGACCGCTAACCAGCTCCAGCTCAGCGTCTTTGCACCCATTGTTCATCCCCTAGCGAACTCGAGATCCTGCCATACTCGCCTGCAATCCTGGGCATTCTTTCTCCACCGGTGGCGCTAGAACCTGCAAGCTCAATCTAATTGCAGTACAGGGCTTAGCAATAACGAATGTTATTCTGGGCTGGAGAGAGTGTATTCCAACCTACGGTTGGATGCGAGTCGTCAACGTCGCCCGTCCACCCGTTGCGAGGTAGAACGGCTTCGTCATTCCGCTAACGAACCCGCTGGTGAAGCGCAGCTCCGTTGTCGCTTCGCCCCGCGCTGCCATGTAATTGAAGAACGATAGCTCGCTGGATGACAACAGACGGTCCTTGCTCAGAATGATGGCGGCCAACTTGAACGCCTTGAGCGACTGCGTGTGATCGGGAACACGTGCGCCGTTATAGCTGGTGATATCCTGAATCGTGACCGGCGTCGCCGTGCCGGTAGAGCCGCAGGTGAGCGGGATCGCTTGATCGTCGAAGATCACGTGGGTCGACACGCTATCGGGGGGGAGTAACCCCATCAGGTAGAGCTCGAGATCGTTTAGCTCGCGAGCCGGATCCGTACAGTCCAGACGGTATACGTTACCGCTGACGTGGGAAACCGAGAACCGAAACTCTTGACCCTGTTTGTTGATCGGGTTGCTGAAACCCATGATGCCGACGGCGATTTCCGAGATCGGCCAGTGGGGTATAGCCCCGGTCAGGCTGGGGTTTCTCAAGAACGCCATCCAGCGGTGCCCCAATTCGTGAATCAGCGCCTTCTCGCCGAGATCGAAGAAGGAGGTGATGGGATAGTCAACGATACCCTGAAGGCGTTGCGCGCTGCCGTAATCGGCACCGCGATCGAACAGGGACAGACCGAGTCCCTGGGTACTGTTTCTGACCGATCGATAGCTCCGATTGTTGAACGAGTTGACCTGTTCGACGATCGCAGCAAAATCGAAGTCGTCTGGGAAGCTGGCATAAAAGGTCTGCAGGACCTCGGCCGGGATCGAGCCGGCGAGGAAGAGACTGTCGTACCTGATGTTGACGACGTGAGATGCGACTTGAATGTCCGAATTCACCGCCGTACCCGAGATCGTTGGGACCGTCTCATCCTTGACGTTGACGAAGAGATTGCCACGCGTTACTCGGGCGCACCCGTCGCATAGCAAATAGCCGACGAAGTTGTGCAGATCGGCCGTCTGATAGCCCGCCAGTAACTCCGCCTGATCCAATCTGAGGGAGTAGGTGTTCGAGCGCGCCGGCATCAGATCGCGAACCTGCCCGCCTTTCAGCTCCAGCAAGAACCGAGGATAGCCAGAAAAGACCACCTCGTAAGTGGCCGAATCCGTCTCGCCAACCGAGATCGCACGAGGTGTCCACAGATGCCAGAGTATTCTGCTCTCTGGGGGGACAGAGGTGAGGTTGACCGGAGCCTCTTCGCTGCCCCTAGGATCGACAACCGACCTCGCCTTGATGGTCACGCTGCCGCCCGCTGGAATCGAGCTCGGCGCCGTGTAGAGACCGACGTCGTTGATCGTTCCCAACTCCGCGTTCCCGCCCACAATACCGTTGACGCTCCAACTCAGGGCTTGATTAACGACACCACTCACGTGAGCCGTGAACTGCACCTCTTCGCCGACGGGCATCACCCAGTCCTGTGGGGTGACCGTGACGACAGCAGAATGCTGAACGTCACCCTGCACGTAGACTTCGAACTGAAAGGTAATGTCCGGCGATGCCTGCCATTTCCACGTCTTACCGGTCGAGACCGCGCTGGGTTCGAGGATCTCCAGGTATTCATGGAACGGCTGGTTCGAGCCGGTGAACGAATCCGTCCCATCGGCGTTCGACACAGTGACCGTACCCGCGCCTCCCGTCACGGTGGGACCGGTGTGGAAGAAGACCCTGACCCCAGTGATCGTGCTCCCGTCGGGTGTTCCCAGCGGCTGGCCGATCAGATTCTGAACAGTGACGTCAGCTTGAAAGACTTGGGTGGCGGGGTCGTAGGAAACGTTCTGCGAGGCGAGTTGAACGTAGACACCCTGTCCACCGACGATGAGCAACTGCGGGCCTGCCGCGACATCCGCGGGTCGCCCCGCCGGGCACGCCAAGGTCTCCCCAGCCACGCTAGCAACGCAC
>JBDHAS010000261.1:0-5481 GCA_039588015.1 Gemmatimonadota bacterium | reverse complement strand
CGTACAGTTGCGTGGTCACCGTCAGTTGGCCGTCGCTGGAACCGATGGTGCCGGCTAGAAAATGGTCCCGGTGCAACTCGTCCGAAATCTGGCGTTTGAGGGCGAAAGGCACCCGCAGGCCTTCGCCGTACCCCGCGTCCCTCAGCCGCTTCACCATCCCGAACTCGCCCTCGATCGACGGGTTGGGGGTGCGAATGTCGATGAAGACGTCCTGCATGAGGTCATCAACGATGCCCCAGGGGATACCGTATTGCAGCCAGTCCAGCGCCGAGTCGGCCGATTCGTTGTCGAAGAAGAAGACCGCCAGGTGCTTTCTGAACTCGCTCTTCGGGACGACTCGATCGACGGTCTCTCCCTCCTCGTTCTCGACCGCCACCGATGTGGTTGCCGCTCCCAGGTCGGAGCCCCTGAAGACGACAAACAGCAGCACGACGGCGAGAACAATGTTGAGCGGTATCCCGACTCTCTCGGTCGTCGTCCACTGGTCGCGCCCAGGAGCGCCATGATACCAGGCGAGCATCAGGATCGTGGGTACCAATAGGGCCCAGGCCAGCAGCACGAAGTCGGTCAGATTCGTCGACAGAATGTAGCGGTTGACCAGGAAATCGGTGAACTCGAGCGCCGCCCAGCCGGCGGCCAGATAGACGCCGACAAATTGAGGCACGCGGCGGCGGAGCAGTTCGCTAAAGAAAGACTTTGCCATGTGTTCGATCGCCTTCTTGGTGACCGAGAAAGCTACATTATTGTGGAGGCGTCTTCTAGTGCTGACTACGGTGAGAGCGCGGGAGGTGTTTCTTTGGATATTCGATATTCGCTAGCCGATGAACGAGTCGCGAGTTCTTCTTCGATTATCGATGATCGAAGCTCCAAGTGCGACGCCCGTCCGAACATCGGACAATCACGCGTCGAGCGTAGAAAATCGAGAATTGAAAACAACTTGAAACTCGGGTATCGACTAGCGGCTATCGGCTATTGAAGGCAGTCACCACTGGATTGGCATTTAGCCGGCGACAGATTAACTTAGTCTTAACCATACATCTATCGTTGACACGCCCCGGCTGTTGTTCGGACCAACTTCTCAGACCGTTTCATTGGTCCCTCCTCGCAATGGCCGGGGCGCTTTCTGTGCTGCAGCGCCTTCGTCCCAGAACCGTCATCCACGATCACCGGGATTTCACGGGCTAGGACGACCGCAGAGGCAAAAAGGGAGCGCCCCCAAGGGACGCGGAACTTCGGCCGTTAGTCGCGTGCCTCAGGGGCGCTACAGGGAAATCGGGCGGAGGAGGCGCCGAGTTTCCCTTCGGTGGGGGTTACTGGTGTTGCTTCATGCCGGACATCACTGGGGTTTCACTGCGTGGTAATGTGAGCACGGGCTACCGCACCTGGTACCATGCATGCTCCTTTAGGGGCCGCGGCTTTGCGGCGCTAACGTGGCTGAGGGTGCGCTGGATGACGCACTCGCTGTAGACCACGTTCGAGGTTCCGGCGCCGAAGTATGCGTTCTTTGCCTTGACGCCACCGTAGGCGAGGAAGTTGCCCATGTGCTCGAAGTTGCCTTTCACGATTACTGGCCCGTAAAACTCGAAGCCGCCGCGAGCTTTCAGGTCGCCATCGACCAGCAGAAGGCCCTGCCCAGCCTGATTACCCACCAAACCGAGGTCGCCTTCGACATGGATGATAGGGAACCAATCGCTGCAGGGTTGGCCGGGATTCTCCGGGTCGCCCCAGTTGTAGGGATCAGCTGTGTTGCAACTGCCGTCGGCATTATAGGATGGGCGTGGGTATACCCCAAGCGAATCGATCAGAGTGCCATCGGGGAACCGGAAGTCGGCCATGGCTACGAGATCCTCATAGGTTACGGCACCGAAGTTGAAGAAGCCCGCCGTATCAGGTGATTGGTCCAAGGGCGGATCGCCGTAGAGGTCAGGTGTACCTTTGTACTCGATCTTGGTCAGGTCTGTCATCAGCAACCCGGTAGCATCGGGGCTACGCTCTGTGCAATACGGACCCAGCCAGAGGAATGGGATCGTGTCGATCCCGCTAATCTCTGTCGTTCCTCTAACCGAGGCGCTGTCCAACACCTCGAGCGCCGCCTTCATCGGGTTCTCGATGATCAGCGTCTTCACCAGCATCCCGACCTTCTGACTCTTGCCGTCGCGGGAGTAGCCGGTCGAGCGGACGGAGTAGAGGGCGTGGATGGCGTCTTGGTCGAGCTTGGTCGCTTCGACCTTGAAACGACCGCCGCCGGCCACGGCTCCCTTCGTCAGGAACCAGCTGGTGCCGGACGGAATCACGCCCGCCGGCTTCGTCCAGTTCGTCAATCCATCGGTCAGCCCGGTCTCGGCGGCGTAGAAGGCCATCGCCCGGGAGGTCTTCATGATCTGGCTGCGCTGCTCCTGGCGAGCGAGGCCGAGACCTGCGAGACCCATGAGGGCGAAGATTACGAGCAGCATGATGGTGGCCGGTAGACCGAAGCCGCGATTGCTATCCAAGTAAGCTCTTGTGTTCATGGCCCTACCCTAGAAGTCAGCGTTTCTGAGCCGGATCGATACCGTGCGGTCCTTGCGCAGGGGCTCGCCCGTGCGTCGCTTGGGGACCACGCCGAGAGTGATCGCATCGATCTCGATTTTGGCGATGCTGTCCAGCTGGGCCGTCGTCGTTCCGGCTCTATTCAGGTATCGGAACGCAAGGACGGACCCGGCGGACGAATCGGCAGGGGCCAGTGGGCCGCCGACCAGGGTCGGCGATCTCTGGAGCGCGTCCGTCTTGAGGTGCCAGCTACCACGCTCGGCGGTCAGCCAGTAGCTGCCGTGGTGATAGAGACGTAGGGGCGCGCCAATGGGGATCTCATCTAGCGCATCCTTCAACCCGTGGACGACAATATCCCACCCCGGCGTACTGTCGGGGCAGACGTCAGGTGCCACGTCCGTGACCTTGATCGGCTTCCAGTGGTCGTCTGAGAGCGTCGCTTTGGTGCCGCTAGAATAGACGATCCCGCTGTCAGGACGTGGCGCGAGATCCTCGGTCAACGATCTCACGGTCAGGTGCACAGGCGACGTAGCGAATTCCGCGCAGATGAAATACACGCCCCGATAGGCCCGAAGGGCGATCGAGTCTTTGCCGGCGTACACGATGTCTCCGGCGGACCCGTTGAGCGGTAGCAGTTCGGCCGCCACCATCGTCTCCATTCGCTCGAGCGTGGCCACGGCGTCGGCGGCATCGCCGGCTACTAGGTAGAAGCGCTGCTGGTGCACGGCGGTCCCGACCATGGCGCCGAGGACCACGCTGACCAGCGCGATTGCGACCAACGCCTCGACGAGGCCGCTGCCACGATTGTCTCCGATTCTCGTCTTCATTTCCCTAACGCCTCACCGTAGCCGCGGTCAACGTGTCCGTGCGCGCGCCGCTGGGAAGAACGTAGTGGTACAGCAACTGCACCTTCCTGCCCGCGATGCTGCTCGAGACCGTCCACTTCATGGTCACGCCGTCGCGCGTGACCACGCCGTCCTTTGACACGGCGGCCGGCTGAGCCAACAGCGTCTCGATCTGCTGTCGGGCCACGGCGTTCGCGGCAAGGCGGCTGTGGGCGCCGTTCACGGTCATGCCCACGCGGGCGGACGTTGCGACGATTCCCAGGATCGCGAAGGAAAAGACCATCAGCGACACGAGAACCTCCGACAGTCCCATTCCCTTCTCAGAGCGGAGCACCCTGCGACCCTCGGACCTTGTGGATTTCAGCTTCAACATCTTCACACCATCCATCCGGCTATCGGACTTTGTTTGAGCGGTTGAACTGTGGGGAGGGAAATGGGACAGGGAAAACTCGAACTTCGCTCTACCACAGGGGCAACAGGCATGCCAAGGTCGATCCAAAGATCTAAGTCATTTATTTACAATTGTTTGGACGGTTAGCTCGAAAAAAGTAGCGGCCTTTTCGGCACGGCCCAGCCGGTCACAATGACCGAGCCGGCGGGCAGATGGTAAGCGAAATCGCGGGGTTATAGGGTGGAGTTGTGGGCGCCATCCAACGGTGCAATCTTAAGGTGGTTGATGGCAGATTTCGTAAGCTGTTGTACTGTATTTCGTCGCCATGGGCGGGATGGGGGAACACGTTCAAGGCGCCGCGAGTTCTCCTAGGCGTGGCTGGACAGACGAGGACCGTCTTCGGGATCAATATTCGTCCTCGGGATAGAATCTGGATAGATATAGATCGGGATAGATATAGATATGGAACAACTCGGCTTGCTATTAGAACGATTCGGATACCCACTCCTCTTCGGTGTGGGCTTCCTGGAGTTTGCAGGGGCTCCGATCGCCAGCGTGCCCATCTTGGTGATCGCGGGAGCGCTGGCCGCATCGGGCGATGTCTCGGTCGCGGGCATCGTGATCAGCGCCGCTCTGGGCGGGTTGGTGGGCGATCTGCTGTGGTTCGGCCTGGCCCGCTGGCGCGGCCAGGGGCTCGTGGACTTGGTGTGCGGCCTTTCCTCGAACCCGATGGCCTGCGTGATCGGTGTGGAGCGGCGCGTGCAGGCGGTAGGTCCTCGCTATCTGGCCCCGGCGAAGTTCATCCCCGGCGCGGGCAACCTGGTCGCGGCGGCCTCGGGCTTCACGAACATGCGGCTGCGCACGTTTCTGCTATTCGACTTGGTCGGGCTGTCTATCTGGTCGGCGGTCTACACGATTTTGGGGTGGATATTCGCGGCTCAGGTCGGGTCGGTGATCGAGTGGGCCAGCGCGTTCACGCTCTGGATCGTGGCTATGGTGAGCGGTTTGATCGGCGCGGCGGCGGCCTGGAGGGTGGCCAAGGTCTGGATGCACAAGCGGCATCACGACGCCATGCGAACTAGAGCTGCCGCCGGGCCTGACGTGTCTGATGGGGCTTTGGTTCAGCCCGTCAGGATCAGCCGGCCCGGATGAAAAGCAACGTCCCCAGCAGAAGCAGTGCGGTTAGGCCCAGCATCACCGCGATCATGGCGCGGGTCCTGCGAGCACCGCCCGACTGACCCTGGGCGATTTGGAGGGCCTGCAAGATCTCAGCTTCGCTCATGTTGGGGTGATTCTGCCGGTATTCCCTGATCGTATGGTCGATCCTCTGGGCGAGCTCGCGAGCTTGGAGCGTCGCCTGCGGGACGACGACTGGGGTCGGGACGTACGTCATCTCCTGTCCTTTCGTGGTATTGCGGCCGCATGGAGCGCGAGGACGCGCTCGAACATATCTACGCCGCGTGGGTCGCGCGAGTTTCGGCCGGGGAAAGATGGCTGACCGGTTGCTCCCGAGTAGGGGGCCGCTCTATCATTGTTGAACTGAGAGCCACGAGTTTGTCCTCTAATAGGGGAGTTTCTGTGGGAATCGTGGGACCTTGGAGCAGCCTCAATTCTATGCACGTAGCCAATGTTCCCGAGCAGGAGGGCGTTTTCGAACTGGCCGACTCCAGCCGCTCGACCATCTACTTCGGTCGGAGCGACGACCTGAAGGGCCGG
>JBDHAS010000260.1:0-5496 GCA_039588015.1 Gemmatimonadota bacterium | reverse complement strand
ACACCGCTCGTCCTAGCGATCCTGGCCGAAGAGGACAGCTACGGCTACGCCATCCTCCAGCGGGTTCGGGAGTTGTCCGGAGGGCGCATGGAGTGGACGGACGGGATGCTCTACCCGGTTCTACATCGGCTCGAGCGGCTCGGCCACGTCGAGGCGAGGTGGGAAGTCGCGGAGAGCGGCCGCCGGCGCAAGTACTATCGGATCACGCGCCGGGGCCGGGCCCAGCTCGCCGAGGAACGCAGGCAGTGGCAAGCGGTGGACGCTGCGCTACGGAGCATCTGGCGGGGGCTCTCCCTTTGCGTCCCGGGCGGCCGCCCGGCGTTAGCCGCGCCACTGCCACAGGGAGCCTGAGCGTGCCGGCTCCGGATCACGCGGTTTCGCTCGAGGAACAAATCGACCAGTGGCGGAGCTACCTCCGCCGCCGGGAGGCGATCCACTCCGTCGACGTAGCGGAGTTGGAGGACCACCTGCGTGAGCAGATCGCGGTGCTGGTCGACGCCGGGCTCGCCACCGACGAGGCGTTCCTTGTAGCGGTCAAGCGCATGGGCGATCTCGACGCGCTCTCGCGGGAGTTCGCGCGCGAGCACTCGGACCGCCTCTGGAAGCAACTCGTGGTGCCCCCTTACGCCACCGGAAAGCCGCGGGCCGCAGCGCGAACGGACGCCATCGTCGCCTTCTGTCTCGCGGCGGCAGCGGCGCTCGCCATTAAGGCGCCGGCGCTCTTCGGGGTTGGGTGGGACCAGGACGCCGAGGGCTTCTACGCCCGCAATCTGAGCCTCTTCGTGCTGCCCCTCCTGACCGGCTACTTCGTCTGGAAACGGCGGCTCGACACCGGCACTCTCCGCTGGCTGGCTGTCGCGTTCCTCGCGGCGGGTGTGTTCGCCAACGTCTACCCGTTCGCCCCAGGCAGCATAGAGACATACGGCTACACCGAGGCGCTCACGGCGTTGCACCTTCCGATCGCCCTCTGGCTGGTGGTGGGTATCGCGTACGCGGGCGGTCGCTGGAGCCAGGTCGCGGGCCGCATGGACTTTATTCGGTTCTCAGGCGAACTGTTCATCTACTACGTCCTGATTGCCCTCGGCGGCGGCGTCCTTTCGGGGTTCATCGTGATGATCTTCCAGGCCGTCGGGATCGATGTCGAGTCGTTCCTCCAGTCCTGGCTGCTGCCATGCGGTGCCATGGGTGCCGTCGTCATCGGATCCTGGCTGGTAGAGGCCAAGCAGAGCGTGATCGAGAACATGGCGCCCGTATTGACGCGCCTCTTCACGCCCCTCTTCGCCATCGTGCTCGTCACGTTTCTGGGGACCCTGCTGTGGACCGGACGCGGAGTCGACATCGAGCGGGACCTGCTCATCGCCTTCGACCTGCTGCTGGTGGTGGTCCTGGGCCTGCTGCTCTATTCCGTCTCCGCCCGCGATCCCCGCTCGCCCCCCGGCGCCTTCGATGTGGTGCAGGTCGTGCTGGTGGTCAGCGCGCTCTTGGCCGACGCGGTCGCGCTGTGGGCTATCGCCGCACGCATCACCGAGTTCGGCTTCAGCCCCAACCGCGTGGCCGCTTTGGGTGAGAACGTGATTCTACTGGTCAATCTGGCGTGGTCCGCCGTGCTCTACATCCGCTTTCTGAGACGGCGCGGCTCGTTCGCGAGCCTCGAACGGTGGCAGACGGATTACTTGCCGGTCTATGCCGTGTGGGCGGCGTTCGTCGTGATCGCCTTCCCGCCCCTGTTCCGATACATCTGATGGATGCCCCGATGATGAAACGACTGCTTCTTGCCGCGCTGCTCACCGTCTCGCTGGCGGCCGGGGCGGCGGCGCAGGCGAACTCCGCTCTCGTTCAACGGTTAGACTCCATCGCCGGGTACTGGGTGCATAGGAAGTACGCCGTGGGCATCGTCGCGGCCGTGGTCCAAAGCAACGACACACTGCTCATGCAGTCCTATGGAAAGGCCGACGTCGAGTGGGACGTTCCGATGCCGCTCGATGCGATGTTCGTGATCGGCTCGGTCACCAAGCAATTCACCGCCGTCGCCGTGCTCCAGCTGCGCGACCAGGGGAAGCTCAGCCTGGACGACGAGATCACCCTGTGGCTCCCGGATTTCGAGACGC
Source organism: Gemmatimonadota bacterium (assembly GCA_039588015.1). Classification (GTDB taxonomy): domain Bacteria; phylum Gemmatimonadota; class Gemmatimonadetes; order Palauibacterales; family KS3-K002; genus JASFMO01. The sequence continues at coordinate 3,388 of JBDHAS010000260.1, read as the reverse complement.
ACGGCCATACGGTGACCCTGCGCCACCTGCTCGCGCACACGGCGGGAATCGCCGACTTCACCGAGGCGCCGGAGTTCGGCAGCCTATCGACGAACATCCGCTTCCCCCGCGATTCGGCGTACGCGCTGCTCCAGCGCCTTCCCCCCCAGTTCGCGCCGGGCGAGATACAGATCTACAACAACTCCGGCTTCTGGCTTCTGGGGCTCGTCATCGAAAAGGCGAGCGGGATGACGTACGAGGACTACATCGAGCAGAACATCTTCGCGCCGCTCGGCATGACGCGCTCGATGTACTGCAACAGCCTGGAGAACGTCCCGCGCCGCGCGCATGGCTACTTCGTCTCGCGGGATAGTGTCATCCGCCGCGTGTGGACCATCGCGCACACATGGCCCTTCGCCGCCGGTTCGCTGTGCTCGACCGTGGGCGATATGGTCACCTGGCTCCAGGCGCTCCACGGCGGCAGGGTGCTCTCGCCCGAGTCGTACGCCGAGCTCATGACACCGTCCAGCCTGAACGACGGGACGCCGCTGCGCTACGGCATGGGCCTCCAGGTTGGCCCGGATCCCAGCGGCCTCATGTACATCGGCCACGGCGGGAGGTCCCCCGGCTTCTGGGTGGAGGTGGGTTGGTATCCCGAGGCGGGGATGGCGGTCGTCGTCATGATCAACAACGTTGGCCCGCTCGATCCGCAGGAGGTCGTCACCAACCTCGCCAACGAGGTGCTCGGCTGGACCTTGCCGCCGCGGCAGTATTTCACCGGCGACCCCACGCCGCTTGTCGGCAGATACGTGGGCGCGGGACGGGGCGAGGAAATGGTCGTCGAGGTGACGCAGACGCCGGAGGGAGTCGCCTTCTCCATCGACGGTAGGCCGCCGCGCGAGATCCCCTGGATCGAGGGGCTCACGTTCGGCCGGGGGCTGCCGAGACTGATCTTCCGCCGCGCGAACGGCGACAGCGGTCCGGTCATAGAGCTGCGGTTCAGCATGCCCGGCGCACACCTAATCCTCAGGAAGCAGTAACGTGCGACGCTGAGTCGATCATGCGGGAGAGATAGTAGAGGTCATGGCAGGTCGCCATGCCCGGCCCTGGAACCGGCACCGACCAGAGCCACTCGAACCACGGCTGGAACCTGGTAGGCGCGGTCGTTCAGGAGGCGGGAGAGCCGTTTCTCTCCAAGACCTCTTCCAACGGCGTGCCGGCGCTGAAGGACCCGACGCTCACGATTGCGGTTGGAATGTGCGGCCTGCTCGGCTTTAACGCCGGCAAGGCTACGCTGGTGCGCATCCTTTGGCGGCAGTGCTGAGCATGGAACGATCTGGCTCCGCCGAGCCGTGCCAGGGTGACCAACGGTGGCGCAAAGGGTTCTCGTTCCTAAATGTCAGGTGGGGTTGACCGGCACCCGCTACGGCCGCAACGTGCGAAGGTCTTCCACACGCACGAACCCCGATTCCGAACAAAGAGGTAAGCCAAATGATCCGCCAGACCTCCATATCCAGTGCACTCTCCACTACACTCGTGCTGGCTGCCGGCCTGACCGCAGGCTGCGCCTCGGAAGAGGCCGATAGCGGGGCATTCATCGTCAGACTAGGCACCGACACGGTGGCGGTCGAACGCTATGTCCGCACGCCGGAGCGCTTTGAAGGGACTGCGGTCACCCGCTCTCCGCGGGCCATGGTGCGCGAGACCGTGGTCAGCTTCGCGGCCGATGGTGCGGTGAGCCGGTACGAGAGCACGTTGCATGACGCCAGCGCCGCTACGGATGCACCGCCGCAGCAGGCTACCGTGATCGCGTTCGGGCCCGACTCGTCGGTCATCGAGACGACGCAGGACGGCGAGACGGAGACTCAAACGCTTCCAACGATGTCGCCGATGATTCCTAGTTCGTTCTCTCACTTCGCCCTCGAGGAGCTCGTCATCGAGCAGGCTCGCCGCGCGGGCGTGGAGACCGTCTACAGGCCGGGTGATCCACCGTCGCCCGTCGTGGTCCGTCGCGTCGGGCCCGATTCGGTCATACTGGAGACAGAGAACCTCGGTACCTGGCGGGCGCAGGTGGACGGTGCGGACCGGATCCTCGGGATGCATGCGGGGGCACTTAACCGGACGATCGAGCGAGTCGCGGACCTCGACCTCGATGGTACGACGCGGCGCTGGGCTGACGAGGACGCGCGCGGCGTCGGTATGGGCCCTTTCTCGCCGCGCGACACACTCCGCGCGATAGTTGGCGGCGCTGAAATCACCGTCGATTATAGTCGACCGTCGAAGCGCGGCCGTCTGGTGTTTGGCGGACTCGTCCCTTGGAATTCGATCTGGCGCACCGGTGCGAACGCCGCCACGCAACTGACGACCGACCAGGACTTGATGATGGACGCGACGCGCGTGCCGGCGGGCACCTACACGCTCTTCACTATCCCGCGGCCCGACGGCTGGACCCTCATCGTCAACCGCGAGACCGGTCAGGCGGGCACCGCGTACGACTCGGAGCAGGACCTAGCGCGATTGGAGATTGAGGTCGAGTCGCTGGACCAACCGGTTGAGCGGTTCACGATCTCGGCTGAAGAGACGAACGGTGGAGGCGTGCTAGCATTTACCTGGGATCGGACGCGAGCGTCGATACCGTTTACCCTAGTTAAGTGAGGATCGAGCCCAGGCGGCGCTGACCTGGGGACTCAGGCCAACCAGCGGGTCTTGTCGGTGGCCGGCGTGCGCGGGCGAAGCTTCGCCACCTCGGCTGGGTAGCCCAGGTAGACGATCCCCACCACTCGATAGTCTTCGGGCACGCCCAGCAGTTCCGCCAGCGCCGGGTCGTTCAGAAGCGAACCGGTTCGAAGGTACGTGCCCAGCCCCAGCGAAATCGCCGCCAAAAGTATGTTCTGGATGGCGCAGAATGTTGCCGCGTAGTCCTCTTCCCGTTGCACGGGGTCTTCGGCCAGCAACGTCGTGACAGCGATGAGAACGGGCGTGCCGATGGCCCCTGCATACGCCCGATCCAGGACAGCCTGAACCTCCGGCGCCGCCGGGTCCGGGAATCGCTCTGCCCGGTCCTCGCGCCTCAACTCGGCGAAGCGGCGCTTCGATTCTCCGGTCAGCACGTAGAAGCCCCACGGTTCGGTGAGACGATGGTTGGGCGCGCGAACCGCCGCATCCAGGAGTTTCTCGACCAGGCTCCGCTCCACCGGGTCAGGACGGAAGGCTTTGACTGAAGTCCGGGAATAGATCGCTTCCAGTACGTCCATGGGTCGCTCGCGGTCGGGTCAGCAAATCGGGCGATTCAGGACGTGCATGATACTCGACGCTGGAAGTGTCTTCAAGCGGCGTGCAAAGCGTAGGGAAACTCGGCCCATCGCTCGGGACCTCCAAGGCGGGACGGAGTCGCAGACATGACGGACGG
>JBDHAS010000259.1:0-5678 GCA_039588015.1 Gemmatimonadota bacterium | reverse complement strand
GCTACATCGGCCGGGAAGAATGCAAGCTTGGCTCCGAGGACATACAGTCCCAACTCCGCAGTTCCAAGCTGGCGGGAGATGACGAGGCGGAGCACTGCAGCGCCGCTTACTACGATAAGGCCGTTCACGAATATCCAGCGACCGAATCGGATCAGCGAGTGGGCGGCGCTTCGCGCCAGGCGAAAGCGGGGCTGGTGGGGGGCCAGGACATAAGAGATGGCCAGATAGGCTGCTGGCCCGGCCAGAGCACCGGCGACGAGCGCCCAGACCCCCAACGAAGGCGCAAGTGCGATCGAGACGACGGTGTTTGCCAGCGCCTGCGGCAACTTGATGAACGCGAGCGAGCGAAAACGCAGGTTGCGCAACAGTTCCGTTACCTTGATGCTGGCGGCTGCCTCGATTAGCGGCAGAATCGCGAGTACGCGGATGATGACGGTTGCCCGGGGATCGTCAAAGAGCTCGGCAATGTAGGGGGCTCCTAGAAAGACGATTGCGGCAATAGCGATTGCTCGAACCACGCCTACGGTCCAGGCGGTATCGTAGTGGGTATCGTCGGCGCTGGATCGTTGAACCAGCGCGGGAACCATCCCCAGGTCGGTTACCCGTGTCATGAACTCGATCGCAACCATGGAGATGGCCAGCAGCCCGAAGTCATCGGGCGAGAGCAGCCGGGCCAGAATTATCAAGCGAACGAACAGAATCGCCTTGACCCCGGTGTGCTGCACTCCCTTCCAGAAGAGCGCCGAGCCGGCCTGCTGCGCAATCGGTTCTTTCATCGGGTCGACCTGCGCATCCCGGCGATGATGCCGGGCAGCAGTCCGGTGAAATAGGCGCGACCGTAGATCACATCTTCATGGTTGCCGGTCATCACTCCCCTCAACCACCTCCGCCCGGCGCGCGCGTGATGAACCATTGCCCGCAGAGCGATGAACCAGTCTCCCCTGCGCAGGTATTTGCCGTAGAACCCGCCGTGGCTGCGGGCGTAGTCCTTGTATTGAGCGAGCCGCAGTTTCTCGTCCCGCCAGCCGTGATGCCGGACCGCGATTTCTGGAGCGTAGACGATCGGCGTGCCGCTGCGGAGCGCGCGGTAGGCCCATTCGCCATCTTCGGAAGTGAGCAGGCGGGCATCCTCGTCAAAGGAACCGACCCGCTCGATCACCGCCATCGAAGTTCCCATGTTTCCCCCGGACATGGCATCGAACGTCAGTCGGGGGCGGTGGTAGGTCGCCGGCTTCGGCGAAGTGATCGTCACTGCAAGCTTCTCATCACCGGCGGCTTCGACTCGGCCGGTCACGATTGCTTCCGGCGCATCGTGCAAGCGGGCCGTCATCTTCTCTAGCCAATCGCTGTCCACGAAGCAGTCATCATCGGTAATAGCGACAAAACGGGTCTTGACCCGTTCCAGCCCCCGGTTGATGCCCGCGGCGCGTCCACGTTGTGAGGAAGGCAGGTGCTCGGCATCGATCCCCATCGATCGAATCGTCCCGACCCACTCCGCTATCTGCGTGTCAGAGCCCTGATCCACAACTATCAGTCTACCCGGCCAGGCGCTGCCTGCAACGATCCAATAGAGGCTTTCTTGCAGCACGGGCCGGCCGAGGGTCGGGATCACCACCGATATGTCTTCGATTATCGGTTGAGGATCTATGCCTACTGTAGCCAGTGACTTCGGTCGATCAGGCATGATCTCAGCCGCAACCTACTACAAGAGCCAGCATAGTCGCGTCGCGGCCCGTGTTGAGGGCCTGTTGACAAGCCGCAGCCAGGTTGCGCGCGATGGTTTCAATAAGGGGTTCGTCGAGCCTGGTCTTTCCCTTGTCGGCGTCCTTTCGGCGAGGCGATATTGGGCTTGGAGGTGGATCATGGCGTCGGAGCAGACCACACGTTTGTTCACGGTCGACGAGTACTACCGTATGGCCGAGGCGGGAATCTTGGGCGAGGACGACCGCGTCGAACTCCTGGACGGGCGAATCGTCCAGATGAGTCCCATCGGAAGTCGTCATGCGGCGTGCGTCGATCGGCTCACGCGCCGGCTGGCAGCGGTACCCGAGGGGCGCGCAGTACTCCGCGTCCAGAATCCGGTACGCCTGGGAAGACTCTCCGAGTCGCAGCCCGATCTTTGCTTGTTGAAACCTCGAGCGGACTACTATGCCGACGGGCACCCCGGCCCGGAAGACGTACTTCTGTTGATCGAGGTTGCGAGCACATCGCTCCCCTTCGATCGCGACGTCAAGCTCCCTTTGTATGCTCGAGCGGGAATCCCCGAGGTGTGGCTGTTCGATCTGGAAGCCGAGCGCGTGCATGTCTTTCAGGAACCGATCGGCGGCGCCTACGGATCGAGCCATAGCGTGGGTCCCGAAGACCGGTTGACTCCCCGAGCCTTTCCGGGCCTGGACGTCTCCGTCAGCGCTGTCTTGCTGTAGCTAAGCGTCGCATCCATTCCCTAACGCCGTCCTCACACGTCACGATGCGTTCGCGCTGGCCCCGATGTAACCCTCCTTCTCCAGGTAGAGGATGATCTTCTGCGCTGCCTCTTCCGGAGTCATGTCGCTGGTGTCGATCACGACGTCAGCGTCGTCGGGGACCTCGTAAGGGTCGGAGATCCCAGTGAACTCCTTGATCAGCCCGGCCCGCGCTTTGGCGTAGAGGCCTTTGCGGTCCCGCTGCTCGCAGATATCCAGCGGCGTGTCCAGGAATACGAGTATGTACCCCCCGAGCGGCTCGATCACCGCGCGATTCTGTTGGCGTACGATGTCGTAAGGCGCGATCGGCGCGCAGATCGCGATGCCGCCGTTCTTGGTGATCTCCGAGGCCACGAAGCCGATGCGGCGGATATTGATGTCGCGGTGCTCCCTCGAGAAGCCCAGCTCGGAGGATAGGTTTTTCCGCACGATATCGCCGTCCAGCAGAGTTACCGGACGGTCGCCCATCTCGTGGAACTTCACGAGCAGCACGTTGGCGATCGTCGATTTCCCCGATCCCGACAACCCCGTGAAGAATACGGTGAAGCCGCGCCGGTGCCGCGGCGGTTGCGTCCGGCGCAACTCCTTCGCGACCTCAGGGAAGGTGAACCACTCAGGTATCTCGCGGCCGTCGGCGAGCCGCTCCTGCAACTCGGTCTGCGATATGTCGAGCGTCCGGGTGCCTTCCGGCACCTCGTCGAGCGGCATGTACTTCGCGCGGTCATCGACATAGACCAGCGCCTTGAACGGCACCATCTCAATGCCCAACTCCGCCTCGTGCTCCTTCATCAGTTCCTGAGCGTCGTACGGGCCGTAAAACGGCGCCCCGCTCGAATCGGATCCGGCCCCCGCGTGGTCGCGCCCGACGATCAGGTGCGTGCATCCGAAGTTCTTGCGGACGATGGCGTGCAGCATCGCCTCCCGCGGTCCGCCCAGACTGGTGGCCAGGTTGAGCAGCGACAGCGTGGCCGTTTGGTGCGGATAGCGGCGCAGCAATGCCTCGTAAGATCGAACTCGCGTGTAGTGGCCCGGGTCGTCTGGCCTGGCCAGCCCGACCACGGGATGGAGGAACAGACTGGCTTCGACCTCCTTGGCAGCGCGCAGGGTCAGCTCGTGCTGCGGCCGGTGCATCGGATACCGCGTGTGGAACGCCACCACCCGGCGCCAACCGAGACGCGTGAAGATGGCCCGCTGCTCGGCCGGAGTTCGCCTCAGAGTCCGGAAGTCGTAGTGGAAGGGCAGGTTGGTGCCCTCGAGCGTTCCGCCGACGTAGTAGTCGTTGGTCCGCTCGAGCAGGTGGGCCACACCGGGATGCTCGCTGTTGGACGTGCCGAACACGCGCTCGGCTTCCGCCACGCGGTCGGGCTTCCAAACGTCTTCGACGTGCAGCGCGGCGAGCATGACGCCTTCCGGATCGCGGAGCGCGAGGCTCGTCCCGGGAGCGAGATCGTTCGCCACTTGTTCCGGCACGTCCAGGGTGATCGGTGTGGGCCAGAGCGTGCCGTCGCCGAGTCGCATCGATTGGCAAACGGGATCGAAATCCCTCTGCGTCATGAAGCCGCGCAGCGGGGAGAACGCCCCGTTCAAGAGCAGCTCCAGATCACAGAGCTGGTGTGGCGTCAGATCCCAGGACAGCCAGTCGCGGGACGAGCGTGCCAGTTCCTTCTCGCGCTCCTCCGACACCTGGAGGTCGACAAGCGTGCCGCCGTGTGGTGGTATCAGGTGGTCAGACAAGTCTAGTTCTCCCCTTTGAATATCGAATATCGAATGTCGAGTAACGAATAATGAAGTGCTGTTCTTGGAAATTCGACATCCGATGTTCGATATTGGCAACTCAAAGCCTGCCCTGACACTAGCTGGGAGCGTTCTTGAATTCGTCCATACGGTCCGACGCGCCGATCGAATCGATCTGCGCGAGCGCTTCTTCATAAGCCCCCGGCGCGCCGGCCAGAATTCCTTTGACCTTTGGAAACGACTGGTTGAAACGCAACGGCTCGCCGAACAACTCGGTGGCCCGGCCTCCCGCCTCGCGGACGATGAGCGACCCAGCGCATACGTCCCACTCGTGCTTCGGGCCGCGAGAGAATGTCACCGCGGCCTCGCCGGCCGCCACCAGCGCCAACTTGTATTCGATGCTGCCGACGGCTTCGACGCTCCAGGCTCGCTCGAACGGGTCGAACTCGCCGCGGGCGGTCTCGGAGCGAGAGGCCAATAACTTGTCACCCTCGCGGACCTGGATGGGTTCGCCGTTGCGGAAGGCTCCGGAGCCGCGCGCGGCGGAAAAGGTGTCGCCGGTGACGGGGTTGTGCACGACGCCGAGTACCGGCTGGCCGTCCGCGACCAGGGCGATGGCCACGCTGTACTCGGGCAGTCCTTTCATGAACTCTTTGGTGCCGTCGAGCGGGTCGACGATCCAGAGGAGGTCGGCCGACAAACGCGCACGGCTGTCGGCCGTCTCCTCCGAGAGCCAGGCCGCGCCTGGCTCCAATTCGCTCAGCTGCCGCTTGAGGACCGCATCGGCTTCGCGATCGGCACGGGTCACCGGGCTAAGGTCGTCTTTGGACGTCGTGTCGAAGCCCTCTTCTTGGATCTTCTGGATCAGCTCGCCGGCCTCAACGGCGATGCCGCACGCAGCCGCCAGCAGATGGTCTAGGTTCTTCACGCGTGAATCCGTTTCTATTGGCCTAAAGTGGTTAGTTTGGGCGGCGGAGTCTGGGGGCGATCCGTGTGATCCGCGGCAAGGCTAACAGAGCAGGTACTTGCTGTCAATGAACGAGATACGCCATCATGTGCAAGTTTGAGCTTTCAGGCCGTCAGGCCGAGGCTTGAAGCCTGTCGTTCGCTTCCGCGGGTGGGAGAGGCTGGGTATGTGCACGGAATCGGGGTCCTCAGGCGGAACCTATCTCTTTGGGTGCCTGGCGGTGCTTGCAGCGGGTTCGGCCTACGCAGCTCCGCAGCGCTCCGCATCGCCTCAGCAGGAGGGTGGCAGGCCTGCCGCGAGCTCCTACTCGTCGGCTTACCTGTCGCTGGGGCACTGGGCCTACGATTACCTCGACCTGCTTATCGCGCGGGGGCGGATCACCTCGCTGGCACCCCTGGTCAGGCCGTATCGCCGCATCGACGTGGCCGCGGCGATTCTCGAGGCGGAAGCTGCTCGCCAGCTCTCGAAGGACGGAATGGAGTGGGCGGCGGCGATCAAGCAGGAATTGGCGGAAG
>JBDHAS010000258.1:0-6206 GCA_039588015.1 Gemmatimonadota bacterium | reverse complement strand
ACGATTCCGCGGGCCACGGTTCTCGGGACCATCGTGGCCGCGGTCGTCTACATACTCGGCACGGTCGCTGTGATGGGCGTCATCGCGCCGGCCCTGTTGGCCGACTCGACGGCGCCCTTCGCCGATGCGGCCAGCAGCATGTGGGGCGGCTGGGCGTCCTACGCTGTGGCCGCGGGGGCGGCGATCTCCTGCTTCGGGGCGCTGAACGGCTGGATCTTGCTGTCGGGGCAGATCCCGCTCGCCGTTGCGAGAGACGGGCTTTTCCCAGCCTCGATGGGCCGGCTCTCGGAGCGCGGTACCCCGGTCATGGCGATCGTCGTGTCCGGCTTGCTGGCGACGGGGCTCATCTCGATGAACTACACCCGAGGTCTGGTCGGGATGTTCACGTTCATCATCCTGCTGGCGACGCTCACCACTCTCGTTCCCTACGTGTTCTGCTCGGCGTCCGAGGTGATGATCTCGCTGGCGCGGAGGGATTCGGCGAACGGTCGAAGTTGGCCGGCTTTGCTGATCGTCCCGGTGCTGGCCTTCCTGTACTCGCTCTGGACGATCGGTGGCTCGGGTCGGGACACGGTCTACTGGGGCTTCTTGCTCCTGCTGGCCGGTATCCCGGTGTATGTGTGGAATAAGTTGCGGCATGCTGCGTAGGACGCGTCGCACGGCCCTAACGGAGGTTTGTTGATGACGGACAGACAAATGCAGGGACCGATTTCGCGCTTCTCGTTGGTCAGGGCGATGCTGACGCGGAGTTTTGCCGCCGCACTGGCGTTTTCTCTTCTATCAACGGCCGCGCTCGCGCAGACGCCGGTCGATCTGGGCGAACTGGACGCGTACTTCGCCGCGGCGGGCGAGGACTGGAAGGTTCCGGGCTTCGCCGTCGCGATCGTGAAGGACGACGATGTGGTCTTCGCCAAGGGATACGGCGTTCGCGAGCTAGGTATGACCACGGCGGTCGATGAACATACGCTCTTCGCTATCGCGTCGAACACCAAGGCGTTCACCGCGGCCGCGCTGGCGAAGCTGGTCGATGAGGGGCTCCTGAGCTGGGATGACCGGGTTGTGAAATACCTACCGTACTTCCAGCTCTACTCGCCCTATGTCACCCAGGAAATGAGAATCCGCGACCTGCTATGCCACCGGAGCGGGTTGGGCACCTTCAGCGGCGACCTGCTCTGGTACGGAACCAGCTACAGCGCGGCCGAGGTCGTCGAGCGAGCCCGTCACCTGGAAGCTGCGGGGGCGTTCCGGGCTTCGTACGGCTACTCCAACCTCATGTTCATCGCCGCTGGCGAGGTGATCCCGGCGGTAACGCAGCGCAGTTGGGGTGAGTTCGTCGCTACGGAGTTCTTCGGGCCGCTGGGGATGGAGAATACGGTCATCTCGGTGAAGGACCTGAACGGCAAGACGAACGTCGCGACCCCGCACGCGGAAAAGGATGGCCGGATCGTGCCGCTGGAGTGGTACAACTGGGACGCGATGGCGGCGGCCGGCGGCATCATCTCCAGCGTGAGCGACATGGCTGATTGGTTGAGGCTGCAACTGAACCGCGGCAGCCTGAACGACGTGACCTACTTCAGCGAGGAAGCCTCCAGGACGATGTGGACGCCCCACAATAGCACGCGGGTGACGGTCCAGAGCGAGAAGCTTTATCCGTCTACGCACTTCAGGGCCTACGGTTTGGGTTGGGGCTTGATGGACTATCTGGGTCGCAAGGTCGTGAGCCACGGTGGCGGCTACGACGGGATGTTCTCACGGGTGGTGCTGGTGCCGGAGGAGAGGCTCGGCATGGTCATCCTGACCAACGGCATGACGAACATGCAGACGGCGCTGACCTACCGAATACTCGATCAGTACCTGGGCGGGGAGCCCAGGGACTGGAACGCGGAATTCCTCGAGCGGAGCGAAACGACCAGGGAGTCGAAACGCAAGTACTGGGAGAAGTTCGAGGCCGAGCGAGTGGCCGACACGAGAACCTCGCTGCCGCTCGAGGCGTATACGGGTTCATACGGCGGACCGATGTACGGGGACGCGACCGTGTCGCTCGAGGATGGGCGACTGGTTCTGAAGTTTCACCCCAACCCGGATCTCGTTGGTGACCTGACCCACTGGCACTACGATACGTTTCAGGTGGAGTGGCGAAAGCAATTCGCGTGGTTCGGCAGAGGGACCGTTCAGTTCTTGCTGGATGCCGGCGGCGAGGTCGCCGAGATGAAGATCGATGTGCCGAACGACGACCTTTGGTTCACGGAGTTGGAGTTCAAGAAGTAAGAGCAGCGTGGCGAATCTGAGGTTCAGCGCGAGACGACGGGCGGCTGTCCTGTTGGTGTTCCTTGCCGCATGGGCATGCGATGACGCCAGTGGGCCCTCCGATATCGATGCCCGGTTTCCTCTGGATAGCTGGAGACTGATGCAGGATTTCGGGGTTTGGAACGAGAGTTGGCAGGGCTATCATCTCGCGGAAGATGCGTGGGCCGATGGAGGAGACCCGGTCTATGCGATGGCCGACGGCATCGTCGGAGGAATCTTCGTGGCGCAGGGCTACGGCGCGGTGATGTTGATCGAACACCGCTTCGGCGATCACTTCGTGACGTCGCTGTACGGCCACGTGAGCAGGCGGCACGGCTTCGAGGTGGAGGCGGGCGAAGCCGTGTCCAAAGGGCAGCGCGTCGCCTATATCGCCGAGGACGACGAGGACGGAGGCGCCTGGCCGCCGCATCTCCATTTCGGGATTCGCAAGGGCCGCTACGACATCGAGGGAGAGATCTGCGGGGTCTGGTTCTATGTCGGCTATACGCGCGAGTGCTCTGAGGTCACCCACGAGACGCACCGCGCCTTGTGGCTCGATCCCGGGGATTTCGTGACCGGAAGAGTCCAGCTTGCCGAAAGGCCGCAGTGAGGCAACGATAACGGCTTCGCGGCCGCGAACATCACACGGGAGCGCGACAATTGGCGGAGAAGATCGTGGTAGCAGATCTGGTCGACTACCAGGAGGGATCAGTAGTCAGCAAGATGGTGCTCAAGAAGGAGAAAGGCACCGTGACGGCGTTTGCCTTCGACGCGGGCGAGGGACTGAGCGAGCACACGGCCCCGTTCGACGCTCTGCTCCATATCATCGACGGCGAGGCGGAGGTCTCCGTTTCTGGAGAATCGTTCCGCCTGGGGAGCGGTGAGATGATCGTCCTCCCGGCCAACGAGCCGCATGCGGTTGCGGCGGTTCGCCGGTTCAAGATGTTGCTTACGATGATCAGGTCGTAGAGATTCCATCTGAGAACATGGGAACAAGTCGCTTCCTGCCGGTTTAGGAGCGGTTTGAACCTCTGGACGATCCAGTGGCGGGTCCGGCGCCAGGCGGATCTTAGCCCTTGGAAGCCCTTTTGGTATATCGAGTGATGGAGCACTTGAAGGATAGAGCGAACCCCGACCGAGCGACGTGGCCGCGCAGAGCGTGGCGCTGTCTGCTCTTCATGTTGTTCGGTGCCGGCCTGTACGGCTGCGGCGGATCGTCGTCCTCGGACGAGACGGGCGAGCGGGTCGTCCTGCTGCACGGGCTCGGGCGCACAGACCTGTCCATGGTCCGGCTGGAGGCCGAGTTGGTCCGCCATGGTTATCGTGTGACGAACGTCGGCTACCCCTCTACTCAGCATTTCATCGAGTACCTGGCCTCCGAGGAGCTCGCTCCGGCCGTGGAAGCCTGCTGCAGCCAACCCAACGGGAAGGTGCATTTCGTCACTCACTCGATGGGTGGGATCGTGCTGCGCTACTACCTGGCCGAGCACGAGGTGCCGAACTTGGGCCGCGTCGTCATGCTGAGCCCGCCCAACCGGGGGAGCGAAGTGGCGGATTGGGTGAACGAGAACCCGCTGCTCCAGAGAATGCTCGGCCGCGCGTACGAGCAGCTCGGTACAGGGCCGGAGAGCGTTCCGAACCAGCTGGGTCCGGTCGATTTCGAGCTCGGTATCATCGCCGGAAGCAAGACGATAAACCCGCTGTTCTCGCGGATGATCCCCGGCACGGACGACGGCAAGGTCTCGGTCGAGCGGGCCAAGGTCGAAGGTATGACGGACTTCCTCGTCGTTCCACGCACTCACACCTACATCATGATGAGCGAAGATGTGGTCGATCAGGTCGTTCATTTCCTGAAACACGGGGAGTTCGTTCGAGAACCCGGGGAAGCGGCCGCCGATACGGCCACCGGCGAGTGATCCTCGCCGCTTCGCTCAGGCTGTTCCGCAACGCTCGATCGATTATGGCTCGACAATCAGACGCGCGGATCGTGCCGCTGCCCGCACTCAGGCTCGCGGGTGAAGTGGCGCTCGAAGCAGCGTTCGCCGAGCGGAGGTCGGTCCGAGAATACACGCGCGATCCGCTGACGCTGGCCGAGGTCGCCCAGCTGCTGTGGGCGGGGCAGGGAGCCACGCAATCGGGAGCCAGGAGAACGGTGCCGTCCGCCGGTGCGCTCTACCCGATCGAGCTGTATCTGCTGTCGGGGGACGTGACGGGCCTTGAGACCGGCCTCTATCGCTATCGGGTTATCGGACACGACCTCGTCGAGCTAAGCCGGCAAGACCTCAGGGCTGAACTGGCCGATGCAGCGCTCGGACAGGATCAGGTGAAGGTGGCTCCCGCCGTCATCGCCATCGCCGGTGCGGTCGCTAGAACGGCGAGCAAGTACGGACAACGCGCGACCCGATACGTGCTGATGGAGGTAGGGAGCGCCGCACAAAACATTCACCTGCAGGCGGCCGCGTTGCGATTGGGGACCGTAGTCATCGGCGCCTTCAGGGACGCGCGGGTCATGCAGGTCCTGGGTATGTCCGACGAAGAGAGCCCCTTCTGCATCATGCCGATCGGCAGGCCGCGCTAGTCGCTTCTGGATGGTCGCTGCCGGTGTCGCCTGTGAGGGGAGGGCGACAACGCAAAGGCCTCTTGGCACAACCGCGGTGACCTCTTCTGGCGACGTGCTCATCTTGCCGGTTTGGCAGCATTTCCTCTACACGATTTCTTGGCAAACTCGCCTCGAGCCGTTGTATTTTGGAGATGCACAAACTCATGCTTAATCCTGGTGCGGGAGTATTATGCTGCGAGCATCGCAGCCAGGTGGAGTGCACCTCGCAGTTGAAAACAAGTTAGAATGCACGAGTAATTCGGTAATCAACAAATATAGCTGTCGCTTGGACCGCTTATCCGCCCCGAGTATATAATGGTCTGCCTCTCGTAAAGGAACTGGGATCCACATGAATCGAATCCATCTAGTTGCCATCTTATTGGCCTTCCTTGTTGTCGCTTGTGGAGGCACCGACTCTCAGCTCCGTGGAGAGGGCGAAACTGCTCCGGCCGATGTAGGCGGCAAGTCCGAGATCGGTGCGAACATCGATCGCTACCGTGGTGTTGCGGGAGGGATACGGCCTGGCCGATCGGGAGACCCGCCGACGCTACACGCCGACCACCGTCCAGACCCACGGTTCGATCACCAAGCAGATGACCGGTGCGGCGATCCTCCTCCTCGAGAGCCGCGGTGAGCTGTCCGTCGACGATTCCATCGACTCGTATTTCGACGATGTTCCGGACGACAAGCGGGACATCACCGTCCACCAACTCCTGACCCATTCCTCCGGCCTCACGGGGGGCGTCGGCCCGGACGACGAGCCCATTGACGCACGAGCCTTTGTCGAGCGCGTGATGGGAACGTCGCTTCAGTTCGAGCCAGGCACCGGATACGCCTACTCCAACGCCGGGTACTCGCTCCTGGGCCGCATTGTGGAGCGGGTCTCGGGGCAGAGTTACGAGGCCTTTCTGCGCGAGGAGCTGCTGTTGCCCGCCGGGCTGGACGAGACTGGCTACGTACTGCCCGGGTGGGATCGAGATCGGCTGGCGGTGGGTTACCGGAACGGCGAGCGGTGGGGTCTCGTGCACGGGCGTGGCTGGCTCGACGACGGGCCGAACTGGCACCTGCGAGCCAACGGCGGCCTGCATACCACCGTCGACAACATGCACCGGTGGCTGAACACCCTGCGGGGCCACGGCGTGTTGGACGCCGGAGCTGCCAGGCGCTGGACCACGGGCTACGTCGACGAGGGGAGCAGTGAATCCAGGTACGCTTACGGCTGGGTGGTGCGCGATACCGAATGGGGTAGGATGATCAACCACCGTGGCGGCAACCTTATCTTCTCCGCCGAGTTTGTCTGGCTGCCGGAACAGGAGTTGTT
>JBDHAS010000257.1:0-12816 GCA_039588015.1 Gemmatimonadota bacterium | reverse complement strand
GCCTCCGACCACGCGACCGCCGCTCCCGCGAAGATCCCGCCCGCCAGCCCTATTCTCGGCAGGTAAACCCAGCGGATTATACTGCGGCGCTGAAGGGTCTGGATCCCGACCATGCCCCTATCCAGCTCCTCGTGCCTTGCCTTGCCGCCGGACGACCCCGATACCGGATCGCCCTGCGACCCGCCGTTGCGCGTCGCGTTCGTCACCGTTCGGATCATCGTACCTCTTCGCAAGCTGTTCGCGGGCACTAGGCCATTGCGATGCTGTCGCGCCCTGGTTGCGATTTGTCAGTCGGAAGTACGAAGCGGGGGAGAACATCTTCTGACGTGTCAGTCGGAAGTACGAAGCGGGGGAGAACATCTTCTGACGTGACCTTTCCGCCCGGCCAGTTGTGGCGGTGAGGCGCTATAGGATAACACGGACCCTTGCAAAATGCAAGACCCGCTCGGCTGTGTTGGGCGATCGAGCGATTTGTCACTCGTGGCAGGGGTGATACTGGCTTTTCGGGCCTCGTCGTCGGCGCTTACTGGCCTACGACATTGATCATGTCGAAGATCGGCAAGTACATCGCCACGATCATGCCACCGACTATGACGCCCAAGAAGACGATGAGCATCGGTTCCATGGCCGAGAGCAGCGCCTCGACCGCCGTGTCCACCTCGTCGTCGTAGAAATCGGCGATCTTGTCGAGCATCTCGTCTATCGTACCGGTCTGCTCACCAACGTTGATCATCTGCGTGACCATCGGCGGAAAGACACCGGACTCTTTCAGCGGTTCGGCGATCGTCTCGCCCCCGGCGATCGACGAGCGACTGCGCATCACAGCGTCGTGGATCACCCGGTTGCCCGCCGTGCGCGCTGTTATCTCCAGGCCGTCTAGTATCGAGACACCCGAGGAGAGCAGCGTCCCCAACGTACGAGTGAACCGAGCGACGGCGGTCTTTCGCAGCAGGTCACCAACGATCGGAACCCTCAACAACAGCCTGTCGAGAGCGAGGCGCCCCGTAGAGGTCTTGTAGTAGAGTCGCAGAGTCCAGGCGCCGGCCAAAATCAGGCCCAACATCAACCACCAGTAGTTCTTCAGAGCATCCGACATCCAGATCACGAAACGCGTTGGGGCCGGCAACTGCATGTCCACGCTAGTGAACATGCTCTCGAACGTCGGGATCACGAAGACCAACAACACCGTAACCGCCACGACCGCGACGCTCAGGATGACTCCCGGATAGATCATCGCGCCTTTGACCTTCCGGACCAACGCTTCGTTCTTCTCCATGAATACCGAGAGCCGCAGCAACACGGTATCCAGAATACCACCCGCCTCACCGGCCGCAACCATGTTCACGTATAGATCGCTGAATACCTTTGGGTGATTGCGCAGCGCGTCCGCCAGGGTCGCGCCGGATTCCACGTCCGCCTGTACCTCGCGAACGCTGCGCGATAGGAACTTGTTCTCGCTCTGCTGCGCGAGAATGTCGAGACATTGAACGAGTGGGAGTCCCGAGTTCACCATCGTCGCGAACTGCCGGGTGAAGTGCACGATCTCCTTCATCCGGACGCGACGACCGAACGGCATCGTGACGTCTTTCGGTTTCTCCCTTACCGTCACGGGAATCAGCCGCTGCCGTCGAAGATAGCCGATTACGGCGTCCCGACTGGGCAGATCGACGTTCCCGGTCTGGATGTCCCCCGTTACTGTCTTCGCGCTATAGATGAAGATCGGCATATCTCAATCCCCGCATACACCATCGCACTGGCCCGCTCGCTCAAGACCCACACATTAAGCCGGAACGGGTTCTCCTGCCAGGCGTAGAAGCTCGTTGGGATCCGAGGAAGATCTCAGGGCTTCGTCAAGCTTGATCTCGCTCTGCAGAATGAGCTGATAGAACGCATCGTTGAGCGTCTGCATCCCGTGCTTCTTACCCGCCTGCATCAGCCCGTAGATCTGCTGCACTTTGGCATCGCGAATCACCGAGCGAATCGCGGCGGTTGCCACCAGGATTTCGCAGGCGACCACACGACCACGCCCCTTCGCCTTCGGCAACAGGGTCTGCGTAACCACGCCCTCGAGGACGAACGAAAGCTGAGCCCGAACCTGCGACTGCTGGTGCGAGGGGAATACGTCGATGATCCGGTTGATGCTCTCGGCCGCCGAGTTCGTGTGCAACGTGGCCAGGCATAGGTGTCCCGTTTCGGCCGACGTCAACGTCATCGCGATCGTTTCCAGATCCCGCATCTCACCGATCAGCAGTACGTCCGGGTCCTGACGCAGAGCGTACTTGAGAGCGTTCGCGAAACTTTGCGTGTCGGTACCGACCTCGCGCTGGTTGATCATACAGCTCTGATGCCGGTGAATGAACTCGATCGGCTCTTCGATCGTAATGATGTGCCCGCGGCGCGTCTTGTTGATATGGTCGACCATCGCGGCGAGAGTCGTCGATTTACCGGAGCCGGTCGGTCCAGTAACCAGAACCAGACCACGTGGCCGCTCGGAGAGCTTCTGCAGAATCGATGGCAGGCGCAGCTCATCGAAACCCATGATGTCGAATGGGATCAGGCGGATGGCCAACGCGACACAGCCTCTCTGCCGGTATGCGTTACCGCGGAAGCGCGCCAGATTCTGGATGCCAAAAGAGAAGTCGAGTTCGTCCTCTTGCTCGAACCGCTTCTTCTGCGTCTCCGTCAGGATCGAATACGTGAGACCCAGCGTGTCCTTGGGCATGAGAACCTGATCGATGTACGAGTTCTCCAGCTCGCCATCGATCCGTAGCTTCGGCCGCTGACCCGCGGTCAGGTGCAGGTCCGACGCCCGCCGCTCGATCATCTCCTCCAGAAGTCCTCGTATGTTGATGCTTGCCATGTGACTGTGCCCGTATCTCGTTTCTCGTCGCGAGACTTCGTCTTCGGTCAGTTACTACGGGATTCCAGTTTCCGAGTCGCCTCGAAGGACGAGATCATGACTGTCCTCGCTCACTGAAGCGACCGTCCTGCAAACAGGGGAGGAGCCGGACCGCGGTAATCGCTGCACGGTCGCACGGCTCGGCCAACGCATCTTACGCGGCCGTCTCCTTGAGTACTTCCTCTAGAGTCGTCACGCCCCGCGTCACCTTGATCAGCCCGTCATCGCGCAACGTCAGCATGCCTTCCTCGATCGCCTGGATCTTCATCTGGTCCGCGCCTTCGCCGTGCATGATCATTCGACGGATCGTCGTTGTGATCGGCATCACCTCGTACAGGCCCTGCCGCCCTCGGTAGCCGGTCCCGTCACAGATGTCACAACCTTCACCCTTGTAGAACTTCAGCTCGGAAGCCTTCTCCTCGGGGATCAAGGCGGCCTCGATGACGTCTGGATCGTAGGTAGTCTCCTTCTTGCAGGCCGAACAGATCCTGCGCACCAGGCGCTGAGCCGTCACCAGATTGACCGCGGACGCCACGTTGAACGGCTCGACTCCAATATCGATCAAGCGCGTGATGGTCGATGCAGCGTCGTTGGTGTGCAGCGTCGATAGAACCAGGTGACCCGTGAGCGCCGCCTTGATCGCGATCCCGGCGGTCTCGAGGTCGCGCACCTCACCGACCAAGATGATATTCGGGTCCTGACGCAGGAACGCCCTTAGCGCCGCCGCGAAAGTAAGACCGATCTCGGGTCGCACCTGGACTTGGTTGATGCCGTGGAGGTTGTACTCGACCGGGTCCTCCGCGGTCATGATGTTGACTTCTTCGGTATTGATCTTCGTGATCGCCGAGTAAAGCGTCGTCGTCTTACCGGAACCGGTAGGTCCCGTCACCAAGACCATCCCGTAGGGGTTGCGGACGGCGAACAGGAAGTCCTTCTCCGCCTTCGGCTCCATGCCGAACTTCTCCAGGTCGAGCTGGAGGTTCGACTTGTCCAGAATACGCAGCACGATCTTCTCGCCGAACAGACCGGGCAGTGTCGAGACTCGGAAGTCGATAACTCGTCTGCCCATCCGCATCTTGATCCGCCCGTCCTGCGGAATTCGCCGCTCCGCGATGTTCAGGTCGGCGAGGATCTTCACGCGGCTGGTTAGCGCGGCCTTCATCCGAATCGGTGGGCGCATGATTTCGCGCAACGCTCCATCGATCCTGAAGCGGACGCGGACATCTTTCTCATACGGCTCGAAATGGATGTCGCTGGCGCCTTTCTGGACGGCGCTGGTCAGGACACCATTGATCAACTTGACGACCGGCGCCTCTTCGATCTGGGCCTGAAGTGCGGTGACCGAGATCTCGTCGTCTACAGCGCCCTCGACGACCTCGATGTCCTCCTCGTCGAACTCCTTGAGCAGGTCCTGCAGACCGTCGTCGACCGTCTCGTAGTACTTTTCGACCGCCTTCTTCAGCGAGTACTCGCCGGCCACGACCGGCTCGATGTCGTACCCCGTGGAGAACCTGAGCTCGTCGATAGCATCCAGGTTCGTCGGGTTCGACATCGCTACGGTCAGCGTCCGACCCACCCTGCGCAGCGGCAGCACCAGATGGCGAGTCGCGATTTCCGGTTTGACCAGGTTGATCACCCGCACGTCGATCTGGCTGATGCGCGACAGATCGACCGCCTTCACGCGGTACTTCCGGGCCAGCACGCGGGTGAGATCGGTCTCCGAGACGAAGCCCATCGCCACCAGAGTGTAGCCCAGCCGGGAGCCGTTGTTGCGCTGCTCGGTGAGAGCTTGCCGCAACTGCTCGTCGGTGATCAGACCCTCGCGAACCAGAAGGTCGCCAATCAAATCGCTAGCTTTGGACCGGGTAGTAGCCATTCCGACCAGGAATAAATGGTGTTGAGCTGGACCCACCGGCGGGGGGAGTAGTACAGCAAGTTGTAAAGCTGCTAGAAGTTACGGGAGGTGTCAAGGTCCCACGCGCACCAGCGGCCGAAGCCGTTCCAGCGTCGCCGGGCCCACCCCCGGCACTCCCAGAACATCCTCCACTTTCCTGAAGCGACCATGCTCCTCTCGCCAGCGTACTTTCCTGAAGCGACCATGCTCCTCTCGCCAGCGTATTATGGCTCGGGCCCGCGCGGGACCGATACCGGGCAACGTCTCCTATGGCTCGGGCCCGCGCGGGACCGATACCGGGCAACGTCTCCAATTCCTCCGCCGAAGCACGATTCAGGTTCACCCGAGCGGGGCGGGCCTTCGCCGGCGCCGGCAGCCTTCCAGCATCGCCGTCCGTCCCCGCCGTGACGCCCACCACCGATTCCGGCAGCGTCGTATACGGCTCCAGTTGGCTGACCTTCTTCTGTCCAAGCCCCGGAACTCGTCGCAGATCGCGGAGCGACCGGAACGGCCCCTCCTGCTGCCGAGATTCCACTATGGCACGGGCCAGAGCTGGGCCCACTCCAGGCAAACGGTCCAGCTCGACTTCCGTCGCCTTGTTGAGGTCGACCGCTTCCCCGGCGGCTAGTGGCTGCTTGCGACGCTCGGCCTCGTTTCGAGTCGACTCGGCCACCGCCAGAGCCATATCCACGCCTTGCGCCACCGCGAGGCCGCTGCCGCTCAACTCCGCGACGTCGGGTGTCAACAGTAACCGCCCAAACGCCGCCAGGACAACCAGGAGCGCGCTGGCCAGCAGCGCCTTCGTCTCGCCTTCCGTCAGCCTCAAAGCGCTCTGTCCCCGAATTTGAGCCGACCGCAAACTCACATCACGACCCGGGATCAAAATCGGGAGACAGCGTCAACGGATTCTCAAAGCGTAGCCGACTGATGGTATACCACACCGGCTCTTGCTCTTCGACAGCGCTTTGAATAACGAATGTCAAACGCCGAACGCCGATACTTGAAGTGACACCGACACCTTCTTGTTGTTGCTCTTCAATAGTCAATAGCCACTAGCCGACGGTCGAGTTCCAAGTTCACCCCAAGTTATCGATCTTCGATACTCGGCGTTCGATATTCGATATTCGACATTCAAGGCCTGCCGACCAGTCGGCCACTATCCGCCTGAGTACACGAGCCTGGTGATTACCGCTCCAACAACTCCCAGACTCGACGCAGAGACTTTATCCGGCGTGTCCTGGGGAGTGTGCCAGTATGGGTAGTCGAAGTCTATGATGTTGATGGTCGGGATACCGGCCTCGTTCAGCGGGATGTGATCGTCATTCACGGTATGACGGCCCTGGCGCTGAAAGACATCGGAGAACCCCATGCGCTGGGCGATGTTCCAGACCTTATCCACGACCTCGGGCGCCAGCCGGTTCGAGTGGCCTTCCACGTAGATCTCCAGATCCCGGTCGCCGACCATGTCCAGCAGAATGCCGAACTCGGCCGGATAGTCGCCCGGTAGGTTGGCAGCGAAATAGCGTGAGCCCAAGAACACATCCTCGCCCTCGCCGAAGTCGCCATAGTCCTCGCCGTCCACGAGCAGGATGTCGACGTTGCGCGGAGGGGGATCCTGCTTGAACATCTCGGCCAACTGCAAGAGGACCGCAGTGCCCGAGGCACCATCGTTCGCACCCGGAACCGGAGTGTTTCTCTCTTCCGCGTCGAGTGAATTGTCGGAAATCGGCCTCGTGTCCCAGTGAGCGAGCAAGAGCAGCGCCGGGCCATCGCTGGGGCGGAAGCGAGCCAAGAAGTTGAACAACGTCAAAGTCACGCCGTCCGTCGTCACGTGCTCGAACCGCTGCGTGACCAAGGTGTCCGCTCGCTCCGCCAGGTAGATCCCAACCCACTCTGCCATATCCCGATGGCCCTGTGTGCCGGGAACCCTGGGTCCGAAGGCTACTTGTCGCTCGACCAACTCGTAGGCCACTGCCCCATCGAAGCGCGGATGGTTCGCCGACACCGACGGCGTCGACCCGTACCCGGCCTCGGTCTCGCCGTCGGCCCCTCCACAAGTCACCGAGACCAGAGCGACGGCGGTGGCCGCCAGGAATGCCAGGGCACGGTGGTTCGATTTTGCAAATATCAACGAATCTCTCCCGTCTCGAGTAGGAATTGGCCGAATATCGAGATTTCCAGCTGTGTCGATCCGGCGCGCTGCCCGATCTGGCTCTGAGTGTCACGCCAGGACCCCTGCAACCCAAGAGAAAACGGGGGGACATCCGTGGCAACCGTCAGATCGACCGTCTTGATGGTCCGATCGGTGAACGGCTCGCACGCAGGCAGCTCCTCACCACCTTCCGGCGGTCCCTCAGCGAAAGCCCCACCGAGCTGGCGGCACTGGTTCTGATCGTTCTGCGACAACCGTAGCGAGATGCGCACGGGGTTGCGGAAGCTGCCTTCCCTTTTGATCGGTCGGACGCGGCCTGTGACCTGCAGCGACTGGTTCCGAGAGTCGCCCAGTGTAATCCCCGTGGGGTCGCGTCGCTCATCATCCGACGACGTCATGTTGTAGCTGAACGTCCACTCCGTCGTCATCTGGAGACTGACGTTGAACGGTATCGACTTCCTCTCGTTCGTACGCGTCTGATCAGCGTCCAGCACGTCGCTCCGACTCGTGGAGACGGTGTAGCCCGTCCGGAATGAGAGGTTGGTCACCCAACGCGACAGGAAGTTGGGGAGCGGGAAACGACTCCAGTTGAAGCTCACGCTCGGCCACGATACGCCGCGATTCTTCGACTGCGAAATCGGCGTCCACGTGAACGCGTTGTTCTTGCTGTAATCGAAACTGAACGCCGCACCAACCGGCAGACGGAGACCAGAAGACAGCGTCAAGACATCCGAATCCGAGACGCGGCTGGCCGTGTCTCCATCCTGGACCTTGAAGGACTCGAAGCCGCCCAGGCCGAACTGGTAACTCAGATCCGGGCGCGCCGTCTCGCGCTGGTAGCGCGAACTCAGCACCCCGCTCCAACTGGCCGAGAGTAAGTCGAGCCAATCGACCACGCCCATGATCGCACCAACCGCACCGGCTGCGTCCTGACCGATGACGCTGCGAAGAAGTACCGGCGCGTTGAAACCCGCCGAGAGCCGAACGGAGCGCGAGTTGTTGAAGTCGCTGGTCAGCACCGTGTCACCCTGTTGCTCCGTGACGAACGAGGCGCCGCGATTGAAGCGATAACGGGTATCTAGGGTCGCCTGCGGTATGAACCACGTGGCTATGTTTGGTCGATAGCTCCAGTTCATGTCCAGCGTTCGGCCGGTTTCCCAACCTGTATCGATGCCGAACATCGACGAACGCTCGGAAGCGATTAGCTCGCGGGCGGCTCTGCCGGTCACCAGCAGGTGCGTCGGTACCAGCTCGCGCGCCTGCGAGGCGAGGAAACGTCCCGTCAGTGCCGACAGGGGCGCGAAGTTCATCGAGGCGTTGGTCAGCAGACGCTCATCAAATCGGCTGACCGGGACAGCGGCCGAGTCTTCGGGCAACTCGATGATCTCCTCGAACCGGCGAGTGTCCGACTCCGAATCCGTGTAGTTCGTGCTGAATTGGAAACTGACCGGCGTGAGTCTCAGTCGCCAATCGGTGCCCGGAATCAGCGGCAGCGACAGGTCACCGACATTCGATCTGAAACTGTACGACGCCGCAAGACCGCTCGCCTCGGTCGACGAACGCGACGTGCGTGATGTGCGGCGGTCCAGGGATAGTCGCAGTGAGGAGTTATCCACGAACCAGCCCACCCATGGAGTCGTCGTCGTCGACAGCTTCGACAAAGACATGTCAAGTCGTAGCGTCTTACTGCTCGGCGTTCGCAGGCCTGGCAGCTGGTCCACGAAGATGTCCGTTCGCGGCAGTAGCAGCGGCTGCGACGAAGCGTTGTTGTAGCTGACGTTGAGGGGCAGGTTGATACCCCATGAATCCGGGAGCATCTGACCGAGACGAATGTTGCCGCCCAATGCGAAAGTGCTGCTGGAACGGAAGCTGGGGTCCTGGGCAAGTTGCCGGAAATACGGGTTCGCGCTGGAATAGGAAAGTCGCAAACCGAACAGGTCCGAGCCGCGAACGTCGAGACTGAATTGCCCGACTAGGCCCGTGTTGTCCACCGCAGTCGCCAACCGCATGTCGTCGACCCACAGCTCACCTGACACCGTGACGTCCGAGCCCGAGTTGTAGGCACCGAGAGAGATCTGGCGGATCGCCGCGAGATTGGGAGCCCGCGAACGCTGCCCGATGACCACAGCGTAACTGCTGTCGCCGTCCTCGAAGACATCCACGTCCCAGACCGTCAGCGTCGTATCTCCCGGCAGCCCATCCGCACGCAGCATTACCTCTTCCGCCGAAGTCCGCAGAGCTATGAAACGATTGAAGTCTATGTGAATCTCAGGAAGCCAGGCCTCGCGTAGTTCGGATCCGCCTGCGCTCGGCGGCACTTCCGTGAGTGGCGTCTTGTACATGTAGAAGTTGTTGGCGTTCTCGCCGAGCTTGACCACAAAGTCGAGCGGTTGGCCCGATCTGCCCCACGGACCTTCGAAGCCCAGCGCCCACACTGATAGCGTGCGATAGGCGAGGAAATCACGCGGTGTCTGCACGTACTGCAGATAGACCTCGGCACGCTCGTTGGGGCCAACGTTTGTGAACCTGATGCTCAACGACTGCTCGTTGAACGACTGGCTGCCGAAACCAAACTGATCCGCCTGGTTCGCTACCTGGTCGGTAACTCCGGGCGGTGGAATGTACCTCGGATCCACCGTGCTTACCGGTCCGACTTCCACCAGAGCATCGGGCGTTACCACCGTCGTCGAGTCGGCCAACCCCTCCACGACTCCATTCCCACCTCGCTTCAGCCAACGGGATCCGATGAACGTGGTCCTGGCGAGTATCAACCGGTTGTTGGATTCCGTCACCCAAGTGAGCCGTAGGTGCCGGATGTTTTGGAACTCGGCGTCCGTTACCCGTTCCCGGTGGTCCGGCTTGCGCAGCGGAATCCGGAACAGCC
This sequence comes from Gemmatimonadota bacterium, assembly GCA_039588015.1. Classification (GTDB taxonomy): domain Bacteria; phylum Gemmatimonadota; class Gemmatimonadetes; order Palauibacterales; family KS3-K002; genus JASFMO01. Next base: position 2,987 of record JBDHAS010000257.1, on the reverse strand, counting down.
GGAACCGAACGCCGCCAGCAATCTCGTTGGCGAAACGAACGAAATAGGGGCTGGAGGGGTCGCCGACTTTGACCGTGTAGCGGAAGAACCGGTCCTCGCTGTCGAGGATTTGGTTCTGGTTCAGGTCCTCCGTATCGTCCAGCCCGTTGTTGCGCGTGCAGTTCGCGTTGGCGCTTCCGAGGGGATACGCGATCTGTCTGGCATTCGCCTCGCAGCCCGTCCCCCACAGTCCGACGTCGTCCGCATTGCTCCACACCTTCGGCGGATCCACCTCTCGGTTCAACTGTCCGAGTCCCGAGGGCATACCCAAGGAATCGATGGCAAAAGCATCTTCGCTGACCGTGCCCAAGTCGATGATCAGGTTAGTCGAGTCCGCCAGCGCATCACTCACCGCCACGTAGAACTCCAAGAACTCGATGTTGGTGAAGTCCTGACCGGCGGAAGAGATCACGCTGGTTATCGACCTCCAAGCTGGAACCGCCGGCGGGTTCGGATTGGGAGCGAGCTGGCGGTCCTCCGGCAGCCGAGCGGTGACCGTGAGGACGGGCTCGGTCCGCTGCGTTCCCTGGATGAGCAGCTCGCTGTCTATCTCGCCCGGTAGGAGCCCGCCCACGACGATCGTGCCCTCCGTCGTCTGAACCGTGTACTGGTCTTGCCAGACCAGCTCCGCCGCGTTCTCGAGGCCGAAACCGGGCGGGGCGATCGGCTCCGCACCCGCCGTCGTCTCGCCGTCGAGGGCAACCGAAGACGGAGCCTCGGTCCGCACGCCGGGCAGCGCATTGGCCAGGCCGGTGAGCCAGTCCGGCCTGAAGTTCAGCCGGCCCGACAGTCCGCCCAGCCGGACCGCGCTGGGCTCGAGACCCAGTTCCGGGCGTGTCTGCAGCGTCTTCTCCGTCTGCGAGAGGCCGATCAGATTGAGCTCGCCCGCTTGTCCGAGGCCGTACCGCGCCTGAAGGCCGAACACGGTCGTGGGCGCGAGCTGGAACAACGGCTTCTGCTCGAACGTCACTCGAATCCGCGCGTTCGGATTGTTACTGAACCAGCGCTCCGGCTCGCGCAGCTCGACCTGACCGACGTCGTAGTCGATCGTATAGTCCTCTCCCCTTACCAGTTCCGTCTCATCGATGATCACGCGCTCGCTGGCTTCCCTCACGCCGCCGGCGCCGAGTGAGATCGTCGAGAGGAAGCCCTCGAACCGCTGCCGATAGGATGCGGTCAGCAGGTACAGGTTCGACCCGCGCCGGACCCCATCGTTCGGCTCTTCATAGATCGTCCCGTTTACATCGCCCGGTTCCAAGGGAAACGGATCGCCCGAGAGGCCGGGAACGTCCTTCAACGGCGGCGGTTTCCTGAACGGTTCCAGGGTCGGAAAGACGATGTAAGCGCCGGCTGGACCTGGGGCCGTCTGCGTACCGCCACTCGCTTCGTAGAGTTGCGACACATCGAGCTGGTTGTCGGTCGGATCATCGTCGAGACCGAAGATCTTTATGAACTCGACTTGCTCGCCGGTGTCCGCGGTGCGGAATGTGTTCCCGACCTCGGGGTCGCCCTGCGATATCGTGAACTCGACGCTCGATTCGACCACGCCGGAGCTGGCGGATACCCGGTAGATGTGGTGCATCTCTCGTGACCACGTCGCCGTCCCCGGGCGCTGATTCAGCCCCTTGATGAGCTCGAGCGTAGGAGGCGGCACGTTGTCCGGGTCGGCGTTGTGCGCGTCGGACTGCGCCTCGGCATCGAAGGTGCCGATCTCGGTTCCATCGCTCGCGACATAAGTGATGGCGAGCCCTTCCGTCTCACGCAGCGTGTTCCTGAGTTGAATCCACAGACCGCTCCGGTGAAGGACGTAGTCCTCCCCGTCGATGAGCGGCCGGAAAAGGCCCGTCAACGTGTCCGCGACAACGGTGTCGGCGCCCAACTCCGTCTGCAGCGTGTCGACCGCGCCGGCCACCGCCGTGATGAAGCCCTCCGGAACCTGCGCGCCTATGCCGATGCCGATGACCTCGTAGCGGTAGACTTTGACAACCGATCCCGGCTGGAGCTCGGGGGGCGCGTCGGGCGCGATCAGCCTCTGGATGTCGATGTCCGGGTGGCCCGAGATGCCGCGCGGGTTGAATAGAAAGAAGAAGCGGCCGCGTTCGTAATCCGCGTCATCCAGAATCGTGACTGCCGTCTGCTCGAAACCTTGGCCCCGCCCTCCGAGCTGAAGTTCGCGAACACCCACATCGCCTTTCTGCTGCGCCCAGACGGCCTGAAAATCGATCGGGCCCATCTGACCCGTCGTGCGGAACCCGAAGTTACCCGCCGGTATGCCCTGCGTCAGGTAACGGCTCTGTGGAAGTTGGAACCCAACGTCGCCGACCTCGACGCGCTGGAGGATCTCGTCTTCCAGCCCCTGGTAGAAGACGTTGATGTTGTTGGCCGCATCGAACTCCCGGCGATTGTCGTAGTCGACGCTCACATGGATGCGGTCACTTATCGTACCGCCCACGCGAGCGCCGAACTGAATGTCTGGCTTGAGCGTCGGTATCAAACTCGGATCGCAGTTGAGCGCCAAAGAGACGTTGCATGGCTCGAAGCGATTCCAGCCCCCCCCAAGTTCGACACGACCTTGAACGGCAAGCCCGAGGTCGGCGTATTGACGGAACACGTCCGGCAGCATGTCAGTGGGATCCGGTAGCTCGGGGCGGTCGGTCTCTGCTTCCGGCAGCGGCTCGGGGGGCAGCGTATCCGCCGGCTCCGGAACCGCCTGCTCCTCGGCGGCCTGCGCCGCCGCTAAGGCCTCCGCCTCGGCCAAGGCTCTCGCTTCGGCAAGACGTTGGACCACGATTATCGGCGTATTCTGCCGCCGATAGTCGGACTCCCATTGGCGAATCCGCTCCCGCACCGCCTCCGCCCAGACCTCGCCCCACGGGCTCACCCGCTGCCGCAGTTCGGGTCTTTGCCGTGTCGGATCCGGCAGGTCTGCAGCCAGATCGATGTGGAGC
>JBDHAS010000256.1:0-5598 GCA_039588015.1 Gemmatimonadota bacterium | reverse complement strand
GGCGGACAGGCTCTCCATCGATCCAGCCGGCCTGCTGGGATTCTCGGTCTCGGCTAGGGACACGTCGGCACGTATAGGCCATACGACGGTATCGCCCGCTGACTTCACCGACCCGCAGCAGATGCTTGGAGCTAGTCCGGCTCTGCTGCATGGCAAGATTGTGCGGGGCGGCATGGGTACGGGCATGCCGTACTGGGGACCGATACTGACCGATGATCAGATCTGGGCTTTGGTGGAGTACCTCTGGACCTTCCAATTCGACGGACGAACGCCGGTAAGCGAAGATACCGACCCGTGACGCATGCTGCGCGAACGGCGACACGGCTCGGCTTCGTCTCACAGCCCGGCTGTAGACGGAAGGCACTTCGTCGTGTATTTGTTGTTGAGTACCACCGCCCTGGGGTGTGCTCGGTTGGGCCGACCCCGCAGCGCGGAACCGCTTGGCATCCGCGATGAAGATTCTCCTGATTGAAGATGAAGCGCGCGTAGCCCGATTCGTGAGGAAAGGGCTCCAGGAAGAAGGGCACGTCGTCGACACCGCCGCCGACGGCGTTGAGGGTATCGCCTTGGCGTCCGTGTCCGAGTACGATGTGATCATCCTGGACGTGATGCTGCCGGGCAAGAGCGGCTTCCACGTCGCGTCCGAGCTACGGGCCGAAGGTAACCCCACACCGATACTCATGCTCACGGCCAAAGACACACGTGACGACATCGTGCACGGGCTCGACGTGGGAGCGGATGACTACCTCATCAAGCCGTTCGATTTCGGAGAGCTGCTCGCCCGTCTGCGCGCCCTAGCCCGCCGCAGTCAGCCGGTGCAGGAAAACGTCCTCCGCTTCGCCGACATCGAGATGGATCGGATTCAGCACGAGGTGAGACGCGGCGGGGAGTTGTTGGACCTCACGCCTAGGGAGTTCAACTTGCTGGAAGCTCTGATGCGGAAGCCGGGACAGGTCGTCAAGCGGACGGAGCTTCTGGACCGCGTCTGGGGAATGAGTTTCGATCCGGGGACCAGTCTGATTGATGTCCACATGGCCAATCTGCGCAAGAAACTGGAGAAAGGTGGACGGCCGCGGGTCATTGGCACAGTGCGCGGCGTCGGCTTCAAACTCGAGGGTCCGGGAGACGAGTGAGACTCACGCGTTCATTCCGCGGTCGGCTCGCGCTCCGTATCGGAGCCACCGTGTTGCTAGTGGCCCTTGTCGGATCGGCGCTGGGCTACAATGCGCTGCGGAGAATCCTCTACGAGCAGCTCGACCGCAGCCTGTATCGCTTGGCGGAGATCGAAGCAGCGGGTACGGCCGATTCGCGCGACTCGAGCGTTCATTTTCACGAGGAGCTATTCGGTGCTGAGTCGCGTAGGGAAGTGCTGCCGACGCGTTACGCCGAAGTCTGGAGCGTGGATGGCGAGCCGGTCTTGCGGACCGCGAACCTGGGTGGCCAGGACCTCCCGCTTCCGGCTGACATCCTCGGGCGCATAGCGGAGTCGAACGTTCCGGAGTTCGTGCGCTTCGAGTGGCAAGGTCAAAGCTACCGCGGGTTGGTCTATCCTCTGGGTCTCCTCGGTGCCCAACACAAGGTACACCTGATGCAGATCGCCGCGCCGACTGAGCCTGTGGACACAGTCCTGAGCCGCTTCCTGCGGATGCTGGTCCTGACGGTCTTCAGTGGAACGCTCCTAGCCTGGATTCTCGGCTGGTGGCTTGCTGGCTACGCTGTACGGCCGGTTATGCAGATCATCGGGCAGGCCGAATCTCTCGACATGACAGGGGCGGAGCACCGTTTGACGGCGGCCGCCGATACCGACGAGATGCGCCGTCTCGTCACGGTACTCAATTCGATGCTCGGCCGCATCGACGCGGCGTTCGATAATCAGCGTCGCTTTCTGGCGGATGCGGGTCACGAGATCAAGACGCCGCTTACGATCCTGCGCGGCGATGTGGAGGTCGCACTTCGCCGCGACCGGTCGCCGGAAGAATATCAGGCTGTGCTCGGCCAGACGCTGGAGGACCTGAAGGGAGTCTCGTCGCTGGCCGAGGATCTGATAACCCTGGCGCGTAGCGACAGCGGCGGGCTCGAACCGCGACCGACCGAGCTGCCGGTTCAGCGGCTGCTGACGCGGGTCGCCGACCGGTACGCGGGCGTGGCGCGCCAGGCCGGCATCGATCTGGTCGTACAGGGCGGCGATGGGCTGGTGGTGCTGGGCGATTCTGGCCTTCTGGAGCGTGCGCTCAACAATCTCGTGGACAATGCCATCAAGTACGGCCGCGGCGGTGCGCAGGTCACGGTGTCGGCCGACGCTGCGGACGGGTGCGTACGCATAGCCGTTGCTGATGAGGGGCCGGGGATATCGGGCGAGGAACGGCCGCGTCTGTTCGAGCGCTTCTATCGCGGTGAGACGGGCCGGCGCGCCGCGCGCGGCTCGGGCCTCGGCCTGGCGATCGTCAGCGCCATTGTGGACGTCCACGGAGGGAGTATCGAGTTCGACAGCGAGCTGGGTCGCGGCACCACCGTCTGTCTCGTTTTGCCCGAGGCACGGGAGCGTCCGGCAGACGGCGGCCTGGAAGAGCCAGCAACGTAGCGTTCGCGCATTGGCCGGCAACCGCCCGGGCAATCCTCTACAAGGTCCTTTCCTCTCGATCACCAGTTCCTGAAGAAACCTTAGGGACGGCTTAAGCGGGACTTGAGCCAGCCTCGGCTAGCTTCCTTTCAACAATCGGGCAGCCTGCAAGGACAGAGCCCGATCGGATGTAGAAGTGAAGCTCCAGAAAGAGGAACGATGGACAGCTATTTTCGGACACCGTTGAGTGCCCTGATTCTGCTGTTGGCCGTGGGAGCGGGACGCTCTACGGCGCAGGAACCAGCCTGGCCGGCGTCATCAGAAGACTTCTCGCCGGGCGACTCGGTGCCTACAGGGCTGACCCTCGATCACGTCTACGAGCTCGCTGCCGAACGCAATCCGAGGATACGCGCGGCTTGGGCCGTGGCCGACGCCTCGGTGGCGAGGGAGCCGTCGGCTCGCACGCTGCCCGATCCGTTCTTCCAGATCGGCGTGATGAATTTGGCAATCCCTGGCTTGGACGCGGGCATGCCGAACTCGATGGCCCCGGCGATCCAGCTTATGCAGAGGGTCCCCTTCCCCGGGAAGCTCTCGATGAGTGGGAAGGTCGCCGAACAGACTTCGGTGATGTACAACGCGCGCGCGCGGGAAACGTGGTGGGAGGTTCGCACCGCAACGGCCATGGCATTCTACGAGATCTACGGCGTCGACCGACAGCTCGAGGTGATGGGCAAGACGCTCAGGCTCCTGGTGGATTTCGAGCGGGTCGCACAAGCGATGTATGCGGCGGGTACTGGCAGACAGAGCGACGTTTTGCGGGCAAATGTCGAGGTCGCGAAAATGGAAGCGGACATCGAGCGCATGCAGGCGATGCGTGAGGTCGCGGCAGCTCGCCTGAACGCGCTGCTGAATCGCCTCGCCGACACGCATGTCTCCTCGCCGCTCTACCCGGACCTGCCGTTGCACACACCGGGCGTAGACACCCTACGCGCGTGGGCGGAACAATCGCGGCCTCTGTTGGAACGAGGCCGGGCCGGGGTAGCACGCTCGCAGGAACAGGTATCTCTGGCGAGGCGCCAGATCTGGCCCGACTTCACCATCGGACTTCAGTACGGGCAGCGCGCCAACGAGGTGGGGACAGCGCGGATGGGAAGCGCGATGATCGGTTTTACGCTCCCCATCTTCGCGGGGAGGCGACAGCTACCCATGCGCGACGAAGCCGACGCCATGGAACGCATGGCGACGGCCGAGCTTACGGAGTTGCGCGCACAGGTGGATGGAAGGATCGGCGCGCTACTGGCCCAATTGGAGCGGGCTCGCGTCCTGATCCGGCTGTACCAGTCGGAGGTTCTTCCCCAAGCGGAGGCCAACGTGGAATCCTCGTTTTCGTCGTACCGTGTTGGCGCCGTCGATTTTCTCACCTTGGTAGACGCTCAGATGACGCTCAATCGATACGAGCAGGATCTGTACGTCCTGCTGGCTGACTATGGCAGCGGGGTCGCCGAGCTGGAGATGACAATCGGGCGGACGATTCCCGTGACTGACGAACTAGTAGCGGAGGCCCAATGAGCAAGCGTAAGCAGATTGTCTTATCGGCCGCTCTGATCATCGCCGCGGCCACGGTGGTTGGCCTCTACGGTCGTACGACCGGTCAGGAGGAAACTTCAGGCGGCATGGAGGGGCACGTTCACGGGGCGGTCGGCGGTGACGACCGCAGTCCGGTGCATCTCGATGGGGAGAAGGCGCGCCGTATTGGAGTCACCTACTCCGCTGCGGAGCTGAAGCAGCTGGAGCGAACAGTTCGAACCGTGGCTCTGGTAGCCTACGACGAGACACGGGTCGTCAATGTGAATCCCAAGATCGATGGCTGGATCGAGCATCTGCACGTGGACTTCACAGGTGCACCGGTTCGGGCCGGCGATCCACTGTTGGAGATCTACAGTCCGGCGCTGGTTTCCGCGCAGGAGGAATTGATCCTTGCCCAGACGCTGGTCAAGGAAACCGCGGAACAGCCGGAGAGTCGTGCCGCCGCCAATGCACGCCGACTGCTGGAGTCGGCGCGTCGCCGCCTGGCCTATTGGGACATCCCCGCTGACCAGATTGCCCGGCTGGAGAGTAGCGCGGAGCCACGCAGAACGTTGCTGCTGCGCGTGCCCGCAAACGGCATCGTCATAGAGAAGAACGTTTTCGAGGGCACCCGTATCGCGCCGGGAATGAACGTCTACCGCATTGCCGATCTCTCACGGGTATGGGTCGAGGGTGATGTGTTCGAGAAAGACCTCTCGCTGGTGGAGCTCGGCCAGATGGCCATGGTGCGGTTCGAGGCCTACCCCGGGGAGACGTTCCACGGAGCCGTGACATACGTCTATCCCACTGTGTCTCTCGAGGCGCGCACTGGTCGTATACGGGTCGAGCTCCAGAATCCTGACTTGCGGCTGCGGCCGGGCATGTACGCGGAGATCGAGATGAACATCAGCTCGGCGATGCCGAGGCTGGTTATCCCACGATCAGCTGTGTTTGGCACCGGTGAGCGTATGATCGTCTTCGTGCGGGAAGAAGACGGAATGCTGACTCCTCGCGAGGTGACGCCGGGGCTGCCGGTCGGCCTCGAGGTCGAGATCCTCGCAGGCCTGCAGCCGGGTGAAGTGGTGGTTTCCTCAGCCAGTTTCCTGATCGATGCGGAGGCAAACCTCGGCGCGGCAGCGCAGACGATGCCGGGAATGGAAATGGAAGATTCGACGGCGCCGTCCCAGACGGATCACACGGGCCACGGGTCGGAGGCGCATTGACATGTTGAGAAGGATTATTGAGTGGTCTGTCGCCAACCGGTTCATCGTGGTGTTGTTCGCCGGCTTCATCGCGGTCGGCGGCATCATTGCCATGCAGCGCACACCGCTGGAGGCCCTGCCCGACCTGTCTGACGTACAGGTCATAGTTCAGACCGATTACCAGGGCCAGGCACCGGAGATCGTCGAAGACCAGGTCACCTACCCGATCGCCTCGGAGATGCTCAAGGTGCCGGGTGCCCAGGTCGTGCG
>JBDHAS010000255.1:0-5628 GCA_039588015.1 Gemmatimonadota bacterium | reverse complement strand
AGGAGTTAGCTTCAATTCGCGAGAATCATATGATGGAAGACTTGGGCGCTCCGGAGTGGGACGTCTTCGACGGCGAGGGACGCTATCTAGGCGTGGTCACCATGCCCGAGCGGTTCACGCCCGCACTGTTCCGGGGCGACAAGATCTACGGCGTCTGGCGCGACGAGCTGAACGTGGAGTACGTCCTCTGTCTTCGCATCGTCGGTGATATTGACGTCGGTGCCACGTGATATGGAGTCCGGGTAGCACCGCCGCGATCCACCCGCGGCTGGAGCGCTGACAATCAACGGAGGTCAGAGACATGAAATCCCGTGAGAGCGCTGGTATCGTTCTTCTCGCCTGTGTCATCGCTGCCTGCGGTGGTGGTGAGTCGCGCTGGGCTGGCACCGTCAGCGACAGCGCCGGCGTGACGATCGTCTCAAACAGCGACGTCGGTGTCTGGGCGCCGGGCGAGGAGTGGACGGTCGAGGAAGAAGTGCGGATCGGCGCCCTGGACGGCCCGGCCGAGTACCAGATTGGCCAGGTCGGTTCGGTCGCTATCGATTCTAAGGGGCGGATACTCGTGCTGGACAGGCAGGCCCAGCACATCCGGGTCTACTCGCCGGACGGCGTCTACGAAGAGACCATCGGTGCTCGTGGAGGCGGGCCAGGCGAGCTGGCCTACGCGATGGCTCTGCTGATGGGGCCCGGAGACACGCTGCTCGTGCCCGATCTTCAGAACTTGCGGTTCACCCGCTACGCGCCGGACGGTTCGAGCGCGGGCAGCATTCGAATCGACCCCGAGGGTGCTTTCCCTATGGCGTTCGGGGCAACAGCTTCGGGTACGATTGTGGAGCAGATTCGCCAGTTCGCCCTTCCGGGGCAGCCGGCGATCGAGAACCCGAGGGACCTGCTCGTGCGATTGGCGAGCGATGGTTCCGTCACCGACACCTTCATGTCGTTTCCAGCGGGCAAGTCGCAGATGTTTGACGGCAACGTCCATCTCTTTGCCACCGAGCCAGTCTGGGATGTGACCGGCTATTCTGAGATCATCCTCGGCATGAGCGACGAATACCGGATCGGCGTCTACCCGGACGGACAACTGGAGCGGATCATCGCCAAGGCCGTCGAGCCCGTAGCCGTCACCGATCAAGACAAAGCAACCATCTTCGACGAACTGGAGCGAAGATGGACCGCGATGAACATGCCCGCCGATTTTCAGCAGCGAGCGCGGGAGCGGTTCCACTTTGCGGAGTACGTGCCGCCCATCTCGGCGTTGGCGGCCGGCCCGGCGGGAACGATTTGGGTTCAGCACATGCGGTCGCCGTCGGAGCTCAGCGAGGAAGAGTTGGCTTACGTCCGCGAAGATCATCTCGAAGACTTGGGCGCAGCGGAATGGGACGTGTTCGACGGCCAGGGACGCTATCTGGGGATCGTCAGAATGCCGGAGCGGTTTACGCCCAGCCTGTTTCGCGACGACAAGATCTACGGCGTCTGGCGCGACGAACTGAACGTCGAGTACGTCCTCCGGCTTCGCATCGTGGGCGATCTCGGTATCGGCGCCACGTGACCCAGAGATCGAGAGTGATTCCGAACCTCAGACGCCGCTTTCGCAGGCCTGCGAGACGCGTACTCCAGACCGTCTGCAGCAAGTTGTACCGCGATTCGGTACGCGACACGTCGAGGGCCATCCTGGTCGCGGGGGCCGGGCGCAGCGGAACCACCTGGCTGGCCGAGGTCATCAGCTCGCAGCTGTCCTGCAGACTGATGTTCGAGCCGTTTCACTCGGCACAAGTCGAGGGCTTCAAGCAATTCGAGTACTTCCAGTACATGCCGCCCACCGAAGAGTGTGAGCCGCTACTATCCTTTGCCCACTGCGTCTTTGCGGGAGAGATCCGCCACCCCTGGATCGACAAGTACGTAGAGCGGTTGTTGCCTCAGCACCGTGTGATCAAGGAGATAAGGGCCTGTCTGTTCCTCAGGTGGCTTCACGATCGATTTCCCGAGGTGCCGATCCTCTTCATCGTCCGGCATCCCTGCGCGGTCGTTGCGTCGCGGATGGCGCTTGGGTGGGCCACCGACGGGGATATCGACCCGTTCCTGAATCAAACAAAGTTAGGGGAAGATCATCTGGCGGATCGGCTAGACCTGATCAAGAGCGCCAAGCACGAAGAGGAGAAGCACGCGATCGTGTGGTGCGTCAGCAACGTAGTTCCCATGCGGCAATTCGAAGGCAACGGTCTGTCTGTCTTCTACTACGAGGATATGGTTCTAAACCCGGATCGTGCGCTGCCCGAGGTTTTCGCAACCATCGGGCAGCCGTACAGACAGTCCGCGCGAAAACACGTCGACAAGGCATCGATGATGACCGGCACCCACAGCGCCGTTACCCGCGGCATCAATCCTATCACGACTTGGAGGGGCCAACTGAGCCAGAGCCAGATCAAGAATGTCCTTGCGATCGTCGAGCAATTCGGACTCGGGCATATCTACGGTGATTCCGACTTGCCCCTCAATGATGCGCCTGGCGAAATCGGAGGCCAAACGTGAATCAGCGTAAGGGTCTTGTACTCGGCGATCCGGGTATCGGTGCCGCGTGACCAGGACGGTGATGGGACTCGACCTCGGCGGAACGAAGATCGTCGGTGCGCTCTTTTCGGTGCAGGGTGAACCGACGCATCGCGAACTCATCGGCCTCGAGGGACGGGTCGGGGCAGACGTCGCTGCGCTGCTGGTCGAGCGGGTTCGTGCGCTACAGGAAACGGCAGGGCGTAGCGGCCGGCCGGTCGCCGGTGTGGGCATCGCGGTGCCGGGCATCTACCGCGCCGCGACAGAGACCGTGTGGGCACCGAACATCCCCGGCTGGGATGACTACCCGCTGGTGGAGGAAGTGCGCGCAGCGGTGCCGGACGGCGTGACGGTGCGGGTGGACAGCGACCGCGCCTGCGCGATCTTGGGTGAGACGTGGCGCGGCGGGGCGGCGGGAGCGCGAAACGCGATCTTCCTGGTCGTGGGGACCGGCATCGGCGCCGGGATCCTGGTGGATGGGCAGATCGTGCGGGGCGTCGGCGATGCCGCGGGCGCCATCGGTTGGCTGGCGCTGGACCGTCCCTACCGCGATGGATACGAGGCGGTCGGCTGCTTCGAGTACCATGCGTCGGGCCCGGGCATCGCCGCGAAGGCGAGACGGCTGGTAGAGGGAGACGCCTTATACGACGGCGAGCTTCGCTGCGGGGATGTCGAGACGCTCAGGGCCCAGGATGTGTTCGCCGCTTACGACGGTTGGGACCCGATCGCGGTGCAAGTTCTCGATGAAGCGGTCGCCTACTGGGGAATGGCCGTCGCCAACCTGGTCAGCCTGTTCAACCCCGAGACGATCATCTTCGGCGGCGGCGTGTTCGGCCCGGCGGTGCAGTTCCTGGAGCGGATTCGCGAGGAGGCGATGCGCTGGGCGCAGCCGATCTCCATTCAGCAGGTCGAGTTGCGGGCATCGCAGCTGAGTATCGAAGCCGTGCTCTACGGCGCCGGCCGACTGGCGTTGATGTCGCAGTCGGAAGATCCTGAAAGCTCCGGTGAACTAGCATGAACGCCTACCGCCATCGGTTGGTCTTCGCGGCGGCGTGCGTCGGGATGCTGCTCTTCGGCATCGTGCTGACGACGCTGGGCGCGGTGCTGCCCTCGATCATCGAGCGCCTCGGACTCGACCGGACGGAGGCGGGTTCGCTGCTCGCGTTGATGAGCCTGGGGATCCTGGCCGGCTCGCTGGTTTTCGGGCCCGTGGTGGACCGGCGCGGCTACAAGGGGATGCTCGCTGCGGCCGTGGTGCTGATCGCGCTGGGCCTGGAAGGGATCGCCTTCGCCCCCTCGATCGCGCTGCTGGCCGTTGCGGCGATCCTCATCGGCTTCGGCGGCGGCGTGATCAACGGCGGCACGAACGCGCTGGTCGCCGACATCAGTGCCGGGGGCCGCGCTGCGGGCCTCGCCTACTTGGGCGTGTTCTTCGGCATCGGCGCGTTCGGCGTGCCGCTCGTGCTCGGACTGCTGCGCGAGAGGTTCGGCGACGCCGGTGTCGTGGCGGGGATCGGTGCCCTGGTGGCGCTCGTGCTCGTCTACTACGCGGCGATCCGCTTCCCAGAGCCGAAGCAGCCGCAGGGCTTCCCGTTGCGGCACGCGGCCGCGCTGTTCCGCGACCCGGTTATCGTATTGCTGGGGGCCATCCTGTTCTTCGAGAGTGGGATGGAGATCACAGTGGGCGGTTGGACGGCGACGTACGTGAACCAGGAGCTGTTATTATCGCCGGAGCGGGCGCTATATCTGCTGTCGCTCTACTGGCTGGGCATGACCGGCGCGCGGCTGATAGTAGGGTCGCTGCTCAAGCGCGTATCGACGGTAACCGTGCTGCTGTCTTCGCTGGGAGTCGCGTTCGTAGGAGCGCTGGTCCTGATCGGCGCCCGGACGACGGCCTCGGCCGGTGCCGGCACGCTGCTGGCCGGAGCCGGCTTCGCGGCGGTGTTCCCGATCATCCTCGGCTACGTGGGCGATCGCTACGAGCGGCTGTCGGGAACGGCGTTCGGCGTCGTGCTGGTCATGGCACTGATCGGCGGAACGGTCCTACCCTACGTGACTGGCGTGCTAGGCGACGCGTTCGGGCTCAGACCGTCGCTGGCGATCGTGCCGGCGGGGCTCATCTGCGTCGCGCTGATCTTTCTGATCGCGCGACCTCGGTTGCGGACGCCGCCCGCAACGGCAGGATGAGCGGCCAAGCTGGGACTGCAACACAATCACGACAATCGGGACAGGGTGACGATGCTAGCAAAGACCTGGCTGGATAACGCGCGCGAGGTGATGGACCGAATCGAGGCGACGCAGTTGGAGAACATCCGCGAAGCGGCGGAGATCATGGCGGAGTCGATCGCCGTCGAGCGCTGGGTGCACACGTTCGGCTGCGGCCACGCGACCCTGCCGGTGGAAGAGATGTACCCGCGCATCGGCGGCTTCGTGGGGTTCCACCCGATGATCGAGTTGCCGCTCACCTACTTCACCCACATCACGGGCGAGATGGGGATCCATCAGTTCCTATTCCTGGAGCGCGCCGAGGGTTTCGGCCGCGAGGTCATGAAGAGCTACGACTTCGATCCGCGGGACACGATGTGGATCTTCTCGCACTCGGGTCTCAACCCGGTGAACATCGATGTGGCGATGGACGCGAAGGAGCGTGGACTGAAGCTGGTGGTGACAGGCTCGCAGGCAGCTTACCGGGACGAGCCGCCGCGACATTCGTCCGGCAAGAAGCTGTTCGAGTTGGCCGACGTCGTAGTGGACACCTGCGTGCCGGCCGTCGATGCCTCGATTCCGCTACCCGACCACGTCGACAAGGTTGGCCCGATCTCGACCATGGCCTTCACCGCCGCCGTCTGGATGATCCTCACCACGGTGGCGGAACGGTTGGTCGAGCGCGGCGTCAAGCTGTTCATCCACCCGTCGCACAACATCCCGGGCGACACGACGGCGCGGGAGCGGTTGGACGCGGCTCTACGCGAGTACAAGCGGCGGGTCGCCGGAGTCTAACACCCCGCACGGCGGGTCAGACGTCGAGCAAGGTAGTTGTCATGAGATCGATGTTGCCGCCCCGTCGCCTCACTCACCCCA
>JBDHAS010000254.1:0-5632 GCA_039588015.1 Gemmatimonadota bacterium | reverse complement strand
CGTTGGGCGGTCTCCTCCATCAGCTCTCCGTCGTCTCGTGCGCGCTGTCGTGGGGGTGATGACGCGTCTTCCACCATAGCACCGCCAGGAGGACGGCTAGGAGGACCGCTAGACCGAGGAGAACCGCATTGACGTTGTTCACCGCATCCACGATCAGCTGCCAATTCCGCCCCGCCAGGGTGCCGGCCACGACCAGAAAACCGTACCAGATGCCACCCGCCAAGGCTATCGGCACCGCCGTCCGCCAAAACGCCAGATGACTGATCCCCGCGAACACCGGCACCAACACCCGGAAGGCCGGCAAGAACCGGCAGAAGAAGATTATCTTGCTCCCGTGTCCGTGATAGAGCGCCGCCAGCCGCTCCAACTGCCGGGGCCTCACCAACCAGCGACCGGTACGCGTGTTCAGCAGCAGGCGGCCCCATCTGCGCGCAAGACCGTAGTTCAGAAGCGCGGCCGCCGTGTTGGTGCCCCAGGTGACCGCGAACACTCCGGTGCCGGTCACCGTGCCGTGAGCCGACAAGAAGGCGCCCAGCAGGACGAACGTGTCCGCCGGGATGGGCGGGAAGAAGTTCTCAATCGCCACACCGGCGGCAATCACCCCGTACACCCAATGCGGAGCGACATCCGCCAGCTTCTGTATCATCTCTTCCAGCTGGGGAAGCTCGGCCAACCAGTCAGCAGGAACCCCGGCGCCGAGAAGTAGGTGGAGACCGCGAATCACCTTTGCCCCCGCCTCACGGTAGGTCCGGCAACTGGACCCGATCGACGAGGGCTACGGCCCAAGCGGCTATCCCCTCTGCCCGCCCTATCGCACCTAACTTCTCCGCCGTCGTGGCCTTGATGGATATGAACTCCGGCCCGATTCCGAGGACTCCGGCGAGTGTTCCACGCATCGCTTCGACTCTAGGGCTCAGGCGCGGACGTTCGGCGGCCACAGAAACATCGACGTTCACGGTCTGGTAGTTCTCGGCCTCCAGTAGACGCCGGACCGCCCGCAGCATCTCTACGGAAGACACGTCCCGCCAGCGCTCATCGTCGTCCGGGAAATGCTGCCCGATATCGCCGAGCGCGGCGGCACCCAGCAGAGCGTCGATCACGGCGTGAATCACCACGTCCGCGTCGCTGTGGCCTTGAAGGCCGACCTCGCCCTCGAACTCGACCCCACCCAGGACTAGGCGCCGGCCCTTTGCAAAGGAGTGTATGTCGAAGCCAATCCCTACGCGCATGTCCTCATCTCGCAATCTTGCGACCCTGAGAACGGTAAATAAGCCGACTTTCTTGATCGAACAAGCCCGATGGCCCGTGTCCCAGGTAGTGTTCAGCCGCAGTGGCTGCTAGTGCTGGGTCACACCGACACTGAGCGGTTAGCAGGGTCGTTGTCGACGTGCTCGTCCGACCGTAAGATCCCGAGGGGCGCGCCGATCGAAGGCAAGAACAGGAGGTACCGACTATGCCCACCTACGTTACCCTCTACAAGCTTACCGAGCAGGGTATCAAGGACATCAAGGATTCACCGCGCCGGATCGAGGAGGGGATCCGGGCCTGGGAGGGGTTGGGCGGGAAGCTGGTCGCCTTCTACGCTACACAGGGCGAGTACGACTATGTAGCGATATCCGAGGCGCCGAGCGAGGAAGTCGCAGCCGCATTCGTCCTCGCCCAAGGAGCGAAGGGAAACGTGAGGACCACTTCGATGCGTGCGTTCACGGCCGAGGAATTCGCGGCTATCGTAGGCATGATCCCGTAGCGACGAACGCCGAGCGACCGGCGCGCCCCGCCAGTATCGTTCGCGACATGCGCCGTCCTCAATCCCACCGAGTCGTATAGTTCGCGCCGTCTTGGGAAGTGCGATAGGCTGTCGCTAGACCAAAGCGACTCCGTAACTTCGGGCGCGCTCGGGCTCGTCCTCAACCAGAACGTAGTCCTGATAGCGCTGCTTGGGCGTGAACCCCGCGTCTTCGATGATCCGCCGCATCTCCGATTCGGGCATGATGAAGTCCGTGCCCGTGGCAGAAACCACGTTCTCCTCGATCATCAGCGAGCCGAAATCGTTGCAGCCGAAGCGGAGGGCAATCTGGGCCATCTTCGGGCCCTGGGTCACGTAGGAGACCTGGAGGTTGTCGATGTTGTCGAGGACGATGCGAGCCATGGCCACCATGCGCAGATAGTCCATGCCGGTCGCGGGTGGCGTGCCCTCCATCTCGGTCCCCATGGCCTGCAGCGACCAAGGGATGAACGCGGTGAAGCCGCCGGTTCGCGCCTGCAGCGCTTTCAGCTGCAACATGTGCTCGAGCCGGTCCTCGAGCGACTCGCCGGTGCCGTACATCATGGTAGCCGTAGTGAGCATTCCCAGATCGTGAGCAGCTTCGTGAATCCCGATCCACTCGGCCGTCATCGTCTTTTTCTTGGCGATTCGCTCCCGCACCGCGTCCACGAGAATCTCGGCGCCCGCGCCCGGCATCGAGTCAAGTCCCGCGTCCTTCAACTCCCGCAGCGTCTCCTCGATCGACAGCTTCGACACCTTGGCGATGATCTCGATCTCGGATGCCGAGAAGGCGTGGACGTGAATCGGGTGGTTTTCCTTGATATAGGTCAGCAGGCCCACGTACCACTCGAGCGGGAGGTATGGGTTGTGGCCGCCTTGCATGAGGATCTGCACCGCACCCAACTGCTTGGCCTCGTCGATCTTTAGCCCGATCTGTTCGTACGTTAGGGTGTAGGCTTCGTGATGCTTGGGCCTCCGGTAGAAAGCGCAGAACGTACAGTCGGTGACGCAGACGTTGGTGTAGTTGATGTTACGATCGACGATGTAGGTGACGTTGCCCTCAGGGTGGCGGCGTGCGCGCTGCCGGTCCGCTGCGGCGCCAAGCTCCAACAGCGGCATGGAATGGTAGGCCTCGAGATATTCCTCGACCTCGCCGCGCTGGAAGCCCAGCTCGCGGCCAACCTCGATCACCCCCATCAGAATTCCCGCAGCTCGTTGTAAAGCGAATCGCGCTCCACCGGCCGCTTGCCGGCATCCTTGATCAAGCGCACGATCTCGTCGTAGGCCAGCCCAGTCGGGGTTTTGGCGCCCGCGTCGTGCGTGATCTTCTCCAGCACGACCGTGCCCTCGAGGTCGTCGGCGCCGAAGTGCAGGGCGACCTGCGAAACCTTGGGCGTGACCATGATCCAGTGGGTCTTGATGTGATCGAAGTTGTCGAGGAACAGCCGACCCACCGCGAGGCTCTTCAGGTCGTCGGATCCCGTCGTCCGCCGCCCGTTCCATCCCATGCGCTCTCCCAGTTCGTTGTTCTCGGGATGGTACGCGAGCGGGATGTACGTCAAGAATCCACGGGTCTCGTCCTGCAAGTCACGCAGCATGGTCAGGTGGTGAACGCGGTCTTCCAACGTTTCAACGTGTCCGTACAACAGCGTGCAGTTGCTGGGAAGTCCGGCGGCATGCGCCTCACGATGAATCCGGATCCACTCCTCGGCCGCCATCTTGCGATCCGCGATGGTGGCACGCACAGCCGGGCCGAACACCTCCGCACCACCGCCGGGCAACGTATCGACGCCCGCTTCCTTCATCGCCGTCAGCACGTCTGCCGTCGATGACCTCTCCAAGCGTGCCAGGTGACCGATCTCCACGGCGGTCAATGCCTTGATATGCACATTCGGGTGACGCTCTTTCAAGCCGCGAAACAGATCGAGGTAGTACTGCAGGCTGAGCTTGGGGTGCAGACCGCCGACGATGTGGAACTCCCTGACACCCAGCTCCCTCGCCCTCTCCGCCTCCGCGAAGGCCTGCTCCAACGTCATAGTGTACGCCCGCTCGTGCGTCGGTCTTACCGCGAACGAGCAGAAGACGCAGACCTTGTTCAAGATGCAGACGTTGGTGGGGTTGATGTGCTGGTTGGCAGCAAAAAGGACGCGGTCGCCGTTTCTTCGCCGATTCGCCAGATCGGCCATCGCCCCGATCGCCAACAGATCGCTGGACCTGAAGAGGGCTATGCCTTCATCGAAGCCGAGCCTTTCTCCCGCTTCCACCTTCTCCGCAGCGGGAAGTAGCGTCTGATCGCTCGGCCGTACCGCAAGCTCGAGCTGGCGTTCGAGTAGCTCGGGCATCAGCTCCCCTCGTGGCATGTACCGCTTTGTCGGGATACTACTCGCGTCGAATAAGAAGTACCGAAAGCCGAGCATCGAGGCCGGAACGGCTACACTTCACGACTCGATGCTCGACATTCGATATTGGAACACTCGCTACTGGAACTTCGTTCCTGGGTGCTACTAGTCTTCCCAGCGCTTGACGGCCAGGCAGACGTTGTGGCCGCCGAAGCCGAACGAGTTCGAGATGGCGAGCCGCACCGGCCGCTCGAGCACCTGGTTGTGGGCATACTCAAGGTCACACTCGGGGTCGGGCTCGCTGAAGTTTATGGTCGGCGGGATCTTCCCTTCTCTCGCCGCCAAAATGCTGATCACCGTCTCGACTCCGCCCGCAGCCCCCAGCGTGTGCCCGGTCATCGATTTCGTGGAGCCGGCCACGACTTTGTAGGCGTGGTCGCCGAATACGGCTTTGATAGCCTGTGTTTCGCTCAGGTCGTTGAGCGGTGTGGATGTGCCGTGCGCGTTGATGTAATCGACGTCGCTCGGCTCGGCACCGGCGTCCTCCAGCGCCAACCGCATCGCGCGCTGCGCTCCCTCGCCTCCCGGCGCCGGCGCCGTCATGTGATGGGCGTCGGCAGTTATGCCGTAGCCCACGACCTCTGCAACGATCGTCGCGCCACGCGCCTTCGCGTGCTCGAGCTCTTCCAACACGAGCATCCCGCACCCCTCACCCAGGACGAATCCATCGCGGCCGGCGTCAAACGGCCTACTGGCTGTCTCGGGCGAGTCGTTTCGGAACGAGAGCGCCTTCATCGAAGCGAAGCCCGCCATGGTCAGCGGCGTGACCGCCGACTCGGAGCCGCCCGTGATGATCACGTCGGCAGCGCCGCGTTGGATCAACTTGAAGGAGTTGCCTATGGCGTGCGCGCTGGAAGCACAAGCCGAAACCGTCGTGTAGTTGGGCCCTTTGGCGCCGTACTTAATCGAGATGAGGCCCGGCGCCATGTCCGCTATGAACATCGGGACGAAGAACGGAGACACGCGCTCGGGGCCCCGCTCCAGGTAGATGCGGTGCTGTTGTTCGAGCGTGGTGATGCCCCCGATGCCGCTGCCGGTAATCACGCCGAAGCGCTCGGCCGGTACGTCCGGCGCCTTGTCCGCATAACCCGCAGCCTCCCACGCCTGCGCCGTCGCGACCAGGGCGAGATGCGTGAAACGGTCGGTGCGCTTGACCTCCTTGCGGTCGAGGTAGTCCGTAGCCTGGAAGTCCTTCACCTCGGCCGCGAATCGCACCGGCTGATCTGCTGGGTCGAAAATGGTTACGGTGGCTCCACCGCTCTTTCCTGCCAGCAGAGCCTCCCAGTTGCTTGGGACGTCGTTGCCTATCGCGGTGATCAAGCCGAGGCCTGTGACGACGACCCTTCGTCCGTCGGGTTGCATCGGCCCAGCTAGGCCCCTTCCTTCTCTTCGAGGTATTTCATCGCATCGCCGACGGTCTCCATCTTCTCGGCGTCCTCATCGGGGATCTCGATCCCGAACTCCTCCT
>JBDHAS010000253.1:0-6000 GCA_039588015.1 Gemmatimonadota bacterium | reverse complement strand
GCAGCTGTCTCATACGGAGACGCGGCGACAATCCGGGCTTTGCTCGAGGCCGGCGCGGATGTCAGGGCCACGGGTATGGATAATTGGAATGCCCTGATGATTGGTGCGATGACCGGAAGGGCGGAAGTTGTCCGCATGCTGCTGGACGCGGGCGCCGACATGAATGCCCGTGATGCGTATGGCGAGACGGCTCTCTCGATTGCGACCCAGCTTGACCGAACCGAGGTCGTCGATTTGCTGAAGGGGAGGGGCGCAACAGAGTAGCGTACTGCATCGATATCAAGATCGCCGCGCTCGGAAGATGCGCGACTTACGGGATGTCTTCGTTCGGTCGAGTCCGGACTCACAACAGGTGTGCGAGTCATGAAACTACTCTCGTCTTTCGTGCTGTCGTTGGTCACGGCAGGCTCCGGTGCTTTGGCTGCTCAGGAAGCGCTGGCCCAGGATGGTATCGTCGCTCTCGAGCTGGGTAGGCCGATCGCGAGGGAGATCGGCGGGGGCATAACCCACGACTATCGGGTCGATCTCGAGTCCGGCGAGTTCATGCTGGTCGTTGCCGACCAGTATGGAGTCGATCTCGCCGTCACGGTCATCGGCCCCGACGGCGAGGCGATACGAGAATTCGATGGCCCTGCCATGGGTCCCGAGCGAGCGCCGCTCGTTGCGGAAGCGTCCGGCACCTATGGGATAACGGTTCGGCCCTTTGATCCCGAGGCGGAGCGTGGCCGCTACACGATCACGCTCGAGCGGCGCGAGGCTGCAGCCACGACACCGTCCGGCAAGGTCGATCAGCTATTCGCGCCATGGGATCGGCCTGGCTCGCCCGGCGCTGCTGTCGCCGTCGTTAAGGACGGCGATGTGGTCTACAGGCGCGGTTTCGGGAGCGCGAACCTGGAACATGACATCCCTATCACCCCGTCGACCGTCTTTGACATCGCCTCTGTGTCGAAACAGTTCGCCGGCTTGGCGATCGCCATGCTGGTGGATCAAGGCAAGGTATCTCTCGATGATGACATCCGTGAGTACTTGCCGGATATGCCGGACTTCGGAAAGAGGATCACGGTCCGTCACCTGGTCCATCATACCAGCGGCCTGCGCGACTGGACGTCGGTGTTTCCTATTGCAGGTACCGGCTTCGAGGATGTGATCGCTTTCGATCAAATCCTCAACATGGCGCGTTACCAGAAAGAGCTCAATTACGACCCGGGCGCGGAGTACTCGTATACCAACACCGGGTACAACCTGCTGGCCGAAATCGTGGAGCGCGTGACCGGCGCGCCGTTTCCCGATTGGATGGAGGCAGAGGTATTCGAGCCGCTCGGGATGACGAGCACGCATTTTCACGGCGACCACGATCGGATCGTGGTGAACCGGGCGTATTCTTACGCGACCGATCCCGAGCGGAGGTATCGCAACGTAGCGAACAACCTGACGGCGCTGGGCTCGAGCTCGCTTTACACGACCGTAGAGGACCTGGCCAAGTGGGCGCTCAACTACGAGGACGCGCGCGTCGGCGGCCGGGCGGCCATCGAGCTCACCCACGAGCGCGGTATCCTCAACGACGGCGATACGATCGGGTATGCCTTCGGTCAGGGCGTCGGGGAATACCGTGGCCTGCGCACCGTCGCTCACGGCGGGAGTTGGGCGGGCTTCCGTACTTATCTATTACGGCTGCCCGAACAGCGCGCTGCGGTCATTGTCTTGAGCAATCTGGCTGGCTTCCCCACGACTTTCATGGCGCGCAGCGTAGCCGACGTCTACCTGGCCGACCAGATGTCGGGCAGCCCTTCGCGGCTGGGGCGAAGGCCCATCGAGCGTGAAGAGGTCGCGGTAGATGCGGAGATCCTGGAGGATCACGTCGGTACCTATCGATTGGGACGCGGCTGGTTGCTGACGATAACGCGGGAAGGTAACCGGCTGATGGCCCAGGCGACGGCCGAGGACAAGTTCGGGATGACGGCGTTATCGGACTCTACCTTCTGGGTCTATGCCTATGGTGCAGCGGTCGTGTTCCGGCGCGATTCAGAAGGTGAGGTGTCACAGATCGCGTATCGTGGCATTCAGGCACCCAGGGTAGAGCCTTTGGCACTGAGCCCCGAACAGCTCGGCGAGTACGCTGGGGTCTATTTCAGCGAGGAGCTCGAAACCAGCTATACGGTGGTCATCGAAGACGCGCAGCTCGTGGCCAGGCACTGGAGAAACGAGGACGTTCCCCTCTATCCGACGGCGAAGGATGAGTTTCGCGGACCTGTTTGGTGGCTGAGACTAGTCACTTTCGATCGCGACTCCGATGGTCGGGTAGTGGGAGTAAGGGTCACTAACGGGCGTGTTCGGAATCTGCGCTTCGAGAAGCGGATGTAGTTAGAGATCGATTTGGGGCGATGCCCCGAAGCGCCTCGGTTCATGGCATCGCCCGTACGCCTCGCCGTGCGTAGGCCGCGAAGGGTGGCGCCTTTTTGCGAAGGTTTTAGCTTACCTCTAGCCCTTCCTCCCCGCCAAACTCTCTCGTTCGAGATCTCAATAGACTGGAGGCGAGTCATGATCGTCCAAAGGCGAGCCTGTCTTTTACTGGTGTTCGCGCTCTTCGCTCCGCCGTCTGCTCAAGGCCAGCAAGCCAACGATCGTTCGATCACGGTCTCGGGAGAGGCTGAGGTGCGGGTGGTGCCGGACGAGGTGGTGTTAACCTTGGGCGTGCAGACGTCCGATCGCGAGCTCGAGGTGGCGAAGGCGGAGAACGATCGTCGTGTGGAGGCGATCCTTAACGCGGCGCGAAGTCATGGCATACCGCGTGAGCGGTTGCAGACCGAGTTCCTGCAGATCGAGCCCCGGTACCGAGATGCCTACGAGGCGTTCGACTTCGTCGGCTATTTCGTTCAGAAGACCATCGTGATCAGACTTCGAGACATAGAGAGATTCGAGTCGCTCTTGGGCTCGGTCTTGGAGGCCGGCGCGAACTTCGTGCACGGGATCGATTTCCGCACGACCGAGCTGCGTCGGCATCGTGATAAGGCTCGCTCGCTCGCCTTGAAGGCGGCACAGGAGAAAGCCGACGCGATGGCGGCGGAGTTGGACCAGACCGTCGGGCCGCCGAATTCGGTACGTGAAGACTACTACGGGTGGTGGTCGTGGTACGGCTCTTGGTGGGGCGCGCGACGGGGCCGCCCCATGTCGCAGAACGTGATCCAGAACGTCGGGTCGGCACCGAGAGACCTGGGCGGACCGACATCGCCCGGGCAGCTGTCGGTGACGGCTCGGGTGACGGTGAGCTTCGAGTTGAAGGGTTAGCCTTGGCTGGTAGCTGTGCGAAAGCTACAGGCTGATCCAGTAGTTCACCTTGACGAGGAATGTGTTCTGCTGCGGGTCCTCGAGCAGGCTGCCGAACTGGTTGAATCCGCCGAACGTCGGGTCCGACGAATCGGCGAAACGCCCATGGTTCCACACGAGAAAGAGCGTCGAGCCGGGCGAGTATTCCCAGCGCATCACCAGATTGCTGCGGAACGAGCGGAGCGAGAAGTCCGGGTTGTAGAACGTGATCGATTCGGCCGGGCCGTCGCCGTCCGGGTCGACGGTATAGAAGTTGGTCTCACGGTCGTAGCTGATAGTGGATCCTCCGTCTATTCCGTAGCGAAGGAAATTGAAGCTACCGGGCTGGGCCAATTCCTTGAAGCCGAAGTAGTCGCCGCTGGCGGTATAGGGCTGCGCCCAAAGCTGCAGTGACAGGTTCGGTGTGATCGCCACGTCCGCCCGCACCGTAAGGTCGAGACTCGTCTGGACAAGCTCGCTGAAGAGGTAGCGGCCACCGTACGTAGCGTTCGCCAGCTCATCCCGACGCTGCGTCACGTAGAACCCCATCGAGTGGCTCTTGTTGTAGCCGGGTCTCACCTCGAAGTTGACCGCACCGCCCGGCCGGAAGTCGATTTCGAGCGCGGTGAAGAGCCCCCAACCGTCGTACAAGTTCCGAGCATAATTAGTGCGAACATCGACCGACACCGGCTTGCGGAAATCGGTACTGACTAAACCACCGACGTTCCACTGCCGCGGGCGCTCCATGAGCGGCCCACCGCGCGTCGCTTTGTCGCTCTGTGCCGAGAAGTTGTAGTTCCCGTTCAGGTTGAACCGCCAATAGTTGAGGAACTGGCCGCCAAAACCGGCGTAGGCCGAGCGCATCTGAGCGGTACCGCCAAAGTTCCAAGTTTGTGCGAACGTGCTGCTAATATAGAAGTTGCGGAACACTTCGCCTGGGGTGAGCCAGCGGCGCTGTACGCGTACGCCCGAGAAGACGCGGTCGACCGTCGTCTCGAAGCCGCCGTCGTTGATCTCGAATCCCGGTGAATAGGCGAACAGGTCGGTGCCGTAAGTCCAGTTGCCGGACACTTTGCCCAGCTGCATCGAGGCGGCGTAGCCGGTCAGGCTGGTCGCAGCCGTATCGAGGGAAACGTAATCCTGGTCGGGCCGCTGGTAGTACCGGGCCGATGACAGCTGCGCCAGCGTGATCGCGTAGGGGTCGCCCCGAATGTGCGAGGCGGCCAGCGAGCCGCTGAACGCGAAGCGATTTCCAGCGAATCGGTGAAAGAAATCAATGCCGCCTGTGAAGGCCTTTGAACGGAGGTAGTCGAAGCTTGGGTCTGAGAGGTCGCGAAGCACGCTCGTTCCCAGGATCCCGATGCCGCTCGCGCCGTCCCTGAGATCTCTTCTCAGGCTGACGACGGTGTAGTTCGCGAGCGGTTCGACCACTTCGTTTCGCATGGCGCCACCCGAATCCACCACTTGGGCGTACTCGCGCGCGGTCAGCGCATTGAGGGCGCCGATCGACCAACCACCCGTCTTCCCCGAGAGTTTGGCCGCGCCGATGATGCGACTGGCGATGGGGTAATCGACGTATCCGTCCGGCTCGGATATCCAGCGTGAGGGTGACCGGCCGACCCTGCGCGAGTAGAAGAGCTGCGGTGCGCCGAAGACGAAGCCTCCGCTTCCCGCGCCAAAACGGAAGATGTCGGCGCCCTCTACGAAGAAGGGGCGACGCTCCGGGTAGAAAGTCTCGAAGGCCGACAGGTTGACCACGGCGGGGTCGGCTTCGACCTGGCCGAAGTCAGGGTTGATCGTGGCATCGAGCGTGAGGCCGCTGGTGAGCCCGTACTTCAGGTCCAGACCTACCGATGCGTCATAGGCGCCACCCTGGATGAACGGGTTTCGCGGGTCGCCACCCTTCTGATAACCGGCCGTGCCCACCGTGTAGGGGAGCACTTCCAAGCGTCGTGGCGGGGGGATGTCGCGGAGACCGAGCAGGTGGCCGAGATGGGACGCATACCCCTGTTCCGTATTGGGCACCCAGCTCCACCTGGCGCGCTCGTTCTTCCGGAAGATCCCGCGGCTGAAGTTGATTCCCCATACCTGCTCGGATTCGCCCGAGAAGCGAAGCTGCGAAAACGGGATTCGCATCTCGACGACCCAGCCGAGTGAATCGACGCTGGTGGCGGCGGCCCACACGGGTTCCCAGGAGTGGTCGGCGTGCCGGTCGTCGTTGGTCGCGACCGCGTCGGACCGCGTCGCTACGAACCCCGGCCGGGTTTACGCTGAAGCGAAAGGCGGTTCGGTGGTCGTGATACGAGTCGATGACGACGTAGAAGTCATCGCTCGATGTATAGCTGTCGCGACGCCCCAGCCTGCGGGCGATCGCGGTAGGCTCGCTGTCATAGAGTCGGGCTGCGATGTAGAGCGCGCTGCGGTCGTACACGACGCAGACCTCCGAACGCTCGCTCGGCTCGCTCCCGTCGTTGGGCATCACCTGGATGAAGTCCGTCACGATCATGGCGTTCAGCCACGCGTCGTCGTCAAGACGCCCGTCCAGGTCGGGCGGCTGCTCGACTAAGCTCGCCACAATTTGACGAGGGACCCTGCCGCCGTTGTGTTCCAGGTCGGCAGATACGACGTGGTTGGCCGTGTCGGACGGAGCCGCCACGACTTGGAGCGCTAGTGCCAGGCCGGCTAGATGCATGCGTG
>JBDHAS010000252.1:0-10078 GCA_039588015.1 Gemmatimonadota bacterium | reverse complement strand
GGCAATGCCGGCCAGGAAGGCTCGATCGTCGTGGAGCGCATTCGCGAGAAGGACGATCTCAACTTCGGATACAACGCCCTGACGGACAAGTTCGAGGATCTAGTGAAGGCGGGTGTGATCGATCCGACAAAGGTCACGCGCTCTGCTCTGCAGAACGCGGCGTCGATCGCCGGTCTGCTGCTGACCACCGAGGCGGTGGTGGCGGACAAGAAGGAGGAGGAGAAGGCACCTCCGATGCCCGCCGGTGACATGGGTGGGATGTACTAGTCGCCCTGGCAAGTTGGTATTTACGGACAAGGGGCCCGGCGAAAGCCGGGCCTTCTTTCTGGCGCCCTTTGAATGTCGAATATCGCACACCGAACAAGGAATAGTGAAATGGCGGTCTGGCCAGTTGGGAGGTCCGCGTCGATATTCAGTGTTCAACATTCGATGTTCGATGTTCAAAGCCCGAAAGCGCTCTGCGCCGGACGAGGCGCCGGACCCTGGGGCCTGGCCTGCTATTTGCTCTTCTGCGAAGCCGCAATAACTTTAGATATGATTGGGGCAGGTACACAGAAGCGTCAGTGACGGGTGGGGTGAATAGATGAGCCTGTGCAGTCACTGCGCCACGCCACTACCTGATGGGAGCCGCTTCTGCTCGCACTGCGGCACGCCCGTGCCGGGGCGAGAGGAGCATAGTCCGGCCTTATCGCCGCAGGTGCGCGAGATCTACGAGCGCCTCACGGAAGCGACCACGGGCCGGTACGACATCACGCGAGAACTGGGCCGCGGCGGGATGGCGATCGTCTTCCTCGGCTACCAGCAATCGCTCGAACGGCAAATCGCGATCAAGGTCCTGCTCCCGTTTCTCGCCTATGACACCGAGCTGGTCGAGCGTTTCCTGAGGGAGGCCCGCACGCAGGGCAGCCTGGATCACCCCTCGATCATCAAGGTGTACGAGGTACACAGCGAAGGCGGCCTCACGTTCTTCACCATGCCGTATGTCAGCGGGCGGAGCCTGAGGACGCTGCTCCAAGACGACCCACAGCCGCCGTTGCTGCAGGTCAAGCGATACCTGTGTCAGGCCGCCGACGCACTGGCGTACGCCCACCGGCGCGGCGTCATCCATCGGGACATCAAGCCCGACAACATGGTGCTCGATCAGGACCGGGATTGCGTCATTATCACGGACTTCGGCATAGCTAAGGCGCTGGCAGCCGAGACCACGCTCACCACGCCCGGCGACCTGCTGGGCACGCCGCAGTACATGTCCCCGGAGCAGGGTGAGGGGAGACAGGATCTCGATGGGCGAGCCGACCAGTACTCGCTGGGCTTGATAGCGTACGAGATGATCGCCGGGCGTAGACCCTTCCAGGCCGACAACCTGGCTGAGCTGATGTACAAGCACCGGTTCGAGGAGCCCGACTCGCTCGACGTGCTTCGGCCGGACGTCCCGTGGGCTCTTCGCCTGGCCGTCATGCGTGCGATCAACAAGGACCGCGAGGACCGCTTCCCGACGATGGAGAGCTTCCATGCGGCTATCGAGGCCTGCGCGGCGGAGCTCGAGGCGATCGCCGAGGATAGGACCGAGCCGATGCCGCCGCCCGGGAGCGGCGACACCACGCTGCGCGTTCCGACGCCGACTGGCCGCACACCACCGCCCGCCCGCACGCCGACGCCTCCGGCGGGGACACCGACGCCGTGGGCAAGCACGCCGACGCCTCCGAGCCGTACGACGACACCGCCAAGCGGCACGCCGACGCCGCCGAGCGAGCTGCCGACGGAGATTACGCCGGCACCGCCAAGTCGCACACCGGCGCCTCCGAGCCGTACGCCGACGCCGCCGAGCGAGCTTACGCCGGCACCGCCAGGCCGCACACCGACGCCCCCGGCGCGGACGCCAACGCCGCCGAGCCGTACGCCGACGCCGCCGAGCGAGCTGCCGACAGAGATCACGCCGGCACCGCCAGGCCGCACACCGACGCCCCCGGCGCGGACGCCAACGCCGCCACCCGAGTCTGATGTACTTCGGACCCTGGACGATACCACCCCGTCCACGTGGTCGACTCCTGACACCGACATCTCTTGGGACGCCGCCGTGGCTCCGACCGCCACGCCGGAGCCTGCGGCGCCGGCGTTCCCGAGCGCGGCGCCCAGCCAGCCTCGGTGGCGCACGCGTGCGGTCCTACTGTCGGGGATGGGTATCGCCGCTGCGGCGGCTGTGGCTGCGCTGTTCGTGTGGGGACCGCTGAGGCCGTCGCTCGAACAGTCCGGGACGTCAGGGACCCTTGATCCCGAGAGCATCACCGGACTGGTGGAGCTTCCTCCAGAGGAACAGTCCACGGCCGTGACCCAGGATCCGCCGCCGGACGAGACCGCGACGGGTGGGGAGGGCGAAGCCCAGGTCGCGACGGCGGAGCAGCAGGCCGAAGAAGGCCCGGCTGGCGCGGGCGGCGAGACCGAGACGCCGCCGGCCGATCAGGGGCCGACCCAGGCGGAACGCGAGGCTGAGGCGGCGGCGGCCCTGGCGGCGGCTCGAACAGCGGCCGAGTCGGCGCGGGGCCAGGCGAGGACGGCTCGCAGCCAGGCTCAGTCGGCGAGCGCGAATGAGATCTTCGAGGGCGAGTACGCGGATCTGGCGGGGCGTATGCAGTCGGCGGACCGTGCTATGAACGCGCAGCAGTTCCAGACCGCCTCCACCAGGTATACGGCCGCGGCCCGTGGATTCTCGAACCTCGCGCGCCGAGCCAGCGCGGCGGTGTCGGCAGGCGCGCTGGATGCGCTGGCGGCCAGGCAAGCGATGGAGATGCAGCGGGACTCTGCTCTTGCCGCGGGCGCCAGGGAGAACGCGCCTCAAGGGCTCACCGGCGCGAACATGGTCGCCAGCCAGGCACGGGATGAATTCACCGGCGGCAACTACCAAAACGCAAG
The DNA here is from genome assembly GCA_039588015.1 of Gemmatimonadota bacterium. Lineage (GTDB taxonomy): Bacteria > Gemmatimonadota > Gemmatimonadetes > Palauibacterales > KS3-K002 > JASFMO01. The sequence continues at coordinate 7,168 of JBDHAS010000252.1, read as the reverse complement.
GGATCTCTACCAGAACGCGACCGAACTGTACGCGGGAGTGCTGGTGGCGTTGACGACTCCAGTGGTCGAAGAAACGACGCCGACCGAACAGCAGACCCCTGACACGGTTGCGGCAGCCGGGCAGACTCCGGATTCGGCCGCTGCCGAGGAACAGGAGCCGCCGCCCGAAGAAGAGACTGTTGTAGAGGTCGCGCCGGAGGAACTGATCGGCGGCATGGTCGAGAGGTTCCGGGTTCTGTTCGAAGGCGAGGACCAGGTGGGGATGGCCCGCGAGCTCTACAAGTCCGGCATTCCAGGCGGCGACGCGCGGATCCTGAACGCCATCTTCGACGGCGCCGACGACATAAGGACCTCCAACTTCGAGCGACAGATCGAGGTAGACGGGTACTCGGCCCAGGCCGATGTCAGGCTGCGCATGAACTTCCGGCAGAGCACCACCCGAGAGGCGCGACGAAGGGACCTAAGGTTCCGATTACATTTCGCAGCCTTAGGTCCCGGCGATTGGCAGCTCAGGCGCTTGGAGCTGCGCTGACGCTACTGTCCCGGACTGAAGAAGAACTCCACTCCGGCCGTCAGCATGATGTCATTCTGGAGCTTCGAACCGGTTCCACCGGCGGGCTCCAGGATCTCGTCGAGTTCCTTGTCTATGAACGACGAGATGTAGTCCCGCACGTCAAACCGAATGCGCCAGCCTGGGCCCAGACCATAGCGTAGTCCGACCCCGACGACGCCGGCAAAGTCCGTCGTGCTTTCGGCGCCCTCCCAGAAGTCACCGCCACGGCTTACGATCCCGGCCCCTCCGGATATGTACACGGCGACCGGGTCGAGCGGCGGGGCGATGACCGCGTACATCAGATTGAGACTGCCGACGAACATGGTACCGTTGATGGTAGTGTCCTCGGCGAAATCGGGCGGCAAGATCCCGCGGACATCGACATTGGAGCCAACGAAAGCCGCTTCGACCTCGATGCCGATTCGACTCGATGGCCAGACCGCGAATCGGCCGCCTGCGTTCCAGCCTGTCTTGTGCCCGAATCTGAGCGCACCGACGTCTGGAATCAGCACGTCCACCAGGTCGCTCGCTGGGATGATCGCGCCGCCGAAGCCGCCGACTGTGATCTGCATCTGGGCGGCAAGGCCAGACGGGAACAGCAGGGCCAGGCAAGTGAGAGCTGCCGCAAGCTGACGGGGCATGGGTGACCTCCGTGGTGTAGTTAAATGGGGCCGCTCGTGTGATGTTAAGATAGCACCGCTCAGGCGGTGTACGAAATAGCCGGGTTTTGTGACCGTCCGCTTGTCCGAATTGCAAGGCACGAAGTAGTATTGTGGGGCTCGCCCCGTTGGCAGGGTGCCCTCGGTTCCGCCTCGTCTCTGATTGTCGTGATCGCCTTGGATGAGTACCTGCTCATATTGTGGCGCTAAGCTGTCGGAAGGCAGCGTCTTCTGTTCAGGCTGCGGCACGCCCGTCGACGGCGTCGAGGCCGACGAGCTGCTGGCGTCGGCGGCCTCGGACCCGACCGGCTGAGGGCGGCCACCGAAGGCGAGTTCACCATCATACGCGAGTTGGGGCGCGGCGGGATGGGGCGAGTGTACCTGGCCCACGAGATCGCGCTCGATCGGCGCGTCGCCCTGAAGGCGCTCCCTCCCGCGCTCACCGAGCATGCCGAGATCGTCCTCCGCTTCCAAAGGGAGGCCCGCACAGCGGGCCAGCTGAGCCACCCGCACATCGTTCACGTTTACCAGGTGCTGGAGCGCGGCGGGATCATCTTCTTCACCATGCCGTATGTCGCGGGACCGAGTCTGCGTCAGATACTGCGACGGACTCCGCGGCTGGACGTCGGACTCTGCCGCCGGTATCTGCGCGAGTCGGCGGATGCCCTCGCGTTCGCCCACAGCCGCGGCGTCATACACAGGGACATCAAGCCCGAGAACATGCTGCTGGAAGGCAGCCATGCCGGGCGCCTGCTGCTCACCGATTTCGGGATCGCGAAACCTCTGGGCGCCGTCGCCACGCTCACTCGGCCCGGTGACATGATGGGCACGCCGTACTACATGTCGCCGGAGCAGTGCGAGGAGAGGGAGGATGTCGACGGGCGCAGCGACCAGTACTCGCTCGGGTTGGTCGCGTACGAGATGTTGGCTGGTCGCTTCCCGTTCACCGCGGACAGCCTTGCTGGAATCGTCTACAAGCACGTTCACGAATATCCAGAGTCGCTGGAGAAGGTCAGGCCCGAAGTGCCCAAGAGCCTCCGCTTCGTAATCGAACGGGCGATCCGAAAAGAGCCAGGCGATCGGTACCCGACGATGGACGCGCTGCTCGAAGACCTGAGGGCCGGGAAGCGTGGCGCTCGATTGCGACGATTAGCGCGAATGCCGCGCAGGCGCGTGACGGGAAGGCCGAGGATCTGGGGTATCGGTGCTGTGGTGGCTGCGGCGGCCGTGATCGCGCTCGCGAGCGTCGTGTGGCAACAGTTGGGGTCGTCGTCCGGGCCGGATACTTCGCGGCCAGCCGGATCGGAGGCCTCGGAGGGTGAAGGCGAGCAAGTTGGCGGCGGCGAGCCTGCGGCGTTCGACATCGCACCGGCCGCGGCGGACAGCGCGACGACCGGCGGTCGGCCGGAGGTCGGTGCACCCGTCGAAGGCGCGGAAGCGACGGCCCAGGACGAGGCTGCCAGGCCGACGGAGCCGGTCGCCGGGCCGGCTGGGGAAAACGCCCCGCTAGGCGATGCGCGTCGGCAAGCGCTCGCGGCTCGCGCCGCGGCCGAGTCCGCCCGGCGAACAGCCGTGGAGACGGCTGCGGACACTCTCTTTCCGGAACGTTTTCGAGAACTGGAGTCGCGGCTGACCCTAGCCGGAGGCGCCCTGGAGGAGGGGCAAATCGTGTCTGCGGCCATCGACTTCGAAGCGGCCCGAATTGGCTTCGAGGACTTGGCGGCTTTGGCCCGGCAACAACTCGCAGAGGCCGTTGAAGAGGGCGGGCCGCCTGCGAAGTCGGAAGCCCCGGCAGTTCTGGATAGCCTGGTGGCGGAGAGCCCGGAAGCTGCCATAGCGTCGCTTCTGGAGACCTACCGACTAGCGCTGGAGGGTGAGGACCTGGACCGGCTGAGCGACCAGGTGTACCGCGGCGCGATACCGGAGCAGGACGCCAGATTTCTTGGCCTTCTATTCGAGAGCGCCGATCAACTTGCCGTGACGATCGAGGTTGAAGAGCTGAGCCTAAGGGGCGCTGAAGCCGAAGCGGCAGTCAAGCAGGGGATGAAGTACCAGCTCAGCGTCACCCACGAAGACAGGACCCACGAGCTCGCGCTCCGGATGTTCTTCGAGCGGCAAGGACTCGACTGGCGTCTCGCCCGCTTCGAACAGCGTTGATTCGACTATTGGCTCGGCGTCAGCGAGAATTCGAGCGCCAGAGTTCCGATTAGCTCGTGCTGCACTTTGGAATCGAACTGAAATCCGCTTCGCGCTCGGGGCGCGAACGACGAGATATAGTCCCGGAGGTCGAAGCGCAGGAACATGGCAGGCGCCAAACCGAAGCGGAGACCCAGGCCGAAGGCCGCCGCCGCATCGGCCGTGCCCTCTAGCGCGTCGAAGAACTGTCCGCTCCGCGCAACTATTCCGCCACCGCCCGACAGATAGATGCTCACCGGGCTGAACGGTGCCCGGAACACGTCGTACAGAACGTTGACGCTGCCCAGGAAGATCGACGCATCGTTCGAGACGGCGTCAGAAATGACGCTGGGTACGTCGAGGTCGGCGAAGGCATAGCCTGCCTCGGCCTCCACAGCCAGACGCGAGAAGCGGACGGTCAGCCGGCCGCCGGCCAAAAGCCCCGCCTGGTGGCCGAGGTTGAGGATGATCGGGACGGTGGTGTCCGGCCGGACCGAATCGAAGAGGTCGGTAGCCGGGAGATACCCGCCGACGAAGCCCGACAGGCCGATCCGCACCTGCCCCCGGAGCGGAGCCGCGCAGCATATGACAAGCCCGACGATGAGCGCCATTCGGCGAATCATCCGATTTCTCCTGGTATGCAAGCAAGCGAATACCCGACCGCCCCCGACCTTGGGCAGCGGGAGATGAGCAGGTCGATTGCGAGGGAATGACTGCGAAATACTAGCCCTCGAAACCGGTTGGCGCAATCGGCAGCCGCTAGCCGCGCCGCGCTCCGCCGGAATCCCGCCACGCGGCTTAGCGCTGGCCGTAGAGGTCGTACCGAAGATCGCGCAGGAATGGCACGTGCCGCCGCACCCGCTCGATGTCGCCCAAGTCGATCTCCGTCACCAGCAGCTCCTCCTCATCGGTGCGGGCACGCGCGAGGATCTTGCCGTCCGGCCCCGCGACGAAGCTCTCGCCGAAGAACTGCAGATCCCCGTCGACGCCCGCTCGATTCGCGACGGCCACGAAGATCTGATTGGCTACGGCCGACGCCTGGATCTCGATCTCCCATACATCGCGGAAGGCCTGTTCCGACATCGATGTCGCCGTCGGCACGACGACAAGTTCGGCGCCGCCGAGGGCGAGGGCGCGAAAGTGCTCCGGGTAGTGACGGTCGTAGCAGATGGCGACGCCCACACGTCCGGCGGACGTCTCGTAGACGGGCCAGCCCGTGTCGCCGGGCCAATAGTAGAACTTCTCGTTGTAGCCTGGCTCCTCGGCGATGTGCAGCATGCGGCTGGTCCCGAGCAGCGTGCCGTCGCTGTCGATGACGGGCGAGGAATCGTAGTAGCGGCCGGGCGCCGCGCGCTCGAAGACGTTGGCGACCGTAACAAGCCTGAACTCTGCCGCGGCTGCTTGGAATCGCTCGGTGGTCGGTCCCGGAATCGGCTCCGACCAGTCGAAGTACCGCACGTCAGCTCGCACCTGCGGAAAGAAGAAATCGAGCGCCAACTCGGGGAAGACGATGAGATCGGCGCCCCGATCCTTGGCTCGCGCCATCCACTCGATCGCCTTGTCCAGACTGATCGTCCGGTCGCCCTCGTGACGGAACTGCGCGCACGCCACCTTCATCGTTCGACCTCCGGTCCAGGCTGATATATTGCGTGATTCCTCGATCTCGCGCTGGCCTGCGCCTATCAGGATCGCTCACAGGCAGGCCAAGAACAAGAGGAAGCGCTGCAAGGTTCGAATAACGAATATCGAACACCGAATGATGAAATAGATCTTCGATATTCGTCATTCAATTATCCATCATCCTTGACACTCTCGGGTGGTCGCGACAGCTTTTGCGAAGCGCGTGCCGGGCGCTCCGGACGTATCCGGGGGTGGCCCGGCTTTTCGCACGGTAGAACTACGGCAGTCAAGAAAGGTGGGCGTGGAGATGTTGACGCTGGAGCTCCAGGACGGCTCCGAAGTACAGGTCGAGCCCGGTATCTCGGCCCGCGAGCTGGCGGAGCGAATTGACGGTGATGTTGCTGCGGAGGCGATCGCGGCGAAGCTGGATGACGAAATCATCGAGCTTTCTCGGCCGATTCAGCGGTCGGGTAAGGTCAGGTTTCTGACCGCAGACGACAGCGACGAGGACTCGCTCTACGTGCTGCGCCACTCGGCGGCGCACGTCCTCGCGACGGCGGTGCGAAGCCTCTGGCCCGGCACGGGCATCGGCTTCGGTCCTCCGATTGCAGACGGATTCTACTACGATTTCGACGTCGAGCAGCCTTTCACTCCCGAGGACCTCGAGAGGATCGAGGCGCGGATGGCGGAGGTGATCGGCGAAGACGACGCGTTCGAGCGGCGCGAGGTGGAGCGGGCCGAGGCCGAGACCCTCTTCTCGGACGACCCGTACAAGCTCGAGCGGCTCGAGGAGATCGGCGAGGATGATATCATCTCGGTCTACCGTGACGGGTCGTTCGTCGATCTCTGTCGTGGTCCGCACATGCCGTCCACGGGGCGCGTCAGGAACGTCAAGTTGCTGCACGCGGCGGGGGCGTATTGGCGCGGCGATGAGCGGCGGCCGATGCTTCAGCGAATCTACGGCACCAGCTTCTTCGAGAAGCCGAATCTGGAAGAACACCTGCGGCGGCTGGAAGAGGCGCGCCGGCGCGATCACCGCCTGATCGGCAAGGACCTGGACCTGTTCAGCGTCCAGGAGGATGTCGGGCCGGGCCTGATCCACTGGCATCCGAAAGGTGCCATGATCCAGTTCATCCTGCGCCGGTTCCTGGAAGACGAGCTCCTACGCCGCGGCTACGACTTCGTCTACACCCCGCACATCGCGAGGGAAGCGCTGTTCCGCAGGTCGGGCCACTTGCAGGCGTACTCCGAGGTGATGTTCCCGTCCATGGAGATGGAAGGGGAGAAGGAGGACTATCGGGTCAAACCGATGAACTGCCCGTCCCACATGGAGATCTACGCCTCGAGACAGCGCAGTTACCGCGATCTGCCAATCCGCTACGCCGAGATCGCCAGCGATTACCGAAACGAGAAGTCGGGTACGCTGCATGGCATGCTGCGGGTCCGCGGATTGACGATGGACGACGCTCATATCTTCTGCCGGCCGGACCAGGTCGAGGACGAGATATACGCCCTGCTCGACCTCGTCGACCACATCTACGGGACGTTCGGGCTGCGGTACCGGCTGGACTTCTCGACTCGGCCGCAGAAGCGGATCGGTTCGGACGAGGTTTGGGATGATGCCGAGAACGCCCTGCGAAACGCGATCGAGCGCAGAGGATTAACGTTCGCCGTCGACCAGGGCGGAGGCGCGTTCTACGGCCCGAAGTTAGACGTGAAGTTCCTCGACGCGATCGGACGCGAGTGGCAGGGCTCGACCATTCAGCTCGACTTCGTGCTGCCCGAGCGGTTCGACCTGTCATACGTCGGCGCCGACAACCAGCGCCATCGGCCGGTGATGATTCACCGGGCCATCTACGGGACGCTGGAGCGTTTCGTCGGCGGCCTGATCGAGCACTTCGCCGGAGCGTTTCCGGTGTGGCTGGCGCCGGTCCAGGTGCGCGTGCTGCCGATCTCCGACGAACTGGTCGAGCCGGCACGCGCCGTTCAGGATGCGTTGCAGGAGGCGGGTCTGCGGTCGGAGTTGGACGACCGAACCGAGACCCTGTCGTACCGAATCCGGGACGGTGAGCTGCAGAAGGTGCCATACCTGGGGGTGATCGGGAACCGGGAGGCGGAGGCGGGTACCGTGGCCGTGCGCAGGCGGGGAGCGGAGAAGAAG
>JBDHAS010000251.1:0-7878 GCA_039588015.1 Gemmatimonadota bacterium | reverse complement strand
GGGCGCCGACGTCACCTTGTCGGTGAGCGAACATTCGCCGGATGAGCGCGACGGCGCGATCCGTGAGTTGACCGAGGGACGAGGCGTTGACGTGGTGCTCGAGTGCGCGGGCAACCCTGACGCCGTGCCCGAAGGCTTCCGGTTACCATCAACCCGCACATCGACATCAACCGCAAGCACGCCGACGTGCGCGGCCGCTGGGGTCTCGACTTCGGCCACTTCTACCGGGCGCTCCGCCTGCTGGCGAAGAACCGCGACCGGCTGCCGTTCGCCCGAGTGATCGGTGGACGCTATCCGTTGGAGAGGGCGGGGGATGCCCTGTCCGATGTCGAAGCGCTGACCGTCACCAAGGCGATCATAGCTCCGAACGCGAGGTGACCGCACTTCAGATCCTAGCGGTGTCCACGGCGGTGGTCCTCGGCGCCGCCGTGCAGGGCTCGATAGGGTTCGGGCTATCGCTCGTCGCTGTTCCCCTGTTAGCCCTGATCGAGCCGCGCCTGCTGCCCGGCCCGCTGCTCTGCGTCTCAATCGTGCTGACGCTGCTCCTCGCCCACCGCGAGCGGCGCTCCATCGACTTCTTCGGCGTCGCGTGGGGGCTGACAGGCCGTGTTCCGGGTGCCGCGCTGGGCGCGGCCGCGTTGACCGTTATGCCGCGCGACCAGATTTCGTTGATGTTCGGCGTCCTCGTTTTGGCGGCCGTGGTCATCAGCCTGCTGCCGATCCGAGTTCGCCCGACGGCGCCGGGCCTCGTTACGGCGGGTCTGCTCTCGGGCTTCATGGGAACCACAGCGGCCGTCGGCGGGCCGCCGATCGCGCTGCTCCTCCAGCACAAGCCGGGGGCCGAGTTGCGGGCAACGCTCTCCGGGTTCTTCCTGATCGGCGCCAGCGTCTCGCTGATCGCACTGGCAGCCATAGGTCGCTTTGGCGTACCGGAGTTCTGGCTCGCCCTCACGCTGGTGCCCGGAATCCTGATCGGGTTCTGGGTCTCCGGCCGCACGGCGCGGATTCTCGACCGCGGATACACACGGGTCACGGTTCTCGTGATGGCCAGCATCGCTGCGCTGGTAGTCATTCTGCGTCAGGTTATCTGAACACGTCTTCTTGAATCAGGTCAAGGTCGCTCGGGAACGGTCCTGGGCCAGGATCGTTAGTTGGCGCACTTTGACCAGTTTCATACATAGACAAAACATTGACAAATCAAGACTGCCCGTATACTGTCCTGGACAGTTCCAGGTAGTATGACAGTCGATCGTAACACACCTTACGGAAATGAAGGGAGAACGCAAAATGAAGTCACTGCATGCTGTCGCGGTTCTCGTCGCCTTGGGATTCGGGTTGTCGAGCCCCGCAATGGCCCAACGGCCGGAGCAGCCCTGGATGATCGAGGCTCACGCCGGCTACTACGTACCGACCTTCGACATCTCTGACTTGGTCGATGCCAGCTTCGGGTTTGGTGGCGGCATCGGGTATTTCGTTACGCCCAAGGTCATCGTCATGGGCGAGGTCGATTATAGCCGTCATGGTGGGGCCAAGATCGAGGGGTCGGAAGCGACGGGCCCGGACGTCGACGTCCTGCATTTCATGGGTAAGCTCGGCTATGTGGTCTACGGGTCACCGGACGGCAAACTGAAGATCCTGGTCAACGCCGGTGCCGGTGCGATGAACTTCAGCCCGGACGTGCAGGACGCCGAGTCGAAGACCTACTTCGCCATCAACGCCGGCGCGAAGCTGTATTACATGTTCGCCAGGAATGTCGGCCTCGTCGTCAGCCCGCAGGGCGATATCGCGTTCACTAGTAAGGACGATGGCTTCACCGGTAGCACCGCGTGGGTCTGGCCGTTCTCGGCCGGCCTGGTGTTGAACTTCTAGAGGTAGGAGCGCGACCTAATCGCGAGCGTTTGAAGCGGTTGTGATACCGGGGCCCCGGGATACTGGGCCCCGGTTCGCGTTACGGAGGATCATTCGGGCCAGATCAAGCGAAGGCGCCTCAGGGCCCTTACCGCCGATCGCCGATCGTCGAGCCGCGTCAGCCCCAGCTCGAGCGCGATCTCCACGGCCTTCTCGAACTCATCCGAGGTGACCCGCCGGTTGATCTCGGGGTATGCGTCGGCGCACACTCGCCAGGCAGGGCGGTACTGGTCCATCAGGTTGATGAAGGTGTCTTTTCCCAACTCCTCGGCGATCCACGAGAGGATTGCCCGGGTCTCGTCCAGGCCGCCCGGCATCACCAGGTGGCGGATCAGAACACCTCTTGTTGCCAGACCATCGCCGTCTGTCTTCAAGAACCCGACCTGCCGGTGCATCTCGGCGATCGCGGCCCGAGCCGCCTCGGGGTAGTCGTCCGCCTTTAGATAGCGGGCGCTGGCCTCGGAGGACCAGTACTTGAAGTCCGGCATGTAGATGTCGACGATCCCGTCCAGCAGCTCCAGGCTCTCCATCGAATCGTAGGCGCTGGTGTTGTAGACGATCGGCAGCGCGAGCCCGTTCTCGGCGGCTACCGCGACCGCCTCGATGACCTGCGGCACCACATGCTCCGGCGTGACGAAGTTGATGTTGTGACAGCCCAGCCGTTGCAGCTCCAGCGTCATCGCGGCGATCTCTTCAGGCCGCGAACCCGTTCGGGCCGGTCCCGGTTTGACCGACTGGCTGATGTCGAAGTTCTGGCAGAATACGCAGCGCAGATTGCAGTGGGAGAAGAAGATCGTCCCGGACCCGTTCCAGCCCCGCAGGCAATCCTCTTCGCCCAGATGGGGAAAGCAGCTGCTGATAACCGCGTGGCGGCCCGTCTTACACGCCGCCCACTTGTCCTCCAGGCGGTTCACGCCGCAGTCGCGGGGGCAGGCTCGACAGTCGGCCAGCATCGCCACGGCCCGTCGGGCCCGCTCCTGCAGTTCCGCGCTTCCCAGCTTAAGATAGGCCGCTTGCGACATACTCTGTCTTGGTTCTCCTCGCCTTCCGGTCACGCGAGAAAGATAGGCGGAGCGGATGCCACAGAGCCAGCGCCGAGCCCGGCCTCCCGCTCCCATCCTTGCCGCCGCGGCGCCGTGGCGGGCATATTGGAGTATCGCTACCGACAAGCGACAGTGGAGGTTCTCACATGCTCGCGCTGGCACTCTTCGCAGCCGTCCTCCAGTTGGCCTTAGCATTCTTCTTCGCCTCGCGGTCCATCACCCGGGTAAACGCTGCGGGCAAATTCGGCGTCGGCAGCGGGGGATTCTTTGTGCAGCTGCTTATCGCTGCCCTGTATGCCGGGGTGAGCATGGTCCTCTTCTTCAGCATTCCTGTCGTCTGGAGGACGATTCGATCGCTATCCGGCTAGACCCCCCGGGGGAGGGTCTCGGAAGGCGTCCATTCTTAGCATGATTAGGAGTAGAGCCCTGCCCGGTATAACGTCAAGCTTGGGCACGGTGTTTGCTTTATCATTATGTAAGAATCGTTCTCACACAGCCGGAAAAGCCAGAGAGCGAGTGAAAAAGGGCTCTACCTCAAGCCCTAGCCCTCGGTAGCCCCAACCCGGTGGAATTTCTCGGAGTGGTAATATGAGACGCTTTTGGGGCGTTGTGGCTCTGGTGAGCTTGATACCGGGCCTCCTCATGGGACGGCCTGGGCCGGTCCGGGCACAGGACAACGAGACCTGCCTGATGTGCCATTCCTCGGCTTCCATGTTCCAGGGGCAGGAAGACCCGGAGCGGCTCGTCGTGGACGCGGAAGAACTGGCGGGCTCCGTTCACGGCAGCCTCGGACTGTCGTGTGTGAACTGTCACCAGGATCTGATCGATTCGCAGATTCCGCACGCGGCGGAGGTGGCCGCTCCCAATTGCGCCGCCTGCCATGGCCGCGTCGGTCAGATATTCGATGAGAGCATCCACGGGTACTCGTTGAGTCGCGGGAATCCGCGGGCCCCCACCTGCGCGAGCTGTCACGGCACGCACTCGATACTGTCCAGCCGCGATCCGCGCTCGCGGACGCACAAGGTCCGGCTGCCGAACACGTGTGCGACCTGTCACGGCACGGCCGGCTTGCTGACGGATCAGATCGTCAAGCTGCCGCAGAGCTTCGCCTCCTACGCGCAATCGGTCCACGGGCAGGGCGCCGAGCGCGGGATCGCGACGGCGGCGTCGTGCGCAGACTGCCACGGCGTTCACGACCTGAAGGGATCGGTCGATCCGAATTCGCGCATCAATCCGCTCAATGTTTCGCGCACCTGCGGGCAGTGCCATCCCGATATCCAACTCGAGTACGACCGCTCGATTCACGGCCGGGCGCTGAAGACGGGCGTCAGAGATAGCCCTTCTTGCACCGACTGCCACGGCGAGCATCTGATCCTCTCGGCCAAGGACCCCGACGCGCGGACCTGTGCCGCGAACCAGGCCGCGGAGACCTGCGGGCGCTGTCACGATGACCCGGTGATCGTCGCCAAGTACAACCTGCAGGGTGGTGTGGTTGGGACCTACGTGGACAGCTATCACGGATGGGCAGCGCAGCGGGGTTGCGAGCTGTCGGCGACGTGCGCCAGCTGCCACACGGCGCACTCGGTACTGCCCGAGTCGGATCCGGAATCGAGCATCAGCGAGGCGAACCTGGTCGGAACTTGCGGCCAGTGCCACGACAACGCGGATACGAATTTCGCCCACAGCTACACGCACGAGACCACCTCGATCAGCGCGAATCCGATCAACTACTGGATTCAGAAGATCTATATCGTCGCGATCGTCCTGATCGTCGGGGGCATGGTCCTGCACAACTTGGTGATCATGAATTACTTCATGATCGAGCGGCGGAAGGAGGAAGAGGGCAACAGCTGGGTATTACGGTTCGACCGCACCCAGATCGTTCAGCACCTGCTGACCACGGTCGCTTTCATCGCTTTGGTGGTTACGGGCTTCGCTCTGCGTTATCCGGACGCCTGGTGGGTGGTAGCGTTAGCGGACTTGGGAATGACCGAGACGATGCGAGGCGACCTGCATAGAATCTTCGCCGTCGTCATGATCATCACCGCCATCTACCATATGTACTACGTCTTCGCGACGAGACGGGGGCGAAAGGAATTTCTGTCGATCGTACCGACGTGGCAGGACATCAAGGATTTCGTCAACAACATTCGCTTCTATACCTGGAGAACGAAAAGGAAGGTAGAGTTCGGCCGCTACGACTACTCGCAGAAGGCGGAGTACTGGGCGCTGATTTGGGGAACGATCCTGATGATCCTCACCGGCCTGGTCCTCTGGTTCCCGCAGTGGTCGGTGAAGATCCTGCCGAGCTGGATCGTTCCGGCCGCGCAGACGATCCACTACTATGAAGCCTGGCTGGCCACGCTCGCCGTTCTCGTCTGGCACTTCTTCTTCGTGATATTCCATCCGGAGGAGTACCCGATGAGCTGGACGTGGCTGACCGGCAAGATGTCCGAAGAGTCGGTTAAGCGGCACCATTCCCGCTGGTACAAAGAAATCGCACGGCGCCGGGGCGGCGCGGCCGGTGCGGCGGCCAAGCCGGCGGGGACAGCGGCCGAGACCTTCATGTCGGACGAAGAAGCGAACGGGACGACGGCTGACTGAAAGAGCGATGTTTGTCGCAGCCATCAGATTGCTCGATGTGTGGCTACGCTTCGCGCTTTGGCTTCGCGGCCATGCGGTGACGTTGCTGCGGTACACCTGCCACGGTCTGGTCGGTCCGCCGGGCTGAGTCCTGAAACGCTGTGAGACGATTGTCGCTGTGCACTCTTGATCGGTTGGACGAAGAGGAGGTCCCTGAATGAAGAAGGTTCTTCTCCTCCTGCCGCTCCTTGCATTGGTTGGAGCATCGAGCGTACAGGACGAGCTTATGCAGAGGGCGCAAGCGTTATTCGAGCCGCTTCCCGACTCGCCGCCCGCACTCGCCGAAACTCCCATGACGCCGGAGGCCGTCGAGCTGGGCAAAATGCTCTACTTCGAGCCACGTTTGTCCTCCAGCTGGTTGATCAGCTGCAACACGTGCCACAACATGGGGCTGGGCGGCGTGGACATGCTCGAGACGTCGATCGGGCACGGGTGGCAGAAAGGTCCGCGCAACGCGCCTACCGTTCTCAACTCGGTGCTGAACATCGCTCAGTTTTGGGACGGCCGCGCAGCGGACCTTAAGGAGCAAGCGATGGGGCCCGTGCAGGCGGCAGTGGAGATGAACAACACTCCCGAGCGGGCCGTCGAGACGCTGCAGAGCATCCCCGAGTACGTCGAGCGGTTCTCTACCGTGTTCGCCGACGACGAGGACCCGGTCACCTTCGAGAACATGGCGGCGGCGATAGAGGCGTTCGAGGCGACGCTGCTGACGCCCGATTCCCGGTTCGACCAGTACTTGAAGGGTAACGGTCGAGCCCTCGGCGCCATGGAGAAAAAGGGACTGAGGCTGTTCATGGACAAGGGCTGCGCCGCCTGCCATGGTGGCGTCAACGTGGGTGGCGCCGGCTACTTCCCCTTCGGCGTCGTCGAGAAGCCGGGCTTGGACATCCTTCCGCCCGAGGACAAGGGGCGTTTCGCGGTGACGCAGACGGCCAGCGACGAGTACGTCTTCAAGTCGCCCACGCTGCGCAACATCGAGCTCACCGCACCCTACTTCCACTCCGGCAAGGTATGGAGCCTAACGCAAGCGGTGGGGATCATGGGATCGGCGCAGCTGGGCCAGACGCTCGATGAGGACGAGACGCAGGCCATAACGGCGTTCTTGAATACTCTCACGGGCGAACAGCCCGAAATAAGATATCCGATCCTGCCGGCCCATACGAAGGAGACACCGAAACCGGACGTGTCGGTGGCCGCAGGCGCCGCCGGCCACTAGTCGTTGACTACGAGCCCGAGGGGAGCCGGCCCGGCTCCCTTCGGGCATTGGCTCTAGGTGCGAGTCGTCCTAGTTTGTGGGCGGGCGCGGTTTGTCTCCCCCGTTTCGGACATCGTGCCTCGCTCAACTGACACAGCATCCCGCCGTCGAACGCCAGGAGGCCAGCAATGCGGGAAGGAGCCGTAGTCACTCTCAGCCGTCACATCATCGAACAGGAACGTCTCTACCCCGAAGCGACGGGCGCGTTCTCCAACATTCTCTATGACATCGCCCTCGCCGCGAAGATCATCAGCCGCGAGGTCAACCGCGCGGGCCTGGTCGATATCGTGGGCAGCGCGGGGAGGTTCAACGTCCAGGGCGAGGAGGTGCGGAAGCTAGACGAGTTTGCCAACGACGTCGTGTTCGACGCCATGGACCATACCGGCAACCTCTGTGTGATGGCCTCGGAGGAGATCGACGATCCGATACCGATCCCCGATCAGTTTCCATGCGGCAACTACGTTCTTCTGCACGACCCGCTCGACGGCTCCGGCAACATTGCCGTCAACGTTTCGGTGGGCACCATCTTTTCCGTCCAGAAGAAGATCTCCAAGGGCGAGCGCGGCAACTTGGAGGACCTGCTGCAGCCGGGACGACGTCAGCTCGCCGCCGGCTACATCGTTTATGGATCGTCCACGATGCTCGTGTATACCACCGGCGCGGGGGTGCACGGCTTCACGCTGGAACCGTCGATCGGCGAGTTCTTGCTATCGCATCCCAACATGAGGATTCCCGATCCGGGGCAGAAGATCTACAGCGTGAACGAGGCGTACTACAAGCGCTGGTCGCGCGGCCAGCAGAAGGCCGTCGATCACCTGAAGGAAGAGGGCTATAGCCTTCGCTACATCGGATCGCTGGTGGCCGACTTCCATCGCACGCTCCTCTACGGCGGCATCTTCATGTACCCCTTGGACGCGAAGAGCCCGAAGGGGAAGCTGCGTTTGCTGTACGAGGCGTCTCCCGTAGCGATGGTCATCGAGGAGGCCGGCGGAGCGTCGTCGGACGGCACGAAGTCGATCCTCGATGTCG
>JBDHAS010000250.1:0-5860 GCA_039588015.1 Gemmatimonadota bacterium | reverse complement strand
GAAGCCGCCCTACTGACGGCGGTCCGTGAGGGGCGCGTTGACGACGTGAGGACGCTGCTCGACCAGGGCACCGATGTGAACGCGAGAAACGAGGATGGTTGGACGCCCTTGCTGGTCGCGGCGGTGCGTGGGCATGCTGAGGTAGTGGCCCTGCTGCTAGAGCGGGGCGCCGACGTGAACGCGTCGAACAACGATGGCTGGACCGCGCTGATGCGGGCGGCGTTCGATGGCCTTACCGAAATGGTGAATTTGCTGCTGGAGCACGGCGCCGACGCGGAAGCGAAGGGCAAGGATAATTGGACGCCGTTAATGTCTGCGGCGCTAGGTGGCCATACGGAGGTCGTGACCGTGCTGGTGGAGCGCGGCGCCGATGTGAACGCGAAAGAGAAGGAGGGTGGCCTGACACCGCTGATGATCGCGGCTGTGGGTGGCCATGCCGATGTCGTGAACTTGCTGCTGGAGTACGGTGCCGATGTGAACGCGCAGGGCAAGGAGGGCGGGACAGCGTTGACGGCGGCGACTGCGGCTGGCCACACCGAGTTAGTGAGGCTGCTGCTGGATCACGTCGCTGATGTCAAAGGGGCGTTCAGCACGCCGTTCACTGTGGGGCCCGAGTTCAGGGATCCAAGCGAAGCTGTGGAGACCCTAATGCGCTACTACCCTAGGAATCTCCAGAACGCCGGGATTGGCGGCAGGGTGTCCATCTGGATCTTGGTCGGCACTGACGGTCGCGTACTCAACGTCCAGGTCGGCGAAAGTTCCGGACACCAAGCGCTCGACCTAGCAGCGCTCCGCGCTGCGCGCAAGTTTGAGTTCACTCCCGCCCGCATTAACTACGAGGCCGTTCCCGTCTGGATTAACTTCCCCGTCGCGTTTGCGGTAACGCGCACCGTGGATGTGGTGATCTGGAACTGAACGGTACCGCTGAGCGTGTTCCGTTGGCTTACGGAGGCGGGTATCTCCTGATCCGGCGAGGCCGGGGCCAGTATATTCCGTCGACATCCCGTGCCTGGACTAGTTCCCCTTCTTCTGTAATGACACAAATACCGTGGCACGGGTAGTCGTAGCACTTCTCTCCTCTCAGCACTGCCGCATCAACATACTGGTAGACGCCTGACTTGCTCTCAAGAGGTCGAAGCGCGATCCAAATCGTGCCCCTGACCCGAGCTTGGTTGCCCGCAACCATAGCAGGGACCCCTTGAGATTCGGAGACCAGGACGCCTACGTACTCATAGCCCTCGTAGGAACTGTCGCGGATAATAACGAGATCCTGGGGCACCGACGCAAATAACGGATTCTCTGGGGTTGGCTTGGGAGACCATACCCCCTCGATTGGGTCCAGGTCCTCGCCCCGCTGGTCGAGGTAACGGCGGAAGTTCGAATACGTCGCGGGAAAGTCAGTCCAAACACGCGGCGGCCCAGTCGATGCGCACGCCAACAGTAGGGCGGCGAGCAGTACTAACCCGAGGAGGGTCCTCATCCGTGGAGCGTTCATACCGATGGTCCTGTCTCGCCTTCCAGTGTAAGCAGGACTGTCCGATTGGCTTACGGAGGAGGGTGTATCCTAATCCAGCCACAGCCTGAGGAGTGATCTTCGGCGGGGGCCCGTGTGCGGTGTAGTCTTCCATCAGCTGCGATGAAGTAAACGCCCAGGCACAGCTTGTCGGTGCAATCCTCCCCACGTAATACAGCGGCATCGGTGTACTCGTAGACGCGTTCGTCGCCCGAGGAGTGCCGAAGGGCCACAAAAAGCTCAGCTCTGTTCTTAGCGCCAGCCGGGGTGAACGCAACTACCATCGGCCCTTCGCGAGTGTGTACGAGGTACTGCCCTGCGAGGGGGAGTACTAGCGGTGGTCTTAGGCCCACGAAGTCGTAGCCGGCGTAAGAACTGTCGCGGATGATGATGAATAGATCTGCGGTGGCCGTCAGTGTGTCCAGGCTGGCCCAGATCCCTTCGACGGGATCCAGGGCTTGGCCCCGCTCATCGAAGTAGCGCTCGAAGTTCTCGTATGTTGGGTAAAACCCGGTCCAATAGCGCGGCGGTCCAGTCGATGCGCATGCTAACGTTAGGGCGGTGAGCAGTGCCAACCAGAATTGTAGGGGCCTGATCCGTGGAGCGTTCATCCTGCAACCTCCTTTCGCTCCAGGACTGTGCGAGGTATTCGCTCACACACTACGGGCAGGGCGCGTGCCAAGCAAGCAGCGAACCTAATTACAGCGGGAGGTTATCCTGAACGCATGGTTGTGCCGAGCGGTATAGCGCCGCGGTGACAAATGCGGTGACAAAACCCACCGGCGCTGGCTGGCGCTGGTCAGCGCTCAAACCTCGAAGACCCGCATAAACTGGCGGTCACTGGCGCTGGCTGGCGCCAGTAGGCGGCCTTGTACGCAGGAGGTCGTGGGTTCGAATCCCATCCGCTCCATTTCCGACAACGTTAGGCGTCGCAATAGGTTACAGCGGCGCCCCCCCGTGCCGGTTCGGTCAAGCGTTCCTACCTTCGCCGCCATGTGTTGCCTCTAGCGCTCAAAGAACCCTCAAAGACAAAACGACATGCCTCTTCTCCAAGACGGGGGCCAACTGACCACGACAATTCACGATGTATAGTGTATCCGCCGCCTTGCACAGTTCGAGCTCGACGACTCACCTTGCGGTCCGGGCCGAAGATCGCTCACCGAGCGAGCGTGGCGTCGGTGCCAAATAACCAGCGCCCCGTCACATCCGTCCACGAGCCGATACGACCCAGTCACGAGCCGAAGCGACGTTGAGCCGTGCTGAACGCTGACACCCCGGCCGGGCTCGCCTCGTACTGAGGGGCGAAACCGGGCGTTCCTGACCCTTAGCCGAGACCGGGCCGAGCCCACATACCCTCGCTCAAAAATGGAAACATTGTTTGCCGACCTGCGCTATACGATTCGCCGGCTGATGCAGCGGCCTGGCTTCACGCTCGTCGCCGTCCTGACGATGGCACTGGGGATTGGAGCCAACAGCGCGATTTTCAGCATCGTCAACGCCATCCTGCTGCGCCCGCTGCCGGTCGAATCGCCGGGCGAGCTGGTGGAGATCTACTCGCAGGAAGGCGACGAGGAACCCGTGCCCAACGCCTATCCCGACTACCTCGACATCCGAGGGCGCGACGACCTGTTCGTCGGCGTCACCGGCTACACGATGGATTTGCTCAGCATGGATGTGGGCGATCGGTCGGAGGTCGTCATGGGCGAGGCGGTTTCCGGCAATTACTTCGAGCTTCTGGGTGTCCCGGCGGCCAGGGGTCGCACCTTCATCCCCGGCGAAGACGATGCGCCGGGCGCCGCGCCGGTCGTCGTGATCAGCGACGGTCTCTGGAGGCGGCGCTTCGCAGCCGACCCGAACATCGTGGGCCGGACGTTGCGGTTGAAGGGCCGACCCTTCGAGGTCATCGGCGTCGCATCACCGAAGTTCAAAGGGCTGTACGTGGGGTTCGCCTCGCAGATGTGGATTCCGGTGACCACGCGGGCCCACTTCGGCGGAGATGACCTGGAAGACCGCGGCTCACGCTGGCTGATGGTCAAAGGCCGTCTGCGGCAGGGCGTCACGCCCGAGCAGGCGCAGGCCGGGATGAACGTATTGGGCCGGCAGTTGGCGACGACCTACCCGGAGAGTAACGATAACCGCCGGTTCACGATCATCCCCACGAACGATGTGCGGCTGCATCCCGTTGTGGACCGGGCACTGATGCCGGTGGCGGCGCTGCTCATGGCCGTCGTCGGCCTGCTGCTGCTGATCGTCTGCACGAACCTGGCGAACCTGCTTCTCGCCCGGGCCCTCGCGCGGCGCAAGGAGGTGGCGATCCGGCTCGCCATCGGCGCGGGCCGCGGCCGCCTGATCCGGCAACTGCTGACAGAAAGTCTGGTCCTGGCGATTCTGGGCGGAGTATTCGGGCTGCTGATCGCCATCTGGACGGCGAATCTCCTGGTCAGCTTTCAACCGCCCATCATGTTTCAGCTGACCCTCGATCTCGGGATCGACGGCCGGGTGCTGGCCTTCACGTTCCTCGTCTCAGTGCTGGCCGGCGTCTTCTTCGGCCTCGCGCCGGCGTTGCAGGCGACGAAGCCCGAGCTGATTCCGGCACTAAAAGACGAACTGGATAATGTGGGAGGGAGGCGGCGGCGGTTCGGTCTGCGCGACTCGCTCGTCGTCGCGCAAGTCGCGATCTCACTCGTGCTGCTGATCGGTGCGGGCCTGTTCGTCCGCAGCCTGATCTCCGCGCAGGACATCGATCCCGGCTTCGAGCGGGAACGCGTGGCCATCATCATGCTGTCACCGTCGATCGCGGCATACGAGGACAGTCGAGCCCGGGACCTCCTGTCGAGTGTGGTAGAGCGGGCCCGAACGCTTCCCGGAGTCGAGGGCGCCGCCCTGGCCAGCCGCATGCCGCTGGGCGTGTCGCTCAACACGAACGAGCTTTTCGTGGAGGGTGTGGCCACGCCGGAAGGCGAAGCGCCCAGCATCGATGCCGTGACCGTCAGTTCCGGCTACTTCGATGTGATGGGCATCCCGCTGTTGCAGGGTCGTGACTTCCAGGAACAGGACGACGAGTCGGCGCCGCGGGTTGCCATCGTCAGCGACGCCGCCGCACGCCGCTTCTGGCCCGGCGAAAACCCCATCGGGAAGCGTTTACGTCTGGGCAGTCCCGAAGGAGAACTGCGCGAGATTGTCGGGGTGGCGCGGGACACCAAGGTGCGGACGCTGGGCGAGAAACCGCGACCGTACCTGTATTTGCCCCACCTGCAGAGACACCGTGGGTTCATGGCGCTGGTCACGCGGACCAGCGGCGACCCGAAACCGATGCTGTCCACTTTGCGGCGCGAGATCCTGCTGGTCGATGAGGGCATGCCGATCATGGAGTCGAAGACGATGACTGAGCACCTGGGCATCATGCTCTTCGCGCCCCGGATCGGTGGGATCTTGCTGGGTGTGTTCGGTGGGCTGGGCGTCCTGCTCGCGACCATTGGACTCTACGGCGTCGTCTCCTACGCCGCGGCGCAGCGCACCCGCGAAGTGGGGATCCGGGTCGCGCTGGGCGCGCGCCCGGGCGACGTAATGCAGTTAGTGGTCGGGCGAGGGATGATGCTGGTTGGGGTGGGCGTGGTCATCGGACTCGTGCTCGCCTTCGCGGCCGCGCTGCCGCTCGGGAGCCTGCTTTACGGCGTCAGCGTGTCGGACCCGGTCACGTTCGTCGGGATTACGCTGTTGCTCGCAGGAGTGGCGTTCGTAGCGACGATGGTTCCGGCGCTGCGCGCGGCGCGGTTGGATCCGATGGTTGCGCTTCGACGCGAGTGACCACTCCGGTGAGTCCACGGCTTCCAGATCGGGCTATTCACGCTCTGGAATTGCGTGCATGAGGTTGTTCGCGATCGCGACGACCGGTTCCGGACAGCGACGGCAATGAGTGAGCACCTTCTTAGACGTGCCCTCCTCGTTGACAAAGGAGATGATCCCTTCCGGGTGGGCATACCGGAGTGACGTGTAGATCGACTGATCGTCGTCGAGGAGCGTGATGAGATGCTGATCCCACTTGGGACTCCCTACCCGACCACCCGCGCTTCCAGGCGTTGCTGGACAAGTACGAGTAGGACTCTGTCGCGGCTGTCGCGGTGACAACGGCGGTGACAAAACCTACCAGCGCTGGCTGGCGCTGGTCAGCGCTCAAACCTCGAAGACCCGCATAAACTGGCGGCCACTGGCGCTGGCTGGCGTTCGGTGCCTGCCTTGCACGCAGGAGGTCGTGGGTTCGAATCCCATCCGCTCCACTCCCCGACAACTAGAGGCTCCGCAACACCTTAATGCGGGGCCTCTTGTTCATTGAGGACGGCTTACGTG
>JBDHAS010000249.1:0-7107 GCA_039588015.1 Gemmatimonadota bacterium | reverse complement strand
AAGACCTGCTCACGCAAACGACGCCGTTGGGCTATGAGATTCCTGACGCGAGCTCTCAGCTCGGGCGGGTGGAACGGCTTGGTCACGTAGTCATCGACGCCGGCGTCCAACCCCTCGAGCCTGCTTTCCATCGATGCCCTAGCCGTGAGGAGAATGATAGGGACGTGGCTGGTTCGCTCATCGCCTCGCAGGACGCGACTCATCTCGTAGCCGTCGATCCCCGGGATCATCACATCCGCCACGATCAGGGCGGGGATGGCGCACATCGCGACCTCAATGCCTTCCTCGCCGTTCACGGCCTCGACGATCTTGTACTCCCCTTCCAGCTGCTCACGCAAATACGAGCGCAGATCCGCATTGTCCTCCACGATCAAGACGAGGTCACGGCCCACGTCCGGACCATCCGATTCACCAGGCGGTGAATCGGGAGAAGTCAGCTCCGCGACCGGCTCTTGGATCCGTGATAGGAACGGTGCCGCGGTTGGCTGATCGGCGCTGGGCACGACAATCTCGTCTGCGCCGGCTAGGGGCAGTAGGACGACGAACTCGCTGCCGACGCCGGCCTGGCTCGTCACGCTGATCGTCCCGCCGTGCAGCTCGACGAGCTCGCGGGCGAGAGCGAGCCCGATGCCGGTGCTAATGTGCTCTCGGCTGAGCGGCGGACCGGCCTGGTAAAAGCGGTCGAAGACATAGGGCAGTCGGTCCGCCGTGATCCCGATACCGGTGTCGGCGACGGTGATCTCGAAAGAGCGATCAGCATCCGCAGCCTTGGCATTAGCCGTCTCGGCCGGCTCATCGCGGACCGCTGCTCTAACCGTCACGCTACCGCCGGCGGGGGTGAACTTCAGTGCGTTCGACAGCAGGTTCGTCATCACGCGCTCGATCTTGTCGGGATCGAACCGCAGCACGACCGAGCCCGCGCTGCAGCAGAAACTCAGGTCGAGCTCCTCTTCCTCCGCCGCCGAATGGAAAGAGGCGACGACACCCTTGAGCAGCGGGACGACATCGGCGCGGACGGCGTTCAGTTCCATCCGGCCTGCTTCCAGCTTCGACAGATCGAGCAACTCGTTGATCAGTTGTTGTAGCTGCCGGGCGTTGCGAGCGGCCATGCGCAGCTTCCTTTCGACTGACTCCGGGGCCGCCGCTCCCCTCATCTGAGAAAGGACGCTTTCGATCTGGCCCTGCACCAGCGTCAGCGGGGTGCGCAGCTCATGCGAGATGTTGGCGTAGAATCGAGACTTCGCCTCGTCCAGTTCCTTTAGCCTCTCGCGCTCGATGCGCTCTATCTCCAAACGGTTCCTCAATTGCACACGCTTCAACTCCGAACGGCGGACGAGATAGAGTCCGGCCCCGGCAAACGAGCCGAGCAGGATATAAAGCCACCAAGCCGAAACGATGGTTGACGAGAGCGAAGCGGCGTCTTCACTCAAAGCGACACCGGCTTTGGCGGCATTGCCACGGACCACGTAGTCCCCGAGTGGCAGGCCGGCGTGCGTCGCTCGCTGCCGCGTGAACGCCACAACCTGTGACTGCAAGTCATCGGCAACGCTTCGGCGGGCACCAGTCTGAGCCGCCACCCCTCCCGGGGCAAGCAACACGGGCAAGCATAGAGTCGCGGCGACTGAAAGCCTAAAAAGCATACGATCGTTTGGGCGTACTGTAGATGGGTTCACTCGCCCAGTGGCAAGTTCGGTGCCGTCCGCACTGGACTACGCGAAGCGCCTTCTCCCGCAAGGAACTTCGAGGATGCACACGCCAAGGCCGCGCCCTGAT
Source organism: Gemmatimonadota bacterium (assembly GCA_039588015.1). Classification (GTDB taxonomy): domain Bacteria; phylum Gemmatimonadota; class Gemmatimonadetes; order Palauibacterales; family KS3-K002; genus JASFMO01. The sequence continues at coordinate 5,334 of JBDHAS010000249.1, read as the reverse complement.
CGAGTCCCTCTCGGCGCGGCCCGGTTCCTTAGACTCTTTGCTCGACCAGGCCTACTCGCTCGGCCTCGTATAGACGACTTTCCCACCGACGATCGTGTAGACCACTTCCGTCGTCGGAATCTCCTCCTCCGTTACCGTCAAGATGTCCTTGGACAGCACCGTTATGTCCGCGAGCTTGCCCGGCGTCAGCGTCCCCTTGATGTCTTCCTCGAACCCTGCGAAGGCGGCCAAGCTCGTGTAAGTCTGAAGTGCCTCCATACGGGTCAGGCGCTGCTCGGGGAAGAAGACGCTACCGTCTTTCATCTTGCGCGACACGGTCGCGTAGTAACTGGCGATTGGATCCACGTCTTCGACGGGCGCGTCGGTGCCGTTGCTTATCACCGCGCCTGTCTCCCACAAGTCCCTCCACACGTAGGCGCCTTCGCGCGCACGCTGCTCACCCAAGCGCGGAACCACCCACGGACCATCGGACGTGCAGTGGATGCCTTGCATCGAAGCGATCACACCGAGTTGCCCGAACCGAGGGATGTCGTTGGGATGAAGGTGCTGGGAATGCTCGATGCGCCATCGCAGGTCCGACGTGTCCGGGTTCGCCTGAAAAGCGGCCTCGAAGACGTCAAGCGTCTCACGGTTACCGCGATCGCCGATCGCGTGCACGCAGAGTTGGAAATCGTTCTCCACGGCAATCCGCGCGGTCTCGTGGAGGGCCTCCATCGGGCTCGTGTTCAGCCCTACGCTTGTTGGCAGGTCCGAGTAGGGCTCCAACAGCCAAGCGCCATGCGGCCCCAGGGCTCCGTCGATCGTAACCTTTATCGCTCGCACGGTGAGGCGGTGATCGCCGTAGCCTACCATCCGATACTGGGGTAGCAGTTCGGCGAGACGGTCGTTCGGCTGGCGGATCATGACCCACAGCCGGATATCCAGGGCTCCATCGTCGACCATCTGCTTGTACAGGTCGACTGTGCCGAACCCGACGCCCGCGTCGTGAAACGTCGTGACCCCCTTCGAGAGCGCCTCCTCGGCCGCCAGTTCCGCTTGCCGGCGCGGGTCCGCAGGCTCCGCATTCTCTCTGGCCGCTGCCAGAAGACGTTGCGCCGTTTCCCGGAATGCGCCGATAGGTTCCCCATCCACGTCACGCACGATCTCGCCGCCGGGCGGATCGGGTGTGTCCTGCGTGATCCCAGACATCTCCATTGCTTTCGCGTTGGCGAAGGATGCGTGACCGCTCGCATGGCCGAGGATAACCGGATTGTCCGGCGAGACCGCGCTCAGCGAGTGGTGCGTGGGCAGGCCCTCGACGTTGCCCGGCGGTTCCCTGTCCCACTTCTCCTGATGCCACCCGCGACCGCGGATCAGCGTCCCAGGCGTCGCGTCGGAGGCGGCATACTCGACCATAGAGACGATCTCGTCCCAGTTTGCCACCTGCATCAGGTCGAGCTGCATCTTGGCGTCGCCGACGCCCAGGAAGTGACCGTGGCTGTCGATGAAGCCAGGGATGGCGAGCTGCCCTTCGAGGTCGATCACCTCCGTCGCGCTGCCGATGTACGCGGACATCGCGCTATCGCTCCCGACGGCGAGGATCGTGTCGTCGAGGATCGCGACCGCCTCACCGTCTGGGACCGCCTCGTCGACTGTGACGACCTTGCCGTTTCTGAGCACCAGGTCTGCGGCGACTTCGGGTTCGCTGGCGCAGCCCATCATCAGAGCAAACGCGCCGCCTAGAAACACTCCTGCCAGCGCTCGCCGCCGAAGCCCGAGCGTACGTCCACTACTCTCCATAAACCCTCCCGTGCCTAGCGTCTGAGAGTCAGGGCCCGCTTGTCTCATCATGTGTTTTGAAGTTGCTGGTTCTCGGGGCACCAGCAAGGTACGACGCTCGGTTCAGGACGGCTAGATGGCCCAGTTGCGGAAGCGTTTGCGCCACGCCCGGAGACCTCACATCTTGCCTCGACGCGATCGCATGCCGTGCACGATGGAGACCGTTTGAGCCTCTAGCGGTGAGGATGATGTCACCTCTGAAACAACTGATCGTCGAGATTCACAGGCGCTCCGTTTGGCAGGTGCTTGTCATCTACGTGGCGGGCGCCTGGTTCAGCTACGAGATCATCGATGCCATAACCGACCGCCTTGCTCTCCCGGCGTGGCTTCCGGTCCTGGCCATCATTCTCTTCTTGTTCGGACTGCCGTTCGTCATCGCGACGGCGTTCGTGCGCGAGGACGCTGCTCCAGTCTCGTCGCCGGCCGAAGACACCAGGCCCGAAGCCGATGCAGCGAGGGCCGAGATCGAGACAGCCGCTACTCGCCAAGAAGTTCGACGGCGGCACCGTCTTCTGACATGGCGCACAGCGGGGCTCGCCTTCATGGCCGCGCTGGCTCTCTGGGGCCTGGTAGCGGCAGGCCTGCTGCTGTTTGGGGGAGGTAGTCCTGCAGCTTCAGACGCGCAGAAGTCCGTTGCCGTGCTGCCGTTCACTAACATGAGCGGTGACCCCGAGAACGAGTACTTCAGCGACGGCATCACCGACGACATCATCACGCAGCTCTCGAAGATCGCCGACATCAAGGTCATCTCGCGCACCTCCGTCATGCAGTACAAGGACTCGGAGAAGAACCTCCGCCGGATCGGCGAAGAACTCGGCGTGGCGGCGATCCTGGAGGGGGGCGTCCGCAAGATCGGCGACCGCGTTCGAATCAACGCGCAGTTGATCAACGCGAGCAGCGACGCTCACCTATGGGCAGAGACCTACGACCGCGAGCTTACCGATATCTTCGCGATCCAAAGTGACGTCGCGCGACAGATCGCGGGCGCGCTTCGATCGACGCTGACCCCCGATGAGCAAGAGCGCCTGCGGAGGCAGCCAACCGACAACCTGGAAGCATACGAACTGTACGTGCAGGGACGTTTCTTTTGGAATCGACGCACCGTGCAGGACATGCAACGCGCGATCGAGCTCTTTGAGCGCGCCACCGAGTTGGACACGGCCTACGCGTTGGCCCATGCCGGCCTGGCCGACACCTACATGACGCTGTACAGCTGGAACTGGCTGCCCTGGGCGGATGCGCACCCGCAGGTGGATCGAAATCTGCGACGGGCACTAGAGCTCGACCCGCTGCTCCCCGAAGCGCACGCGAGCCGCGCGCTGTTGTTGGAGGAGCAGCTCGACCGGGAGAGCGCGGAGGCCGAATTCCTTCGCGGGCTGGCGTTGGCGCCGAGCTACGCCCCGGCGCATCATTGGTACGCGCTCATGCTGGCGAAGCTCGGTCGCTTCGACGAAGCACGGGCACAGATCCAAGTCGCCGCTGAGCTCGATCCGCTTGCCCCGATCATCAGCACAAACGTCGGCTGGGTGTCCTTCCTCGCCCGCGACTACGACGCGGCGAGCGCACAACTCGAGGAAACGACCGAAAGCGAGCCGGCATTCGCGTACGCGTGGGTCCTTCTGGGAGAGGCATACTCGCAGGTAGGAAGGGACACGGAAGCGGTCGCCGCATTGCGCCGTTCCGTCGAGCTGGAGGAATGGCCCAATACGCTGCTGAGGCTCGCGTACGTTCTAGAGAAGGCCGGACAGAGCGAGGAAGCACGGCGAATCGTCGAAGAGAACACCCACGGAGATCGGACCAGGGTCGCACTCGTCTATGTCGCGGCCGGAGATGCCGAGCGGGCCTTCGAGTGGTTGGAGCAGGCGGAGTAGCGAGCGGGCTCGAACTCGAATGCTACGGCTGAATTAGATCTCTCTGTTTACAGTTGAGATAGTCATACGGAAGTCTGCACCGAAGCCCCCGCGACACCGGGAGGATGCGAGTGCAGGCTTATCCCGTTCGGACCCGGCGAATCGAGGCGCCATGCGCGCTCGCGCCGGGAACGACGGCCTCCTCTATCACCGCTTATCAGGAGGTAGCACGATGCGGTATCCGTACCTCGCATGCACGCTTGCAGTACTTCTAGCGCCCGTCGCCACAGATGATGCCTCGGCACAGCAGGTCCCGCCCCAGGACGGGATGACGCTCATGCTGGCGCAGCCGGCGGTTAGCGCCGACCACGTCGCGTTCACCTATGCCGGTGACCTCTGGGTCGCCAGACAAGACGGCAGCGGCGTCCGGCGGATCACTGCGCATGAGGGTGTCGAGTCCAGCCCACGCTTTTCGCCCGACGGTCGTACGCTGGCGTTCAGCGCCCAGTACGACGGAAACACGGATGTCTACGTGGTGCCCGTGGAAGGCGGGGTGCCCCGGCGGCTGACCTGGCACCCTGGTTCCGACATCGTGCAGGATTTCACGGTGGATGGAAGCGCGGTGCTTTTCACTTCGGCACGCGCGGTGTACACGGGCCGCCATCGCCAGCTGTTCACCGTTACGCTCGACGGGAAGTTCCCGGACCAGCTGCCGATCCCAACGGCCTTCAAGGCGACCTACTCGCCGGACGGATCGAAGATAGCCTACACGCCGCTCTACGAACCGTTCAACCAGTGGAAGAACTACCGCGGTGGAACGGCGACGCGGATCTGGATCATCGACATGGCTGACTATTCCGTCGTTCAGATCCCGCAGCCCGAGGGCCGCTGCAACGACACCGATCCCATGTGGATCGATGACCGCGTCTACTTCCGTTCCGACCGGAACGGCGAGTTCAACCTCTTCTCGTTCGATCCCGCTTCAGATCAGGTTGAGCAACTCACCGACCACTCCGATTTTCCGATCGTCAACGCCTCCGCCGGAGCGGGGTTGGTCGCGTACGAGCAGGCGGGCTATCTGCACCTCTTCAACGCGGCAGCGGGTGAGAGCACCCCGGTCCCGATCCGTGTCGCCACCGACCTCATCGACGTGCGACCGCGGTACGTAGATGGGACCCGCTTCATCCGCGCCTCCGACATCTCGCCGTCTGGCGCGCGCGCGGCCTTCGAGTTCCGCGGCGAGATCGTCACCGTCCCGAAAGAGAAGGGTGACTACCGAAACCTCACGCGGTCACCCGGAGTCCACGAGCGCTCACCGATATGGTCGCCGGACGGCAAGTCAATCGCTTACTTCTCCGACGAGTCCGGCGAGTACGCGCTCCACATCGCTCCGCAGGACGGGAAAGGTGAGGTGCGGAAGATCGCTCTCGATGGAGACGGCTTCTACGAGAACCCGAAGTGGTCACCCGACGGGGAGAAAATCAGCTACACAGACAATTCACGCGCCATCTACTGGATGGACATCGAGAGCGAGAGGTCGCACAAGATTGGGTCTGACGAGATCTACGGTCCGCTCCAGCCGCCGTACCACTCGTGGTCGCCCGACTCACGTTGGATCGCGTACACGCGGAACAACATGACCAATATCCACTCGGTATTCGTCTAT
>JBDHAS010000248.1:0-5690 GCA_039588015.1 Gemmatimonadota bacterium | reverse complement strand
CTGATACCGGGCTTCTTCTTCCTGGTAGTCTTTTTCGAGTTCGTCTACTATACATACGTCCTCGCGTTCGTCGAGCCGGTTTTCGGGGCTGTGCAGTGGTTCGCCGTGCTGATCGGCAATCTCGTCGCCGTGGCATCCATGATCGCATACTTCTGGCGCCGACACCCCGACCTGCTCAGCAGACTCTTGCGCGGCTGAGGACCGTCGCGCCGATGACCCAAGGGCATGCCAACGCGCACACTCGCGATCTCGCACCCGGATTGCGCGGGACATGACACGGGCCCTGGACACCCCGAGAGCGCCCGTCGTCTCGACGCGCTGCTCGCTGCGATCGAGGAGGCCATACCCCAATTTGAAGGGCGCGTCGAACGCGTCCACGGCCGCCGGGCGTCACCGCAAGAGGTCGCCCTCGTCCACCCACCGACCCACATAGAGCTGATTCAATCTGCGGCCGCCAAGGCACGGGAGTCCGAGAGTTCCGTCTACCTCGACCCGGACACCGTTGTCTCGGCCGGTTCGTGCGATGCCGCCCTCGCCGCCGTCGGTACGGTCCTCACTGCCATCGACCAAATCGTAGATGGCTCAGCGAAGAACGCTTTCTGCGTCGCGCGCCCACCGGGTCACCACGCGACACTCGATCGCGCGATGGGATTCTGCCTCTTCAACAACATCGCCGTCGGCGCCCGCTACGCTCAGGATAAGGGTCTCGCGCGTCCGCTGATAGTGGATTGGGACGTGCACCACGGGAACGGCACAGAAGCCATCTTCTACGAGGACGCCGACGTATTCTACTTGTCGATGCACCAATCCCCACACTACCCCGGGACCGGCCACCGCAACGATCGCGGGCGCGGCGATGGAGAAGGCACGACCCTCAACCTGCCGGTCCCGCCCGGCCTGCCGGCTGCCCGCTATGCGGACGAGTTCATGGCCGGGTTCGATGCCGCCGTGTCCGAGTTCAGCCCTGACATGATCTTCATTTCCGCCGGTTTCGACGCCGCCTATGGCGACCCACTCGCAGGTCTCACGCTCACCCCGGTCGAATACCACGCCCTTACCCGTCACGTGCTGGACAGCGCCGCTTCACACTGCGACGGACGCGTAGTCTCGGCGCTGGAAGGGGGCTACAACCTCGAGAATCTCACCCGTTGCGGACTGGCGCACCTGCGGGCCTTGGCCGATTTGGGCCTCGGTTGACCCCCTTCGAAGGGCCCTCTATACTGTCGGCCATGCCTCCCGGCGTTGAACCGGACGCCGCGCGGGCGGTTGCCGTGGCTCCGGCAAAGGGGCCATCGGCGGTCGACCTACTGCGGCTCAGCCGCTCGAAAGGCTTCTCGGCCGGCGATCAGCCTCTCTACCGTCAGATCGCCAAGCTGGTTGGCCTCGTCAAAGACGCGCCCCACAGGTCGCTGCTCGACGTCCCCTGTGGTTGGGGCGCCGTCGTGCAGTTCCTCGCCAGCAACTACGATGTGGATGCCGTTGGCGTCGATCCCGATCCCGATCTGGTCGAGATAGCCGAAGACCGTGCCCGGGCCGCAGGTCTCTCCACGCAACTGCACTTCCAGAGCGCGCCAGTCGACGACCTCCCGCTGCAGGACGAGGTTTTCGACCTCACGATCGGCGAGATCGGCCTGGCTAGCGCGCCGAATCCGTTCCGCGCCGTGGCCGAACTGGCCCGCGTGACTCGGCCCGCCGGCCACGTAGCCATCATCTGTCTGATTTGGACCGGCCACGTCGACCAAGAGCAGCGCGCGATTCTCGTCGAGCACCTCGGGGCCAAGCCTCTCATGCTGGTGGAGTGGAAGCGGGCGCTGCTGGAGGCCAACGTGGGCGACCTACGCGTGGAAGATTGGTCGGATCAGGCCTTTCCGTTCCTGGTGCGTGGGCGCACATTCAGGAGCCCCACCGAGTTGCATACGCTCGCCGGCAAGCTGAAAGTCCTCCGCCGCGCCTGGAGCCGCTGGGGCTGGCGCGGTCTCAGAGGCGCCCTAAGGCGAGAAATGAGAATCCGCAACTTGCTGGGACCCGAGCGAACGATCGGCGTCTCGCTGATCGTTGGCACCAAGAACGGGCCGGCGAGCGTGTGATTAGGGAACAGCTAGAGAATTCGTCATGGCACATACTGCTCAGCGAGCACACATAGGGCCGGAGCAGCTTCAGGCCATCCAGGCCGCACTCCGCGATCGGGACCTGGACGGCTGGCTACTCTACGACTACCACGCCACGAACCAGATCGCCGGGCGCGTCCTGGGACTGCCCGATCCACTGAGTCGCCGGTATCTCGTTCTGATCCCGGCGGAAGGGGAGCCGACGGCGGTTGCACATTCCCTCGAGCGCCCGCCCTGGAGCGAGTGGGCCGGACAGGTCCGCGTCTACTTCAAGTGGCAGGAGCTGGAGAAGACTCTGGCCGATTTGCTTGCACCAGGACAGCGCATCGCACTGGAGTACTCCGAGACCGACCGAATCCCGCAGCTGGACCGGGTCCCGGCGGGCGTGCTCGACCTCATCCGAATGACGGGGGCGGAGCCAGTCGAATCGAGCGAACTGGTGACCTTGTTCGCTGCGACTTGGTCGGAGGCAGAGCTCGAGAGCCATAGAAGAACCGCAAAGGTCCTGGCCAACGTCGCGGCACGTGCTTACAAGCAGGCAACCGACGCGGTGCGTTCGGGGCAGACGCTCAGCGAGTGGGGGCTCAAGGAATCGATCCTCAAGATGTTTGGCGACGCCGGACTGGTGGAAGGTGATACGATAGTCGGCGTCGGCCAGAACGCCGCGGACGGGCACTACGAGCCGACGCCGCAGGACGCAGTTCCCATCGTGGAGGGCGAAGTCCTCCTGATCGACCTGTGGGCTAAGGAGCCCGGTTCCGTGTTCGCCGACCAGACGTGGATGGGCTTCATGGGCACTGAAGTCCCGGATAAGGTGGAGCACGTTTGGCGCGCGGTACGGGGCGCCCGCGACGCAGCGGTGGAATACGTCGCGAGAACTGCCGCCGATTCGAGCACGCCACTGCGTGGTTGCGACGTGGATGCCGCCAGCCGCGAGGTGATCGAGTCGGCGGGCTTCGGTGAGTACTTCAACCACCGTACCGGCCACTCCATCGACAACGAAGTGCACGGCCTGGGTCCGAACATCGACGGCATCGAAACCAATGACGACCGAATACTGCTGCCCAAGGTCGGCTTCTCGATCGAGCCCGGCGTCTACCTGACCGGCGACTTCGGTGTTCGCTCGGAAATCAACGTGTACCTGGGCCCCAACGGCCCGGAGGTGACGACACCGAAGCCCCAGACCGACATCTACCGTCTGTTGAGCGACGAATGGCAGAGCTCGAGCAACCTCTGACCCCGCACGGAGAGACGGAGGAACCGCAGGAGGCAGAGGCACCCGAAGCGGAGGGGTTGCTTCTTCGCGGGGTGATGCGCTTCCGCGGGCCCGAACGGCGGCTGGCCAAGCTGGCCGCCGGGTCGGACGACGAGTTCATCGAGCACCGGGGGATCGCGGCGCTCGCGCACGCCGTCACCTACGGGCTGCCGGATTGGGACCCCGACCTACTGCGAGAGCACAGCGCAGCGGTCGAACGCGCAATGCGCCGCGGCACGATAGTGCCGGCGCCGTATGGCATTGTCTTTCGGGGGCGCCAGCAAGTAATAGACTTCCTCGACGATCAGCACGTCGCCTTGGAGGAGGCGCTCAGCTTCCTCGATGGGGCCTTCGAAATGCGACTCCACATCCAGCCGTCCGGTCGGCGCCCGGACGTCAGTGAAGGCGTGCTGGCAGACCAAGCGGCCAGCTTCTACACGGCACTGCGCCGCCGTTCACGCGCCGCGTTCACGCTCCACGCAACCGGCAGGCGGGTTCTGTCCGGCGCATTCCTGGTCAGTCGTGCCGACTGGGTCAGCTTCGTAGAGTACGCCGACCAGCTTGACGCCGATCACCCGGAGTTCCTGTTCGACCTGACGGGACCATGGCCACCCTACGACTTCGTTAAGATGTCGTTCTTCCCCAAGGACGAACTGGTCGGTTAACCGAAGCACCCCCAATAAGTTACGCACCATGAATCTTAAATATGAGGTCTTAGCCCTCCGCACGAAGTACCCCTTCACCATCGCGCGCGCGGGTCACGCCGAGCGGTACGCCGTCTGGGTTCGTCTGACGGATGGGGACGGCATCACAGGCTGGGGCGAGGCGGCGCCCTCCCAATATTACGGCGAGACATACGAGACCGTCTGCAGCGCGCTCGAGGTCTACCGCGCCGTCCTGGAAACCGCGGGTAACCCGTTCGCGATTCAGGAGATCGAGAACGCTTGCGAGCACGCTATGCGAGGTAATGCCTCGGCGCGTGCAGCTATTTCGGCCGCTCTCTACGACCTGATGGGCAAACGGCTGGGCCTACCGGTCTACACACTGCTGGGCATCGATCCCAGCCACACGCCGATCTCCAGTTTCACGATCGGGATAGACGAGCCAGACGTGGTACGTAGGAAAGTCGAAGAGGCAACGGAGTACCCCGTCCTCAAAATCAAGGTGGGTACCGAGCGCGACGAAGAGATCCTGTCCATCATCCGCGAAGTGGCGCCGGATGCCAAGATCTACGTGGATGCCAACACGGTATGGTATCCGAAGCAGGCGGTGGAACGCATCGAGCAGCTAAAGGACTTCGATCTCGATTTCGTCGAGCAGCCGGTCGCGGCTCACGACATTGACGGCATGCGCTTCGTGCGCGAGCGCTCGCCGCTGCCGATCATTGCGGACGAGTCCTGCAAAACGTCCCACGATATTCCGCGACTGGTGGGTGCAGTGGACGGCATCAACATCAAGCTGGCCAAGTGTGGCGGCATCAGCGAGGCGCTGCGGATGATTCACACCGCCCGGGCGCACAACATGCAAGTGATGCTTGGCTGTATGGTTGAAAGCTCGCTCGGCATCTCCGCTGCCGCCCATCTTGCGCCGCTCGTCGACTATGCCGATCTCGATGGCGCGGCTCTGCTGGCGGAGGATCCCTTCACGGGATTCAGCATCCCGGGCGGACGCATACAACTCGGCGCTGACCCCGGGTTAGGCGTCGCTCGAAGCTAGATGCCGTTTCTCACGCACCGGTTCGTTATCCTCGCCGCTGCAGCCGCTCCCGCGGCCATCCCAAAGATAGCCGTAGCGCAGTACGATCCTGGTGACGCTGTGGGTCAGTATTACAGCGTCGCGCCCCCGCTCACCGCAGAGCGCGTCTTCGACGCGGTTCTCGTCGAGCGCGTAGCCCCCCACTCCCTAGCCTTCCCGACACCCTTCGAGCCGATGCGCATCCCAGGACCGGTAGCCGCTCTGACAGGGCACATCATAGAGTTACCCGAACGCCAACGCCTCTACTTCACTGCGGCGGATGCCCGCGGCGCACTGCGCCTGATCGAGATCGACCTGCTTACCCGGGAAAGCAGGGAACTACTGCCCGAACCGGGGATCGGGGTGCCGTACGCGGTTCACATGCTGCCGGCGCCGGACGCGTCCAAGCTCTACGTCCAATGGTTCGCGGCCGGCATGATTCCCCGCACTGACATCTACGACGGAGCGACGCTCCGCTGGCTGGGCCACGTCAGCGAGTTCCGGCCCGACGAGCGGGCGGTAGGCTTCGAGCACCAGGCACCGTTCATGTGGACGCTGGACCTCGCGAACCGGCCCGTGCTCGTCGACACGCA
>JBDHAS010000247.1:0-18788 GCA_039588015.1 Gemmatimonadota bacterium | reverse complement strand
ACCCTCGAGCCCAGCGCTCTTCATCACACTTTTCGGCTTTCTGGCGGCAGCCGTGGTGTGGGATCTACACCAGCGCCGCATCCCCAACGCTCTCCCACTGGGCCTCGCCGCTTTAGGCCTGGTGGCCAATCTCTTCATGCAGCCTCTGGCCCCGGCGCTCCTTACCGCCGTCATCGGCCTGCTGGCTGGTTTCACTATTTGGCTTCTTCCGTATCTGCTACGCATGGCTGGCGGAGCAGATGTAAAGCTCGCTGCCGCCGTTGGAGTATGGCTGGGTCCGCTGGGCGTTTTGCGAGCATCTCTCTACGCCGCGCTGGCCGGAGGGGTAGTGGCGCTGCTGATGTTACTGCGCCACCACGGCCTTCTGGGCAGCTGGGTCTTGCTGAAGACGGCGCGCCACTCGCGCGGAGGTATTGCGAGTGCGGCGTCGCCGAAGGTCAGCACCCTCCCTTACGCCGTGGCTCTCGCGATCGGCGTGGCGTTTGAACTCCTGAGCTTAGACCTGCTTGGAGGTTTGTCATGAGTAGGATTCGTAACCGGCGAGGCTCCGTGGCCGTGGAGTTCGGCCTGATAGCGCCGATCTTCTTCTTGCTGGTCTTCGCTGTCATCGACTTCGGCCGAGCCTTCTACACGATTCACGATCTCGCCGCCGCCGCCCGCGAGGGAGCGCGCTACGGCGCTGCGCTCGACGACCCCATGACACGGGCCGGCGAAATCCGTGACGTCGTCAAGCAGTTCGCCGTCACTTTCGGCGGTGCGGCTGTCTCGGATGCGCAGATCGATGTCGAATTCGACGCCCAAAGCGTGACGGTGCGAATTCGCGATTACACGTTCGATTTCATCGCTCTCCCGTTCGGCCCCGTGAACATCACACGGCAGGCGACGTTACGGTGGGAACGAGCAGCTTCTTAGATCGAACCGCAACGTTTTACCGGGGATTGCTGAGATGAACGAAAAAGGATTCACCGGCGTCTTCCTCAGCGCACTGCTGATCGGCGGCGTGGCAGCCTTCAGCGTCTACAAGCTCGTTATCCAGGACCGAGCGATCACCGTGGGTGATCAGATTGAGACGGTGGATGTCGTCGTCGCTGCGGAAGATATCACTGAAGGCAAGCTATTAGTCGAAACCGACTTGAGGGCCAAGCGGTTCACGGCTGAAGCGATACCGCAGGGGGCCTTCCTCGACGTCGACTCCCTGTTGGGACGCGTGACCATCATGCCGATCTTCTCCGGCGAACCGGTGATGGAGAGCAAGCTCGCACCGGTGGGCTCGGCGGCCGGCCTGGAGGTCAAGATCCAGCCCGGCATGCGGGCGATGGCCATCCCAGTGAACGATCACGTCGGGGTCAACGGCTTCATCGTTCCCAACAGCCGCGTCGACGTTTTGGTCACGATCCGCCCGAAGCAGGGATCGCAGGATCAGACCGCCAAGGTCTTCCTCCAGAACATGCGCGTGCTCACGGCGGGACAGCACCTGACGCGTGACGCGAACGGCAAGCCGATCACGGCAAGCACGGTCACGCTGGAAGTGGCGCCCGAAGAGGCGGAGCTGCTCGCGGTTGCCATGCACGAGGGCGTGCTGCAGCTGGCGCTGCGTGGATACGCGGACTCCGACAGCCTGAAGACGGATGGCGCCACCTTCAAGGACGTGCTCGCCGCTGCGAAGACTTACCGTCCGCCGCCGCGGCGCCGCCGGACTACTCCGAAGCCGACGCCTCAGCCGGTCGTTCAGCCGGAGCCCGTGGTGGAAGAGCCCACGACGGCAACGGTGCAGGTCTTCCGCGGCACCAAGATGAGCGAAGAGACCGTCGAGGTTCAGGATTCGGCTGCAGTCGCTGATTCGACGAAGGCGAAGAAGACGGGCAGTGGTGGCGGCAGCGAGTAAGTACACGCTGCCAGTGACGACCTACGTCTCTGCTCTGCAGAAGCGGATATCTCAGGGAGTGTGACAAGTGTCGGAATCGAACAGTCGCGCCATAATTCTGGAGACTTCAGGTCGGGACCTGGATGTCATTCGGAGAAAGCTGGAAGAGCGCGAATACACGGAGATCCTGACGATCGCATGGCCCGAGGCCACCAAGGTGCTGCACAACGGCGGTTCCGGCCTCGCGGTGGTCCCCATAGAAGACGGGGACGACGTGGGAATCAGTCGGATCGAAGAGATGAAGCGGTTGCGACCCGAGATCCCGATCATCGCTACGGGCCCCGCACCAATCCCTGACCTGATTCTCCGCGCAATCCGAGCGGGAGCCATCGAGTTCCTCGTTCGACCGATCCAGTCCACGGAGCTGGGTCAGGCACTCGACCGCGTCAGCATCAAGACGGGTCTGGGTACCAACTACGGAAAATGCGTCGCCGTGTATAGCTCAAAGGGCGGTATCGGCGGCACGACCGTCGCCGTGAACACGGCCTTCGCCCTCGCCCGCTCGGAAGCCGATCGGCGCGTGGCGCTCGTAGATCTCGTCGTCCTCGGAGGCGACATCAGGATATTCCTGGACATCAGGCCGGAGCGGACGATCCGAGATCTCGCAGAAGACATCGACAGCATGGCCAGGCACGAGCTCATGAACTACCTGCACTCGTGCGAAGACGGCGTCTGGGTGTGCCCGGACCCGAATCTGCCCGACGAAGGCGAGCTGCTGACCGGCCGGCGAGTCGTCTCCGTGCTGAGGCGTCTCACACAGAACTTCGGGTTCACGGTCGTCGACTGCGAGCACACACTGAACGAGCGAACGCTGGCCGTTCTCGACTTCGCCGACGAAATAGTTCTTCTAACACATTTGACGCTCCCAGCCGTGCGCGGTCTCCAGCGGACTCTGGACATCTTCGCGCGGCTCAACTATCCGCCCGAGAAGGTGCGGATCGTGGTTAACCGGGAAGGTCGTGGAGCAGCCGGTGACAGCAACAATCCCCAACGACTACAAAGCGACGATCGATGCGGCGGCCCGCGGGCTGCCCATTTATCAGAGCGCTCCGAAATCGAAGATCGCCTCAGCCCTGGACCGCCTCGCGTCTACCCTCAACACCTCGGAAGAGGATGAGAAGAGCGATGGCCCCAATGGCAAGGGCTCGAGGCTGTTCCGACGGAAGACGGAGGCGTGATATGGGCTTGAGGGAACGGCTCGGCCTAGAGGCAGGGCGTACCAGTCCTGAGAAGGGCGACCAGAAGGCCGGGGAAAAGAGCTCCGGTAACGGCCACAGTAGCCCAATGTCCAAGAAGGTGAACCCGCTATCTCGGCGGGCCCGCGGGGACAGCCTGACCGCCCTCGAGCGGATCAAGTTGGATCTCCATAGAAAGGTCATCGAGGCCGTCGACCTGGAAGAGTTGAACAAGATCGAGGATGAAGCCACCCTCAAAGACGAGATCCGTGCCGCGACGCTCGAGCTCCTCGGCGAGGAGAACGTCGAGCTCAGCACGATACAGCGGGACCGGATCATCGAGGGGATCTTCTACGAGATAACCGGACTCGGACCGCTAGAGCCGTTGTTCAGAGACCCGGACATCACCGATATCCTGGTCAATGGACCGCACCAGGTCTTCATCGAACGCAAAGGCAAACTCAAAGAGACGGACATCAACTTCCGAGACGACTCTCACGTGATGGTCGTCATCGATCGGATCGTCAGCCGCATCGGCCGACGCATCGACGAGTCTTCGCCGATGGTCGACGCGCGCTTGCCCGATGGCTCCCGGGTCAACGCCATTATCCCACCGCTGGCTCTCGATGGGCCAATGGTGTCGATCCGGCGGTTCGGAGCCCGGCCGCTTTTGATCGAAGACCTGCTGAACAATGTCACTTTGACGCAGGCCATGGCCTATCTGCTGGAAGGCTGCGTCCAAGCCAAGTTGAACGTCCTGATATCCGGCGGTACGGGTTCCGGTAAGACGACGCTATTGAACGCGCTCTCGCGCTTCATCGGCAAGGCCGAGCGCACCGTCACCATCGAGGACGCCGCCGAGCTCGTGCTGCAGCAGGAGCACGTGGTTCGACTCGAGACGCGACCACCCAACGCCGAAGGCAGAGGCGAGGTGGTGCAGCGCGACCTCGTGAAGAACGCCCTCCGTATGAGGCCAGATCGGATCATCGTTGGTGAGGTCCGAGGCGCCGAGGCGCTCGACATGCTTCAGGCGATGAATACCGGCCACGAGGGGTCGCTGACGACGATTCACTCCAACTCGCCGCGAGACGCTCTGTCGCGCCTCGAGACGATGATTCTGATGGCTGGCACCAACCTGCCCGACCGCGCCATGCGCGAACAGATCGCGTCGGCGCTCGACGTCGTGATTCAGGTGAGCCGTCTGTCGGACGGCACGCGTCGAGTTACCAGCATCTGCGAGATCGTCGGCATGGAAGGCGAAGTGGTGACGATGCAGGAGATCTACCAGTTCGAGCGAATGGGCGTCAGCCCCGATGGCGACGTGATCGGTCGTTTCCGGCCGACGGGCGTGCGGCCCACGTTCGCGCACAAACTGGAGGTCTCTGGCGTCGAGATGCCGACGGAGATGTTTGACCAGTCCGCGTATCACATGGTCGAGCCACCCGCAAAAGACGACTCAGGTGACGATCACCAGAAGTCCTCAGCGGACGAACTCGTAGGAACAGAGCGATGGTCCTAGCTACTCTACTGACGGTCTTCGTCGCCGCCTTCGGGCTGGTCCTCGGTACCTACGTATTCCTGAGCCGGAAGCGCCTGGCTCGCCGGGCCGCCGCGAAGCGTCGAATCCAAGAAGCGCAGATGATGGGGTCCGGGTTGACCCTGCTGCGCGATGATTCAGCCAGCTCCATCCCAGTCCTCAACCAGTGGCTGCAAAAGAGCACGCACACGATCAACCTGCAGCGCTCGATCCGATCGGCGGGGGTGAACGTCCGGCCGGCGACTATCATCATGCTGTCCGTCTCCCTCGCCCTCATCGGGCTACTGGTTGGGAATCTCCAGCGCAACCTGCTGATCGGGTTTCTGTACGCGGGTGTGGGCCTGATAGCCCCCTATATGTACCTGCGCTGGAAGATGAAACGCCGTGTCGAGAACTTCGAGGCGCAATTGCCCGAGGCTCTGGACATGCTCATCAATGCGATGCAAGCAGGGTATTCCTACCAAGCGGCGATGGAATTGGTCGGCCAGGAATTGCCCGAGCCCTTGGGAACCGAGTTCTCGCAGTTTTACGAGGAACAACGTCTCGGCATAGACGTTCGTACCGCACTCCTGGCCATGCAGGAAAGAGTGCAGAGCCTCGACCTAAAGATGTTCATCACCGCCGTGCTGATCCAGCGAGAGACAGGCGGTAACCTCACGGAAGTGCTGGGTAACATCAGCCACGTCATTCGGGAGCGATTCCGCATCCAGGGCGAACTGAGGACGTTGACGGCCCAGGTAAAACTCTCTGGGAAGCTGCTGGGATTGCTGCCGATCATCGTGGTTGCGGGGATCATGCTGATCAATCCCGCATTCGCCGAACCGCTATTCAAGGAAGAATCAGGTCACATAATCCTGATAGCTGCAGGGGTCTCACAGATTCTGGGGTTCGTGATGATGCGGAAGATCGCCAACATCGAGATTTGAGCATGTCTGAAAAAGCCACTCTCTTACTCGTTTTCTTGTCGGTCGGCGCGCTCACGTTCCTGACCTTCGTCTGGTGGCGGGCTAAGCAGCGCCGGCGCTCGCTCGTTCGCTCGCTGAAGGACGACGTACCGGGAAGCCGCAGCGGTCAGCTGAAACGATCGCGCGAGACCTGGCTGGTGAAGCTGGGGCGACGGACCAAGAAGCCGAAGGCTACCGACGACGAGCTGAAGATGAAGCTGGCTCGCGCCGGTTGGGACAGCCGCACTGCCCCTCTGACCTACTCGGCCATCCGGCTCTCGCTTGGCGTTTCGCTGCCGGTGTTGTTCGCGGTGATCGCCTACAGCGCCAACCGGACCCAGCTTGAGATCTTGACCGCTGGCGTCGCCGGCTTTTTCCTGGCGCAGCTCATCCCGGCGTCCGTTCTCTCGCGCAGGTCTAGAATGAGACAGAAGCGGATCCGCAAGTCTCTGCCCGACGCTCTGGACCTGATGGTCGTCTGCGTAGAAGCAGGAGTGGGACTCGATGCGGCCATCCTGCGCGTCGCGAACGAACTGCACCTCACGCATCCGGAGATCGCCTACGAGTTCCGGGTCGTCAACCAACGCGTGAACGCGGGATTACCCAGAGTAGACGCGATGCGCGAGATGGTCTCGCGCACCGGCGTTGCGGATCTCCGGTCTGTCATCACCACGCTGATCCAGAGCGAACGACTCGGTGTGTCGATAGGCCGCGTGCTACGGGTCGCCAGCGACGGGCTGCGTACTCGCCGGCGCCAGGCTGCTGAGCAAACGGCGCGCAAGGCCCCGATTAAGATGTTGATCCCGCTCATTCTATTCGTTCTTCCGGCGCTGATACTCGTCATCATCGGCCCTGCGGCCATTCACTTGCTACGTGTACTCAGAGAGACCGCGCCCTAGTGGGCTAGGTAGAGCAATGAGCGTAACTAGCAACTGGAGCCAGAGATGCTGAAACGGAATCCCTCCCCCGAAAAGTCCCGCATCCGCCGTAACCGGCGAGGAGCCGCCGCCGCGCTGTTCCTCGTGATGACCGTGGCGCTGTTGGGCGTCATGGCAGTGACGATAGACGTCACGCGCCTGATGGCCATCCGCGCCGAGCTACAGACCGCCGCGGATGCCGCCGCCTTGGCCGGCGTCATCGAGCTACTGAACGACGGCGGCGATACGTCCCGAGACACGGCGATCGCCTACGGTCTCCGCAACACGGCCGAGACCGATGCGGTGGTGATCGCGCCCGAGGATGTCATCTTTGGCACCTGGGATCCCTTCACCAACACGTTCACGCCGCTGCCCGGCGCCGCCGGCGCCGACGCCATCGAGGTCAAGGCACGCAAGCAGGTGGGCAACTGGTTCGCCTGGGCCCTCAACATCATCGACGCGAGCGCGGGTGTACGAGCCATCGCCTGGGCGGAGGCGCCTATCGACGAGACCAACGAGTGCGTCAAACCATGGGCCATCCCCGAGGATATGCTCGAAACGGATGGGTTCGAGGGCATCTCCGAGAACGACGTCGACATGGCGATCGCGCTTCGCAAGCGTTTCATTCTAAAGAGCGCCTCCGGACAGACGGCCCAGGACCTCTATGCCGAGTCGGGATTCCCCAGCTTCTTCTACCCGGTGATTCTGCCGCCCATGTTCAAATGCACGGTGCAGGGTCAAGATCGCTGCGACTCCGGTGAGTACCAAGACGTCGCGGGCGGGGCGAACGTCTATCGGACCAACATCGCGACCTGCAACCCGGAATACGTCGGCTCTCAGGACAGTCTTACGGTCGAGCCCGGAAACATGCCTGGACCGACCGTGCAGGGCGCTCGCCAGTTCTGCCCCCGGATCGACGGGACCTGGTGCCTGAATGAGGACGGGACGCAGGGCGTGCCGATGATCGCCGCCTTCTGGAACAAGGACAGTAGCCCGATCGGCCGAACCGAGGTCGAGGTCTCGAGGATGGGGTGCTTCAATCTGTTGGAAGTCTATCCGGAGGGTAGCCACGGTGTGATCATCGGCGAGATCGTGCAGTGCCATGCGCCAGGCGAGGTTGGCACCCATGCCACGAACCTCGTGAAGCCTATTCTCGTGCGGTAGCCAGTACACTCACCATTCTTCTGGGGCGAGGCCCGGTCCACGGGCCTCGCCCTTCGTTCATCTACCCTTGCCGCGACGGCTCCGGCCGCTCACACTTCGCTCTCACAGGCGCCTCTCTCTTACGAACCCGAGCCTGCGAGATGAAGAGATACCTCCTAACGCTCACCGCCGCTGCTCCAGAGACATGCAATGGGCCACTCAATCCAGCGGTACCACGGCCGAGTTCAGGGGCTTGAGCGCGGCGAGCGCAAGCGTCGTGTGGGCGGCGGGGCGAAACGGCACCTACGCGCGAACGGTGGACGGCGGCGCAACCTGGACATCGGGAACCGTAGCCGGCGCTTCAGAGCTGTTCTTCATCGACGTGCACGCGGTGGACGAGAACATTGCCTATCTGCTGGGCACGCACTTCGAGGGTGGCCTGGCGAAGATCTACAAGACCGTCGATGGCGGCGCCGTCTGGATCGAGCAATACAGCGACAGCACGCCAGGCGTCTTCTTTGACGGCATGGCTTTCTGGGATGGGGAGAGCGGGATCGCGTACAGCGACCCCGTCGAAGGAAGCTTCCTGATCATCACGACCGCTGACGGCGCGAATTGGACGCGCGTGCCGCCGGAGAACATCCCGGCACCCCTGGAAGGCGAAGCCGGGTTCGCTGCGAGCGGCACGGCCATCACAGTTCAGGGAGACAGCAGCGTCTGGTTCGGCACCGGCGGCGGGCACGCCGGACGCGTCTACCGCTCTACGGACAGAGGACGCACCTGGACGGTCAGCGAGACGCCGCTCGCCGGCAACTCTACATCCGGGGTGTTCGGGGTCACGTTCTGGGACTCGGAGAACGGAGTGGCCGTCGGCGGGGACCACACCCGACCGCAAGCCTCCACAGACAACGTCGCCCGGAGCCGTGACGGCGGCCGAACCTGGTCGCCCGCGGGGCGCTCACAGCCTGCCGGCGTTCGCTGGGGTGTCACGCACGTCCAGGGCAGGACGGGCCCAATGCTCGTCGCGACCGGCCCATCCGGCTGGGGCTACTCGATGGATGCCGGCGCGACGTGGGAGGCGGGCGACACGCTGGGCTTCGGGACCGTAGGCGCGGCTCCGGAAGCCGGTTTAGTCTGGCTGGCCGGCGTCGAGGGTCGCGTGGCGAGGGTTCGGTTGCCAAGGCGCTGAACCCGGCGGCCAACACCTATCTGATCCCTCCGCGCACTGACATTAAAGGAACCTCAAGGCCTCCGGCGTGCGCCGTTGCAGGCCAGCGGCGCGGCCTTACTTTGCCCGGACACCTCGTGCAGGCAAACGTTTCATTTCGGGAGGTTCCGATGTCCAAACGCCTCGTTCTCATTCTATGTCTGGCACTCGTGCTGCTCCCGGCATCACCTGCTGCCGCCCAGGACGACAATGGGACGCCCCAGCTGAATGCCGGGCTGCTGTCGGGCCTAAAGCTGCGTAATATCGGGCCGGCGTTCATGTCCGGGCGCGTGATCGACATCGCCGTCGACCCGGCCGACAGGAGCACATGGTACGTGGCTGCGGCGTCCGGCAACGTCTGGAAGACCGATAACGCCGGCACGACCTGGAAGCCGATCTTCGACAGCTATGGATCCTACTCGATCGGCTGCGTCACCGTCGATCCGAACAACCATCTGATCGTTTGGGTGGGTACCGGCGAGAACAACAGCCAGCGCAGCGTCGGCTACGGCGACGGTGTCTACAAGTCGATCGATGGAGGGCGGAGCTTCAAGAACGTCGGACTCGCGAACTCAGAGCACATCGGCATGATTCGCGTCGACCCGCGTAGCTCGAACGTGGTCTACGTCGCGGCCCAGGGGCCGCTGTGGTCCGAGGCAGGCGATCGCGGCCTCTACAAGACCACGGACGGGGGTGAGACCTGGGAGCGAATCCTCGAAATAGACGAGCATACGGGCGTATCGGAGGTATACTTCGACCCGCGCAGCCCGGACGTCGTCTACGCCGTCGCCTATCAGCGACGCCGCCACGTCTGGACGCTGATCAACGGTGGCCCGGGCTCCGGCATCTACAAATCCACCGACGCCGGCTCGACCTGGAAGAAGATCAATCGCGGGCTACCATCGGGTGACAAGGGCCGCATCGGTATGGCGGTATCGCCCATCCTGCCGAACGTCCTCTATGCCATTGTCGAGGCCACCGGCAACAAGGGCGGCTTCTTCCGTTCCGACAACGGGGGCGAAAACTGGTCCAAGCAGGGCAGCTACGTGAGCGGCAGCCCTCAGTACTACCAGGAGATTTACGCCGATCCTCACAAGCCCGACCGAATCTACTCCATGGACACGCGCTTCATGGGCTCGGAGGACGGTGGGGCGAACTTCTCGGGCGTGGGTGAGCGGTGGAAGCACGTCGACAATCACGCGCTCTGGATCGATCCGCGTGACCCCGAGCACCTGCTGATCGGCACGGACGGCGGTCTGTACGAGACCTTTGACCGTGGGAAGAACTACAAGTACTTCGCTAACTTGCCGCTCGCACAATTCTACAAAGTCGCAGTCGACAACTCAGAGCCCTTCTACTACGTCTACGGCGGCACACAGGATAACGCCACGCAGGGCGGTCCTTCGCGTACGAACAACGTTCACGGGATCCGCAACAGCGACTGGTTCGTGACCGTGTTCGGCGACGGCTTCGATCCAGCCGTCGACCCCGGTGATCCGAACATCGTCTACTCTCAGTGGCAGTATGGCGGCCTCGTTCGCCATGACCGTAGCACCGGCGAGACCCTCGATATCAAGCCTCGCGAGGCCAAGGACGGGCCGCCGCTGCGCTGGAACTGGGACTCGGCGTTGCTGATCAGCCCGCACTCCAACTCACGCATCTACTACTCGGCCCAGATCCTCTTCAGGAGCGACGACAGGGGCGACACCTGGCGAGCGGTCAGCCCGGACCTGACGCGGAACATGGACCGCAACCAACTGCCGGTGATGGGTCGAATCTGGAGCGTCGATGCCGTCTCGAAGAACCGCTCGACCTCTCTATATGGCACGATCGTGGCGCTCACCGAGTCGCCGCGTGTGGAGGGGCTCCTCTACGTCGGTACCGACGATGGGCTGATCCAGGTAACGGAGGACGGCGGCGACAACTGGCGCCGCATAGATGGAGTGGGTGAGGTGCCCGAGATGACCTACGTGAACGATCTCGAGGCATCTCTGCACGACGACAACACGGTGTTCGCCGTCTTCAACAACCACAAGCGCGGCGACTTCAAGCCGTACGTCTACAAGAGCACGAACCGCGGCGGCTCGTGGACCGATATAACCGGCGACCTTCCGGAACGCGGCTCCACCTACACCATCGTCCAAGACCACGTCAACCCGAACCTGCTGTTCGTGGGCACCGAGTTCGGCCTCTTTGCTACCCTGAATGGCGGAGAGAATTGGATCCAGCTCAAGGGTGGGATGCCGACGATTGCGATACGCGAGTTGGAGATCCAGAGGCGCGAGAGCGACCTGGTGGCCGCATCGTTCGGGCGTGGTTTCTACATCCTCGATGACTACACGCCGCTGCGCGAGTTGAGCATGGCGCTGCTACAAAACGACGCGCACATCTTTCCGATCAAGACCGCCGAACTGTTCATACAGACCCGGCCGATGGCGGGCGGCGAGAAGGCGTTCCAAGGCGCTGCCTTCTATACGGCGCCGAACCCACCCTTCGGCGCGACGTTCACTCTCTACATGAAGGAATCTCTCAAGACCCGCCAGGCACAACGCCAGGCCGCCGAGGCCAAGAAAGCGAAGGCCGGCGAGGATACCCCCTATCCGAGTTGGGAAGCGTTGAAGGCGGAAGACCGTGAGGAGAAACCCGCAGTCGTCCTGACGATCAGAGACGAGGACGCCAACGAGGTCCGCCGGATGAGCGGGCCGACTTCTTCAGGCATCCACCGGCTAACCTGGGATTTCCGCTATCCGGGCTACGGCCCCGTCAGCATGAGCGGAGAAGGCAACGGCCCTCTGGTTGTGCCGGGCACTTACACGGTGAGCGTGGAGAAGCGCGTCGATGGCATCGCCACTCAGCTAGTGCCTCCGACACCGTTCGAGGTCGAGATCCTCGGTACGCCCAGTCTGCCTGCCGCCGACCGCGATGCGCTGCTCGCCTTCCACAAGCAGGTCGGCGAGCTGCAGCGAGCCGTCATGGGTGCCAGTCGTGCCGCCTCGGACGCCGCCGAGCAGATCGCGTTCGCCAAGCGGGCCATAGAGGTCTCTCCCCAGGTCGACGTCAGTCTACGCGAGGAAGCCCGAGCCCTAGAGATTAGGTTGATGGATTTACGGGAGCGGCTGGCGGGGGACCGGACGAAGACCCGCCGCAGCGAGTCGGACATGCCAGGCATAACCAGCCGCGTGCAGACCGTTCTACGCGGCGGGTTGTCCAGCACGTCTGCTCCTACGCAGACGCACCGGCAAGCGTACCAGATCGCGGCGGAGGAGTTCAGCGAGATCTACGACGACCTGCGGCAGCTAATCGAGACCGACCTGCCCGCCCTGCAGGATCGCCTCGAGGCCGCCGGTGTACCGTGGACGCCGGGACGCGGCATGCCGAACTGGAATCGGTAGTCGGACCAGGCGAATTCGTCGACCGTAGCAGTCGGGGCGGTGGCCGGCATCATCGACCGGTCACCGCCCCGGTGCTTTCAGGTTGATCATTTCGCGTCGTTCAATGGGGCACGACTGGCCCTTCATTTCATGTCGCGTGGTTTTGTCGGGCACGGCGGGCTGCCCTCGCTTCATGTCGCGAACACCGGTCGGGCGCGACAGGACCCCTCACTTCATGTCGCGCCGGACGGGCAATGACAGCGGATAGGCAACCGCGCTCCAAATGTCCGTTCGTGGGCCCTGTCACGCCCTCCCTTTCGCGGTAGTGCCGCGCCCTCCTTCTCGCGATTAGGAGTCCGTTAGCGGGCCCCGTGGTGCCCTCCCGATATTCCGCAAGACATAGCGCAGAGGATCCCCAAGGCCGACCCAACAACATCCCATTACTACTAGGTCGAAACTAGAACTGAACTCGGAGAGTCACGATTTCGTAGGGTCCCAGCTCGAGCTTCGGCGCGATCGGTTCGCCGAGCGACTCCCCGACGTCGCTGCTGAACACGCTGAGAGGCTCACCAGCGGGCGCGCTCAGAGTCGCGGTCGCCGACCGGCCGCCGGGGTTGTACAGGCGGAGCACGAGACCGTCGCCGTCATCGGCTTGTTTGACCAGCGTCGCGATCACACGCTCTGAAATCAACCTGAACGGCGACCTCACCGGCGGCGCATGAGGTCGAACCGGCACCGCAATCAGCGGTTGGCCCACGCCCACCGCGAAACGTTCGGCCTCCGCTTCGTCGAACTTGCCCCGCGGTCGCAGCGCGTAACGGAAAGCATGGGGACCGCCCTGCGCCGCTCCTGTAGTTCGTCTCCCAGTAGTTGTTCATGACGTAGGAGAACAGCGTCGCGGACGGCTCTATGTGCTCGAGCCAACCCGCGATGATGGGGTCCGTCCGGATCTCACCGATTTGAACAAGCGGTGCGTCGATGCTCACGAACGTGACACCGGACTGCGCTCCCTGAATGTCCACCCAGCGTTGCAGGCCCAGATAGTTCTTCGAGGCACCCGGGACCTGATCGATCTCGGGGCGGTACGACCCCCAGGGGACATCGACGCGCAGCTGCGGCTCCTGGAAGTTGAAGTCGAAGCGATAGAGCACGGCCTCCGGATCGTACGTCCGGGTCTTGTCGATCGTGTTTAACACGTCGATCCGATCCACGCCGTCGTAGAGCCGGATCTCGCTACGGATTCCCTGGTCACTTCCGGGGGCCATTCCACGCACCTCCAGCGTCCATACGAGAGGTCCGCGCTCCGTGACGCTCACGAGCTGCCGTTCCGCGTGCATCGCGCCCCGCGGATCGCGGCCCGCTACATACACGTACTCGTTCAGCCCGCCCCGCGCCGCGAGATCCCGGCCGAGGGTCCTGCGGGATAGCGAGAAGGTACCACGCAGGGTGTCGACTTCGACGCGGAAGTCTCGGTTCGCGATGACGTTGCCGAGCCCTTCGCCGATAGCTGGTTTCCAAACGGGACCGTCGTCGATCACGTAGCGACGAGCACCCAAGGCGGGAACACTATCCGCGCGAAACGCCAGCTCGCCCGTGGCGAGGCGCTGTGACGGCACGACCTGGCCAGCCTCATCTCGTACTCGACCGCCGGCCCGGCTCACCTCCGGCGAGAGAATGACCACGTCGGTTCGCGGCCAACTGGTCGTGTTCAGCACCTCGATCAGACGCGACGTCTCCGACTTATCGCGTCGGGCGTCGAGCGTCGTCATGCGCAGCCGCTCCGCCAACTTATCAGCCGTGTGGGCGAAGGCCTTCTTGTGCTCCCACTGACTGACCGTAAACTCCGCCTCCGGTTCGCTGACCGAATTCCAGGAGCCCCAGGTATGCTCGTAATAGAGGAGCACGTTTCGCCACGCCACGTAGACGTCTTTCGGCGGCAGGCCGACGCCGAGCATCGCGGCCAGAGCTTCCGTCTGGACCAACGACTCCGCGGTGCGCCGGATGAGCGCCGTTTCTCGCGCCGATGATGCGGCGCCGTCCTCCCAGTGCCCGGTCAGATCGCCGCGGTAGGTCGGCAACCCATCGCCGTAGCGCGCCTCGAACTCGCGGAATGTCTTCGTCACATCCGAGATGATGAGCCGCGGCGAGACGTAACGACTGTTCCAGACTCGGACCGCATCGGATAGTTCCGGGTCGGGCGGTCCATTGTCGGAACCGATGTTGTAGCGCAAGTGGGTGATGCCGTACGGATACCCCGATGTCTCGAGTTGCTCCACATACTTGAAAATGCTCTCCTCGTCCAGCGCCTTGGTGATCTTCGAGTACCCGAGCCCGCTGTGAAACAGCGCATAGCCGGCTCCCGACACCCAGGTGAGCACACGTTCCCGACCCGAAGGCGATTCCCAGTAGAACGGCCGGTCACCCAGTGCGTCCGAGAAGTAGCCGATACGGTGCCCAAAGTTCGGCCCGATAGACAGATAGCGGATACCATGCTGGGCCAGGACCGGTACCAGCCCCCAGGTGAAACCGGGGATGTCGCTGAGCATGGCCGATTCGATTGGCACGCCGCTCCACTCGGACAGCCGCCGTGCCGTCGCCAAACTGCGCATCAACCCCTCCGACGACGCGATCCCGGTCAGCAGGTTTGCAAAGAGGCCGTCCAGGTGAACCGAGCCGCGACGGATGCCCTCTCGCAGTCGCTCGTTGTCCTCCTCTGCGTGGTTCTCGATGTATGACTCGACCGCCCAAAGGCCCTCCGGATGCCAGACGAAGCGCGCCTCTTCCGGATAGTCCGCGCTCGCATCGCCGTATCGGAGTGCGTCTTCCAGATGCTGCCACTGCAGCCGCTCTACCTCCTCCTGGTGGTGCGTGTACCCGATATCGAGGTGGGTATGGTGAATCAGGTGCACTTCCATCCGGCGCACCGGCGCGACGTCGAAGTGTGTATTCAGCTGTTCCGCATCGACCAGAAACGCAAGTTCGACCTCCGTCTCACGCTCGACCTCGGGTACAGGGACGACGAAGCGGTTGTGACCCATCACCAGCGTTCCCTCGATCCCGCCAATAGGACTGGCCATGCGTACGCGACCTTCGTCGCCCAAGTAGAGAAGATCGACACGCAAAGCCTGGCGGTTCCCTTCCTCACCCTGCAACAGAACCGGCGCGTTACGCAGGCTGATACGTGGGGCTACCGGTTCCTTGAAGATCATGAACCAAGTCTGCTCTCCGGCGCTCTCGCCTGCGACCCTCAGTCGCAGCGGCTGGCCGGCTTGCCATAGACCTTCAGGGACGCGCAGGAATATGAAGCCCATGGCGTCACCGTACTTGTCGATGAGCGCGATGCGAAAATCGGCACGTACGCCGTGCCCGCCGCTCCAGACTAGCGTCTCGCCTTTCGCCGCATCGGTTGGGTTGTGGAACGAGAGGATGGAATCGCCGTTCACGAAGAGGTCAAAACGGCGCGGGGCCGCGTTCACGTCGATCCCCGCCATGATCACAAACTCCGCTGTGCCTCGCTGCAGCGATGGCGGCACGGGTTCGGTTTCCCAGATGATGTCACGCGCTCGGTCGATCGAGCGGACCAGTAGCGAGCGATCGACGTCAGGAATCGGCGAGTGATACCGGAGTTCCTCGCCCTCGACCGTTCGCTCGTAGCCCGGCACGTAAGGGGAAGACAGGTAAATGCGAGCTTCCTGCCCGCTCAACGGCGCGGCACAGACACAAGCAAGGCATAGAGCCCAGAGGGCATAGAGGCTTCTCATCGATCGTCGCCCGTTGTTTTGGCCTGCTATGGCTGCTTTCGTCAGACCCTTGGCGTCAGGATTCCCAAGCTGAGACCGCCCGTGCCCCGCGGCAACCGGCCCTCGGAGGCGCCTCGATATCCATTCCAACTATTGCATGCTTTGGCGCGTCTAAGCGAACATAACACGTTCTCTGCAACCCCGACCGGAGCGACTTCATGGGCACCGTCTGGCAAGACGTGCGTTACGGGGTCCGTACCCTCATAAGACGTCCCTATTTCACCACCATAGCGATAGTAACCATCGCGCTAGGAATTGGAGCCAACACCTCCATCTTCAGCGTCGTCAACGGCGTGCTGCTGGAGCCGCTACCGCTACACGAGCCGGACGCGTTGGTGACCCCTGCGGTCATTGGTACGCGCGGATTCGAGATCTCGCTGTCGATCCCGAATTTCCGCGACTGGCGCGAGCGCAGCCGCTCGTTCGAGTCGTTTGGCGCGAACATGTCGCGGAACCATACGCTCACCGGAATCGACCGCCCGGAGATGATCCGCGCCCGCTGGGTGCTGGGCGATTTCTTCGAGACGCTGGGAGTGCCGTCCGCCAGAGGGCGAGTCATCGCCTCGGACGAGACCTGGGCAGGTGCCGCGCCGGTGGCCGTTGTGACCCACGGCTTCTGGGAACGACGGCTAGGCGGTGACCCCGACGTTATCGGACGCACGATCACTCTGGACAGCGAGACGTTCGAGATCATCGGGGTCATGCCGCAATGGTTTCAGTTCCCCTCAGCCGACACCGAAGTCTTCTTGCCCATGGGCTACATATCCGAGGGCATGTGCTGGGAGAACCGAGGTTGCTCTCAGGGTACCTGGGCCATCGCCCGCTTGAAGGACGGTGTCACCATAGAATCGGCGCAAGCCGATCTCGACCGCGTCGCGCGCGAAATCGAGGAAGAGGAAGGACAGGAAGTCGCCGTGGCCCGGCTCGAGACGCTGAGCGACGCCTATGTCGGTGATGTCCGCACGCCGATCCTGATCCTGATGGGCGCCGTAGGTTTCGTCCTGCTCATCGCCTGCGCCAACGTCGCCAGTCTATTGCTGTCGCGTGGCGAGAGCCGCCGACGCGAGCTCGCCGTGCGATCAGCGTTGGGCGCTGGACGTAGACGGGTCCTGCGCCAGCTGCTCACCGAAAGTGTGCTGTTGGGACTGGCCGGCGGCGTCCTCGGTATCGGACTCGCCTACGCCGGACTTCGGGTCCTGGTGCCCGCGATCGCGGACAGTATCCCATCGACCATGATCGGTCGCATCGGGCTCGATATTCCGGTCCTCGCTTTCACGTTCGCAATAGCAGTGGGCGCCGGCCTGCTATTCGGGATCGCTCCTGCGCTACGTTCCTCGAGTCAGCAGCTGATCGGCGAGCTTAAAGAAGGGGGCCGTGGCGGGACGGCAGGTCGGACTCGGCAGAGATTGCGGTCGGGCCTGGTGGTGGGCGAAGTCGCGATGTCGCTGGTTCTGTTGATCGGGGCGGGGCTGATGATCCAGAGTCTGCGCCAACTGCAGAACGTCGACAAAGGCTTCGCACCTGACAATATCTTTACCGCCCGCGTCTCGCTGCCTCGCGTCCGTTACGACGGTAAGGAACCGGCCTGGCAGTTCTTCGACAGCTTCCTGCGCCGGGCTCAAGCGTTGCCTGGCGTGAAGACAGCATCGCTGACGCAGATCGTGCCGCTACAGGGGAACAGCTGGGAGCAGGGCATCATCCCGGAGGGCGTGGCTCCCGATCCAGAGAACTTTCACTCGGTTCTCTATTACATGGTCACACCCGACCACTTCGCCACCTTCGGCATCCAAATGCTGCGGGGGCGTGGTTTCACAGAGCAGGATCGGGACGGCGCGCCACTCGTCTGCATCATCGACGAGACGATGGCGGAAAAGTTCTGGCCCGGGGAGGACCCACTCGGGAAACGGGTCACGTTCGAGGAAGCGGAGGAGTCGACGCGCGAGAACCCGATCCGGATCTACCGAACGGTGGTCGGCGTCGTGAGAAACGTGCGTCACTATGAGCTGGAGAACCCCGCTCGAATCACGATCTACATCCCGTTCGCGCAGACCGAGCGATCTTGGACGAGGGCCCTACACATCGCAGCGAAGACTGCGGGTGATCCTCTGTTGCTCACAGAGATGGTGCGGCGCGAGCTCAGCCTTCTGGACCCGGAAGTGCCGCTCTTCCAGGTAGAGACCATGGAGGGCTACGTGAGCGAGGCGCTGTCGAACACTCGATTGGTAGGGGGCCTGCTGACCGTTTTCAGCGCCATCGCGATGGTCCTTTCGGCGATAGGGATCTTCGGGGTCATGTCCTACTCGGTGGTGCAGCGGCTACGTGAGATTGGCATTCGGATGGCCGTAGGTGCGGGCGCCGGCGATGTAGTGCGGATGGTCGCCGCTCAAGGACTCAAGGTCACTCTCTTCGGTATCGTGCTGGGGCTGCTGGCCGCACTCGCACTCACGCGCTTGCTCTCGAGTGTCCTGTATGAGGTGGACCCGGTGGAGCCGATCACGTACGCGGTATTCGCGGCCTTCCTGATTGGGGTGTCGCTGCTGGCGGCCTACCTGCCCGCGCGGCGTGCCACTCGTGTCGACCCCGTAACTGTCTTGAGGGAGGAATAGCGCCGCGAGACCGAACGGGCTGGGTGCGACCTAAGCCTCGACTAGTGTGACTCGAGCCCGGTCCCTCAGCACAGCTATAGTCCGAATGGCCCGCCTCTTCGAGCCTGGCGTCTGGCGACCTCTATCTGTTCGGGTGCCAACCGGGTACGGTCCACCGCCGGACA
>JBDHAS010000246.1:0-7270 GCA_039588015.1 Gemmatimonadota bacterium | reverse complement strand
CACGGTCTCGTGGAAGTCGGGGTTGACGGCGAAGTCGACCCGCACGTCGAATTCCCCGTGCGCCACGAAGTCCTGCGACGTGAGTCCCGCGAGTCGGAATTCGCCGGACACCGGGTCCGGTCCCTCTTCGATAACGACGGCCAGCACTCCGTCGCCCTCGCAGGCAAAGGCCCCCCGGCCTGACTGACAGCTTTCCCCCGTACCTCCCCATATCGGGCTTATCACGCCGTCCTCGAAGTCGTCGACCAAACCTTCCGAGATGCTCAGGTCGCCATAGGCGTAGATGTTGTCGAGCTCGACCCAGAACGCCGAGTAGCTCCACCTCCAGTTCGCGACGTCGATCCAGATTCTGACGTCGGAACCCAGGAACGAAGCATCCCACGCGGCGTGCCTCACCCAATCGCCGTCCTCCCAGTAGTAGGTGGTGATCTCCATGTCCGGAGCGACGCAGGTGGGAGGCGATGTAGATTCCTCCTCGCCGCACGCTGCGAACAGCGCGACGGCGGAAAGCGCGGCTACGATCGGTACGGTACGCATGGCGTCACTCCTGATTGTCAGCGGTCGGGCGACAGGCGGGCCAGCGCCCGTCGCGCGTCTTCGACCCACGGCTGTAGCTCGGGATCAGCGTCTCGCCACGCTTCGATGAAGAACGCATACTCCTTGCGCGCCTTCTCGTAATCGCCGGTCGCTTCGTACGCCCGGGCGAGGTCGTAGTTCATGAAGGAAAGCGACTCCCACCACCAATTTCGCAGGTAGAGAATCGCCTCGTCCCAGCGCTCGAGATCCATGAGGATCACGCCCGCCATCCACCGCACGGTGCCTGTGGCGTAGTACCGTTTGACTCCCCCCAGCGCAGCCAGGGCTGAATCCGGTTCGCCCCGCTTCCAAAGTCCGTAGGCCTCCACAGCTCGAGCATGGGCATGCTGTTCCCGACCCGAACCGCCGGCTTCGATGTCAAGGCGCGATGCTTCATCCAGAAGCTCGACGACTCGAGCGTGATCTTCCCAGCGCTCTTCGTCCGCCATGTAGTTGCCTACGCACACGAGGCCCAGTGGCTCCGTGCTGACGTCGACAAAGCCCGCGATGAACTGCATCGCTTGCAGCCGCTCAGCAGGCACCGGGAAGCCAAACATGCGCCAGCCCTGGGCGAGGCAGGCACGCTCCGGGAGAGGGACATGTGGGCGATCCAGAAGCTCGAAACCTCTTTGAGCCAACCCGCGGGTGCCGGCCGCTCCCCAGAAAAGAAGTTGATTGTAGACCCGATCATGACGCTCCTCTAGCGCCAAAAAAATCGCCTCGCGCTCCTCCGAGAAGCGGGGATGCAGAAGCTGATTCAACGGAATGAACCGGAGGACCTGCAAGTCGAGCGTGTCTAGAGCCTGCAGCGCTCGTGCGTGCCGCTCTTCCCCGCCGAACGCAAGATCCAACGCAAAACTGAAACCCCGGCCGAAGCTCGCATCCGCGCCGGCCAATTCCGTATAGTGCGAGACCAGTTCGGACACGTGCGCACTGTCCGGCTCGACGTTGAAAGCGATGTGGACGAGGTGGATGCGATAGGGAGCGAAATCGGGATCGAGCGCCACCGCGCGATCGAAACAACGGCGAGCCTCCTCGAGGCCGACGGGGATGGCCGGGCCCGAATGGTAGTAGAAATCGCCAAGCTCATACCAGGCGTCGGCATAGTCCGGGTAACTCCGCACCAAGCGCTCGAGAATGCCGGCCGCCTCCTTTGGATCTCCCCACCCACTTGCATGCGACCCACGCACGAGCGCCGCCTGTCGCGGCGGCAGCCGGTCGACGAGACGCATCGCCTTCGCCATCGCCTCCTCTCCCAATTCGCTTCCCTCCCCCTCGGCCCAGCCGTACGCGGCACCCAGCCGGTAGTAGGCCAACGCGAATGCCGAGTCGGCGTCGAGCGCCCGCTCGTAGGCGGCGACGGCTGCGTCGACCCGGCCATGGCGGAAGTGCCCTTCGCCCTCGAGCCAAGACCTTAACGCGGGGAGCGAGGATGTCGTCACGCTGGCCAGGTCGATCTCCGGCAGCTCGCTCTCCACCTTCTGCAGGGCGACGACCAAGGCCTGGACAGCCAAGCGGTCGACCAGCGCCAAGACGCTGTCGGGGGAACCCTGCGCCTGGACCTGGCCCAGCTGCCCGCCCTCCTCCGTCTCGTAGATGTCGGCGGCCAGGCGGACCTCGCCGCCCAGCGCCACGGCCGAGCCGAGCAGCGCGTACTTCGCGCCGGTGGCTCGTGCGACCCGAAGAGCGATCGCTTGATCACCCTCCGCCGCCTCGGGTACTTCCTCACGCCAGCGAGCCAGCACGGTCCGACCGTCGATGGCGCGCAGGCCAGCCACGCCGTCGAGGTTGGTGGAGAGCAGGTCCGCCATCCCCTCCCGCCACATCTCCATCCCCTCGCCCTGCACGCTGAACGGGAGTACGGCGATGCCCGGATCGGCCTCGTCGGTGATCGAATCTTCGATCACGCCGCGCGGGTTCATGACCAGCCACGCCGTCACGACAACGCCCCAGACGGCCAGCGCGACCAGAAAGGCGAGCCCGGCGTTGCGCCAATTGAGGACGCGGCGTCGGCCGACGGCCTCTCGCCTAGGCCCAGCGTCCGCCTGGACAGCGGACGCTCCCGCTTCGGGCCTGGAGGGCTCGGCAGGCGCTGGCGCGGTTTCCTCGCCTACGAACGCGGTCGCTACCACGAAGGGCAGCCCGATCACGAGGAGTACGAGTGCGAGCGCGGGTAGCCAATCTGGAAGACCGCGCCCTTCGGTGATGCCCTGGATGACCTCGTAGGCCAGCCACGAGCCACCCAGGTAGATGCCGACGATCTGCCAGAGGGAATGCCGATGGATCTCGACTATCAGGCGTTTCAGATGAGACATGGACTCCTCCCACTATCGAGGAGGCTCCGAGGGCGGATGGTTGGGCCGACTACAAGATGCGGAGCCCGTAGGCAGGCGGCAACGACGCGCTCAAGGCCTCAGGCCCATCTCGTGCAACAGTTCCTGGTATCGGGGGTCGTCCTCGAGCGTCTTGAAGAACGGGCTGAAGAATGGCCACAAGAGCCCCACCTCGCTGATCTCGTATGCGGCTCTCAACGCATCAACGGCTTCCCGTTCGCGGCCCAGGCGCTCGTAGGCGATAGCCTGGCACCAGTAACAGGAGCGTGCGGCCGACACAGTGAGATCGGCGAGCCAAAGGCCGTCCCAATCCAGGCCCTGCCATCTTCGCTCATAGACTCGCGCCGACTCCGGGTTCGTTCCCGTACGAACTAGCGTCTCGACCAATGCCTCGAGCGCGTCGTGGTAGCCGTGGCCGATCTCATAGGCGATATGGGTATCGACATAGTAGCTCGGAGGCGTCTCGAGCCAAGTCGCTTCATCCTGGATCGTACCGAGAGCGCCGTACGGCGTATGCGGCGTGACGGTCGCGAACTGCTCCGCCGCCTCGCTCATCCTGCCCGCCCCCCAGAGGGCGACGGCGTGGTTCCACTGGTGGATCGTGAACAGCGGATCGAGCGCCAGCGCCTGAGCTTTTGCCACAATCGCCTCATCCCAGCGTCGCCTGAACATGAGGAGATCGCCGTAGAAATTGTGAGCTGTGACGTAGCCCGGGTTGAGTTCGATGGCGATCAAGAACTCCCTCTCGGCCCACTCCCAGTTGCGCTCGGCGTACATCAGCACGATACCCAGCGCTGTGTGTGCTTCGGCCGATGCGCTGTCGAGAACCACAGCCCTGCGTGCCGCCCAAGCGGCGGCCGAGTCCGCAGCCTGGACCTCCGAGCGTCTGGCACTGGGCGTGGCACCCGGATCGAAGCGCCAAAAGTAGCGGCGCGCTCCGGCGAGAGCCGCCAGGCCGCTATAGGCCAGGGCGAATCCGCTGTCCGCTTCTATCGCGCGAACATAGAACTCGGCGGCCCGCTCGAGCCCATCCCTCCCCGCGGTGAGGCGGGTATTGAAGTGATGGCGCCCCAGCATGTATAGCTCGTAGGCCGCCAGGTTGTCGGTGGGCTGTGCCTCAATGCGACGGCTTTCCTCCGGCGAGAGCTGCGCGGCCAAAGAAGCCGCGACGCGCTTGGCCACGTCGCTTTGTATCTCGAACAGGTGTGCGGCGGTCAAGTCCCGATCGTAGTCGTCCGCCCAGACGTGCTCGTCACTGGTCGCATCGATCAGCTGCATTGTCAGACGCACTTGGTCTTCGGCCTTGCGGGCACTCCCCTCGAGCAGAAAGCCGACGCCCAAATCCCCGGCGATCTGCCGTGCCGGCGGCCGTGTCTCGCGGTACTGCATTACCGAGGTCCGCGAGATCACCTTGATCCCCGAGATGCGTGAGAGCTGCCGGATGATCTCCTCGTGCATCCCGTCGGCGAAGTAGGCGTCGTCCGGATTGGGGCTGAAGTTGTCGAAGGGCAGGACCGCGATCGCCGGCTTTCCTTCTTCAACAGCGGGCGTCTCGTGCGGGGACGTGACTGCGACGTCAGGAGTCGAAATAGCTTCTTCCCCTGGTCCGAGCACAGCGAGCAGTATCGCAGCGATCGCCAACAGCGCGGCAATCATCAACAGTTCGGGGCCGCTGGCCCGCTGCCTGCCTCTCTCACCGTGGTACCAGGCGAGCACGAGGGCCAGGACGAACCCGATCCCGAGAAGTACGTGAATCGCTCTGATGATGGACTGGGACAGGCTCCACGGCTCGGCGAGTACCTCGATGCCCTGGAAGACAAGCCAGGCACCGGCCAGGTAGGCCAGAGCCCACTGGAACAGCTTGCGCTCTTTGAGGCGCTGAAGCAGGGAGGCCATGCTGGTAGTCCCCACTCGAACGGGACTCAGGGGTCAGGGCTATCCTAAGATGCGATACGATTATCTCTGGAGCAAACGCGCGGAGAACCGGCGGGGGCTCAGTCCCGACCAAAACGTGTAGCCCAGAAAGGCGAGATCGAAGCAGCGGTCACGGCCATCCACACTCCAATACACGGTCTCATTCGCTCTCGCCTCTTCTGAGTTCGTACAGCTGCACGTACTCGACGTCGAACTCATCTCGTCGAACCCCCAGTAGGTAGTCACTCCCGATCTCATGGATCATCAAGCCCGCGGGAGTGCTGACGGCGCCGAGCCATCTACCGTCCGGATCGAACACGTTCCATCGGTTCATTGCCTCTCGATGCCGCTCGTATTCGGCGACCCAGAGGTTGTCTTCGGCATCGACGATGAGCCGTCCGTACGCCGGCTTCCTCTCTGGCAGTTCGACCATTTCGAGCACTTCACGAAACACAGGCGAGCTTCTCGCGTATGCCTCGGCCCGCTCGGACTCGTAGTTCGCGCGCTCCCCGTCCGTTATCGGCGCGTTCGGCACCGGTCGCCTGATCAGCCGGCCCAACTGGCCGCGGTTGTCGTACCAGCCGATCTCGTATGTCTCGCTCGAGCCGAAATAGATGCCGTTCTGCCCGATCGCCCGCTGCGAGGCGAGACCATAAGGACGATCCATGGCTGCGACGCTACCGCCGGGCAGACTCAACAAATACGCCTCGGAACCGGGGAACCACCCGAGGGTGTCCAATGGCTCGCCCATGCCGGAGTAGATGAGGAACAGTTCGAGATCAAACGCCAACCCGTCTTTGGGTTGCTCCCTTCGGCCAGAAACCTGAACGAGCACCTGACCGCCGACGAATCCATCCGCGTCTAAGGGAATTCGACCGTCGGATGTCGGTTGCAGTCTGAACGAGCGCACGTACTCACGCGATTTCCCTGCTGGAAATCGTAGACGAACAGCGAATCGGCGACGCGCCACAAGCGACTGATCGTGTCGAACTCCCCGGGTCCGCCGCCGGCGCGTCCGGCCGCTGAGTGATACGAGCCGTCGGCGTTGTAGAAGCGCAGCTCGTCCGTACCGCTGTTGGCTACGACAATTCGCCCGTCACCTAGCCTCAACGCTCCCCGCACTCGGTACAAGGTTGCTTGGTCCGGGCCTTCGGCGGCACCAATCGTGGCCAGCGGTTTGGCGGCCACACTCCAAGCCTTCTCCCCAGTCCACAACGGAAGCGCGCTCTCGACGATCGC
Source organism: Gemmatimonadota bacterium (assembly GCA_039588015.1). Lineage (GTDB taxonomy): Bacteria > Gemmatimonadota > Gemmatimonadetes > Palauibacterales > KS3-K002 > JASFMO01. The sequence goes on along the minus strand of JBDHAS010000246.1, from coordinate 1,208 downwards.
GATGCATGCGCTGTCGCGCGCGCTATACCCGAGTGCCGGTTCCCGACTTTCACACCCGGGTAGTACGAGCAGTCCTCCGGTGAGGGCAGTCAACATCGTCCGAGACACGATCGCGCCTCTTTTCATCACACCGCGCTACCGTACTCCCATCCGTTCCAACAGCTGGTCGTAGCGCGGATCGGCCTTCAGCGGAGCCAGGTACGGGTAGGCGGTCTCGATCGGGATCCAGACGCTCCGCTCCCGCTCGGCTTGCTCCAAGTCGAGGAACGCGGCGTCGAGGTCGCCCAGCAACACGTGCCCCTTCGTCCGTTCCATGGGGTGCCGCCGCGCGCCCGGTGCATCGACCTGCAGGCGCAGGACCGAATCGGGCCCGGCGGCGGCGTAGGCCTAGCGTAGGGCCGAGGCGGAAACGCCTTCCCGCTCTGACACCGCATCGAGCCGCTCGCGCGCGGCGAAGAACCGGGCCGTATCCCCCCGCACCCAGTGAAACCACGACGCGTGCATCAGCGTCAACGGAAACGTCGGGTCCAACTCCAAGGCCCGGTCGAATTCGGCCAGGGCTTCCTCCTGCTGGTCCAAGACCCAATGGCTGATGGCTAGGATCGTCCGCACGTTCGGCGAGCGGGGATCGAGGTCGGCGGCGCGCTGCGCGGCAATCAGGGCTTCGTCGTACCGCCCCATCGCGGTCAGCACATCCCGGTACCACTTGTGCGCCGTCGCGTACCCGGGATTCAGCTCGATGGCCTGGCGGAACTCGCGCTCGGACGCCTCCCAGTCCCAATCGTAAATCGCGAGCGCGTACGCTAACGTCGTGCGTGCTTCGGCCAGATCGGGATTCAACATCAAAGCGCGCCCGGCCGCGCGACGCGCTTGTGGAACCGCCTCTGCCGAGCTGATCGTGTCGCTGTAGAAGGGGAACATCAGATAGGTGTCCGCCAGCCCCGCCCACGCCTGCGCGTAGGTCGAATCGTGCTCGATTGCCTCCTCGAAGTACTGGGTCGCCAGCTCGAGGTCGGACACGGCGCGCTTGTTCCAGAAGAACCGCCCCTGCAAGTACGCGTCGTAGGCCGCCGCGTTGCGCGTGCCCGAACCGGTCCTGCCCGGCCGTTCGAGCAAACTCCCCTGCAGTGCTGAGACAACCGCAGTGGCGACCTCATCCTGCACGGCGAAGATGTCGTGGACATCCCGGTCGAAAGTCTGTGACCAGA
>JBDHAS010000245.1:0-5821 GCA_039588015.1 Gemmatimonadota bacterium | reverse complement strand
CGAGTTCCCCAAGACGTCGCGCGTCGTACGATACCTTTGGGCCCTGTATCGCCATCTCGGTGCCGGCGGTCTCGTGCGCTACCTCCGTTTCGTTCGCGCCTACGAACGAACGATGAAACGGCCGACATCCGAGCGACGAATCGAGGCACGCGGCCTTTGGCTCTTCGCGAAGCCTAGCGCTGGGAAGGCCGGCCTCGGCTCGCGACTCGTCGAGTACACCATCGAGGCGGTTCGTGCCCGCGGCAAGATGCTCATCACCGGGTTCTTCGACGCAAGCAACCGCCCGCTCGATCGCTTCTATCGCCGCCTGGGGTTCACGGTGACGTCGCCGTTCCCATTCGCAGGGATGCGGGCCGCGCGCCTCGAGCTATGGCTGGATTAGATGGAGGCCGGAGATCATGTTGAGAGCAACGCTGCATGAGAGCATCGCCGACATCGATCGCGCGGACTGGGACAGACTCGGCTCCGACCCGCTCAGTAGCCATGCGATGCTCGCGGCGCTCGAGCAGGCGGCGCTTCCGAGAATTCGCACGTGGTGCGCCACCATCAGAGATGCGAACGGACGAATCGTCGCGGCCGCGCCCATCGCTCGCATCGAGGTGGACGCCGAGCGTTTGACCCACGGGCTCTTCCGCACCTTGATCAAGGGCGTTCGCAAGGTTTACCCGGGGTTTCTGCGCACGGCGCTCATGATCTGCGGCACACCGCTCTCGGTGGGCAATCCGCCGGTTCGCCACCCCCAGGAGCTCGACCTCGCGCCTATGCTCGAGCGTTTGGCCGGGCTGCTTGAACAACTCGGGAGAAGCGAGGACGCGCCGTGGCTCGCGTTCAAGGAGTTTCCTGGCGACCAGTTGGCGGACGCGCATCGAGCACTCTACGGGAACGGGTCGTTCTGGTTCATCGCGCCGAGCGAGCCAAACAGCGCGCTATCCATCGAGTGGTCGAGCTACGACGAATACCTAGGCAACCTGCGAAGCCACTACCGCTACAAGATCCGTTCAGCGGCGCGAACGCTCGCCCGGGACGGCGTGAACGTCGATGTGGTTCCGCTAGCCGAAGGTTACGATAGGACTTTGCACCCGCTATACGAGGCGGTGGTCGACCGAGCCACCGTTCAGTTGGAACGGCTGACCCCCGAATTCTTCACGGGGCTGGGACAAACCTACGGAGATGCGGCCCAACTCATCCGCTTTTCTCGCGATGGGAAGGTCATCGGCTGGATTGCCATGCTCGTGTCGGAGGGCGCAGCGTACGACCTCTTTCACGGAATCGACTACACGGAGTGCGACCGCACGGCCCTCTATTTCAACCAGCTGGCCGAAGTCGTACGCTTCTCGATCCGATCTGGCACCCGCCGTCTCTCTCTGGGCCAGAGCACCGAGGTGGCGAAAGCACGCTTCGGCGCGCAGCCCGTTCCACTGTGGGTGGCGGTCAAGCACCTGAACCCAATAGTCGGTCGTCTATTGAGAATCGGACGCCGATTCCTCTTCCCGGCCAAGAAGGTGTCGCCACGCCGCGTCTTCCGTCAGAAGGACTGATCCCGCAGGCAGACCGCGTGCTACGCGGGGCGGTGACCGCACCTCCGTCAGGCCCGCCCTACCGGGAGCTGATGCCGGCCGTCGCTCTGCGCATGGCTAAGAGGCCTGCTATTCCTGTAGATTGTGGATAAGCCTCCCAGATGTCTCTAGCAGGAGCGTTTCCGATGAAGGAGTTGTCGAGAAGAAGGTTCATCGGATCAGTCTTCTCTGTAGCAGCGGCCGCAGGTCTGACTTCTACCTTCCCCTGTCTCAATGCAGCCTGCCGGAAGCAGTCGAAGGCGCCCCAAATCGATCCCGACTTCGAGCCGCCGTACCTACGGCTGCACCGAAGCGGAGAGCTCAAACGGAGGGGAGAGGAACTGTGGCAGCTGATGCAAAGCTGCTCGCTTTGCCCCCGGCAATGCGGTGCCGCGCGACTCGATGGGCAGGCGGGATTCTGTCAGGGTACCTCGCAACTGGTCATCGCCGCCCATCACCCGCATCACGGCGAGGAGCGGCCGTTGGTCGGGCGGGGCGGCTCCGGCACGGTCTTCTTCAGCAACTGCAACTTACGCTGCGTTTTCTGTATCAACTGGGAGATCAGCCAGGGTGGAGTGGGCGACCCCGAGAGCCTGGCGGATCTGGCCGACATGATGCTGCACCTACAGGAAATGGGCTGCCACAACATTAATTACGTCACGCCCACCCACTACTCACCTCACATCGTGTTGGGGCTGGATATCGCAGCGGCCAGGGGATTGCGATTGCCGTTGGTTTACAATACCTGCGGCTGGGAGAGCGCGGAGATCTTGCGGAAGCTCGACGGCATCGTGGACATCTATCTGCCCGACTTCAAGTACGCGGACGGCGCGATGGCGTCGAAGTACTCCTCTGGTGCCGACACCTACCCCGAGATCACCAAGGCGGCTTTACTAGAGATGCACCGCCAAGTCGGCGTGGCAAAGCCAGCCGCGGATGGCTCGATGTACCGCGGCCTGATGATCCGTCACTTGGTAATGCCGAACCGGGTCGGCGGGACCCGAAAGGTGATCGACTGGATCGCGGAGAACCTGCCGAAGGACACCTACTTCAACATCATGTCTCAGTACCGGCCGATGTACAAAGCCCATGACTATCCCAAGATCTCGCGGCGATTGACCCGCGCCGAATACGTCGAGGTCGTCGAATACGCAAGGCAGGCTGGCCTCACGAATCTCGACGTCCAAGGCGTTCCTCGGTCATAGACCCGCGTCCTGGCTGGCTGGACAAGGCCCGGGCCCGCCGCGATACTCGGGGCGAAAGGAAGCCCCTATCGTGATGGAGCCCAACTGGACGTCCCTTGTTCCAGCCCTGCTGGCTGTCGTTCTCGCCTTCGTCCTTCGCGACGCGGTGGTCGCGCTTCTGGTCGCCTGCGTAGTTGGGGTTCTGCTGCTTGGGCAGGGGCTGCAAGGCTTTCCAGATTTGCTGACCCGCTCGCTCGGCACGCCCGACTTCATCTGGGTGTTCGCGATCGAGCTGTGCATCGGCGTGCTGGTGGCTTTCCTACAGCGTTCGGGCGCCATCGGTCTTTTCCGCCAGCGGGCCTCCCGCATCGTGACCAACCGGAAGCGGGCGGGAGTGATGGGATGGGTCCTCGGGTTGTCCGTCTTCTTCAGCGATTACTTCAGCCCGCTCTTCGTCGGCGCCGTCATGCGCGACTTGACGGATCGCTTCCGCATCTCGCGGGAGAAACTGTCGTACATCTGCGATTCGACTTCAGCTTCGATCGTCGTGCTGATCCCCATGTCGGGCTGGGCCGTTTACCTCTCCGGACTCGCGGCCAGTTCCGGATTATCCGACCGGGACGCAGCGCTCGGCCTTTTCATCCGAGCCATTCCGTTCAACCTCTACGCCATCCTGACCGCGCTCCTCGTCGGATTGATCGTGCTGGAGATCGTGCCGGACTTCGGCCCGATGCGAGGGGCCGAGCGCCGCACGCTGGAGACGGGGAAGGTGCTTCGCGACGGCGCGATCCCGATGATGGGCAGGGAGCTGACCGAGATCGAGGCGTCGGATTCCCCGCAAACGGGCATCGGGCTCAACTTCTTCTTGCCCGTCGCGCTCATCGTCGGCACGAATGTGTGGACCTTCGTCGCCACCGGCAGCGCCGCCGTGCTGGAGAGCTTCATGCTGGCGTGCGCGGTGCTGGGCGTGACGATGTGGCTTCAGGGAGTGGATACGGCCCGTGGCCTCGTGCAGACGGCGTTGGCGGGCATGAAGGGTGTGATGGGAGCGGTCGTGATCCTGGCGCTGGCGTATTGCATCAATACGGTGAGCCGCGACATGCAGACGGCCGCCTACGTCGTCGATCTGAGCAGGGACACCATGAGTCCCGCCCTGGTCCCCATTCTGGCATTTGTCATCGCCGGGTTCGTCAGCTTCTCCACCGGCACTTCGTGGGGGACGTACGCGATCATGGTCCCGATCGTCTTGCCGCTGGCGATCGAGTTCAGCGGCGGAACCGGCGGCGCGCTTGTCGCGCTGTCGTTTGCGGCGGTGGCCGGTGGCGGGGTCTTCGGAGACCATTGCTCGCCGCTGTCGGACACGACGGTGCTGTCGTCCCTCGGCGGAGCGTGCGATCATATCGACCACACGCGCACACAGCTGCCCTACGCACTGACCGTCGGGTTAGTGGTGTGCCTCGCCTACCTGACGCTGGGATTCCTTTTAGCGAGGTGAGCCTATGAGCAAGTACGCCGTCATCGGTGCGAGCCTGATGGGCCGGGCGATCGTCAAAGATCTATTGAACAGCGAAGGCGACGCTGAAGTCACCCTAATGGACCTCGACGATGCGCTTTTGGACGAAGTCAGCGGGCTAATGGCCGCGGACTCCGCCGTCGGCTCACGGCTGACCACGCACCGTCTCGATGTGCGAGACATCGATCGCGCGGCGGAAGTTCTGGCCGGCCATGACGCGGCCATTGGCGCGCTTCCGCACGCGTGCGCTTTGGACGCACTCAAAGCTGCGGTTAGGGCCGGCGTCCCAATGGTCGACCTGGTAGGAAGCAAGCCGAAGCTGCGGCTGGAGCTGGACGGCTCGGCTCGGGAAGCCGGCGTCCTCATCGTGCCCGGACTCGGCGTGGCCCCCGGACTGAGTAATGTGCTCGTCGCCCGTGGGGTGGAGATGCTGGACGAAGCCCACGAGGCGGTGATCTACGTCGGCGGGCTCCCGATGGAGCGGACGCCGCCGCTGGAGTACCAGACCGTCTACTCGCTGGTGAGCATGTTCGGCGTCTTCCTGCGCCCGGCGCAGGTTTGGAGAAACGGCGCCTGGACCGCTGTAGAGCCCCTATCCGGACTCGAACAGCTGGACTTCCCGCCGCCCGTCGGCACGCTGGAGGCCTTCTACACGGACGGTCTGGCTTCACTCGTCCTCACGATGGGGGGCAGGATCCGCGATTCACTGGAAGAGAAGACGCTTCGCTATCCGGGATTCGCCGAGAGGGTGCGGTTCCTGAGCGAGTGCGGGCTCCTCGAGGCCGAGCCGGTGAAGGTGGGCGACGTCGGAGTGGCACCAAGGGACGTGCTCATCAGCCAGCTGGCGCCGCGCCTGATGCTCGGGCCGAAGGGGGACATCCTAGCAATGCGAGTGGTTGTGACGGGAGAGGCCAGCGGCAGCCTGAGTAGACACACCTTCGAGCTGGTGGATTTCATGGACCCCGAATCAGGTCACACCGCCATGGCGCGTACCACGGGCTTCCCGGCCACGATCGCGGCTCGCATGATGGCCGACGGGACCATCGCCGAGGAAGGGGTTCGTTTCCCAGAGGAGCTCTTCGCCGGTACTCTCGGGGAGCGGCTCCTCGCGGAGCTTGAAGACCGAGGAGTCCGGGTGACGCACGAGGTGCGGTGAGTCCTACCAGTTCCCTCCAGCGCCGAGCCAACCGGCCACCGATCCGTGAACCCACAGCCGCGCACCGCAGGCACGCTCGCAGCGCGTCCGCTGAAACGTCTCGCGCTTTGATGCGTCATGTAAGATGGGACCGACGCCGGCTGCGCTGTTGCGCCGCTGCGCGTCGAAGCAGTGGAACAAAAGGGGCGCACCGACCATACTCTGTGGCATGAAACGATACCTCTCAGCAAGAAACCTCTGGCTTTGCGGCCTGCCGCTGCTGCTCGGAGTCGCGGGCTGCAGTAAGGAAAGACTGCGTGAACTCCTCGGTCACTACACCCCGCACGAGCGTTACGAGCAGGCCCTACTGGCGGCCGGGCTCGATCAGACCGCTCTCGGCCGCGACTGGATCACCGCAGCCGGCGAGGCGTTG
>JBDHAS010000244.1:0-12322 GCA_039588015.1 Gemmatimonadota bacterium | reverse complement strand
GTTGTAGACCGCCTGCTCGGGGGTCTGCCCCCAGGCGAACGGGCCGTGCCCGGCCACCAGCACCATCGGCACCCGCTCCCAAGAGCGTTCGCTGAAGCAAGAGACGATGAGCTGCCCGGTCGCCGTCTCGTAGTCTCCCTGCGCTGCGGCCTCGGTCATGACCTCCGTGCAGGGTACATCTTCTGGCAACAGATCAGCGTGCGCCGTACCGAGGATCGGGATCGGCCGCCGCGCCTGCGCCCAGGCAACGGCGTAGGTCGAATGGGTGTGGGCAACGCCTTCGATGCCGGGAAACTCACGGTAGAGCACGGCGTGCGTCGGCGTGTCGGAGGACGGGCGCATGCGGCCCTCCACCACTCGCCCATCGAAGTCGACCACCACCATGTCCGCCGCCTCGAGGTTCTCGTACGGTACGCCGCTCGGCTTGATAGCGAAGATGCCCCGCTCTCGGTCGGCCGCGCTGACGTTACCGAAGGTGTAGAGGACCACTCCGCGGCGGTGAAGCTCCTGGTTACACGACCAGGCGGTCTCTTTCAGTTCCCGATAGTCGTCCATCACGGTCCCCGTGTCGTGAAGTCCTCCTCGACGAAACGGCCGAGCCGTTCGTAGCGCTCGTACAGCTGCCGGTACAGGGCGGCGCGTTGCGGGTCGGGCTTGTATTCGGTCTCGAACCCGCTTCCCATTACCGCTTGGCTTGCAGGTATATCAGCGTGTAGCCCCGCCGCGGTGGCGGCCGCCATCGCGCTCCCGAGAGCGCACGTCTGCTCGGCGCGCGCGACGCGGATCGGCATGTCGAGCACGTCGCACACGGTCTGCATGACGAAGGGAGATTTCTTGGGAATTCCGCCAAGAGCGATGACTCCTCGGATCGGCACCCCCTCGACCTGGAAGCGGTCGACGATCTTCTTGGTGCCGAAGGCGGTGGACTCGACCAGCGCTCGGAAGACCCGCGGCGCGTCGGAGCCCAGGCTCAGGCCGGCGAGGGCGCCCTTCAGCGCTTGGTCTACACCCGTCGCATCGGGCGGCAGCGCGTCGGCCGCCTCGGAGAGGGCGGCGATGATGCCCTGACCGAGATCGTTCAGCGTCTCGTCTCCGATGCCCGCCGCCTTCCCCATGTGCTCCAGCGGCCAGGCCAGCAGGTCACGGAACCAGGCGTAGACATCTCCGAAGGCGGACTGCCCGGCCTCCATCCCCAACATGCCCGGCAGCACCGAGCCGTCCACTTGTCCGCAGATTCCCCGCACCAGTTTGTCGCCCATCTCGTCCAGCGGCGCGACCAGCATGTCGCAGGTCGAGGTGCCCATGACCTTGCAGAGTACGTAGGGCTCTATCTGGCCGCCGATCGCGCCCAGGTGCGCGTCGAAGGCGCCGACCCCGACCGTGACGTCGGCCCGCAGACCCAGCCGCTTTGCCCACTCGGGCGTGAGCGTGCCCGCTGCGACATCGCACGTCCACGTCTCGCTGTAGAGCCGCTCGCGCAGGCCGGCCAACAACGGGTCGACATTGATTAGAAAGTCTTCTGGTGGGAGACCGCCGAACGAGGCGTGCCACATCGCCTTATGCCCGGCGGCGCAGCGGCTGCGCTTCATCGTCAGCGGGTCGCTCGTCCCGGTCAGCACGGCGGTGACCCAGTCGCAGTGCTCGACCCAGGAGAAGGCCGCCTCACGCACGCGCGCGTTCCTGCGCAGGATGTGAAGGATCTTCGACCAGAACCACTCGGAGGAGTAGACGCCGCCCACGTACTTCGTGACGTCCTCGCCGCCCCAGGTGCGCGCGACCTCGTTGATCTCCTCCGCTTCGCCGACCGCGGTGTGGTCCTTCCAGAGGACGAACATGGCGTCGGGGTCTTCTTCGAAGTCGGGCAGCATGGCCAGCGGGGTGCCAGCGCGGTCCACGGGCCCCGGCGTGGAACCGGTCGTGTCGACCGTAATGCCCGCGATTCGCTCCGCGCTGCCGGGTGAGGCCGTGGCGAGCGCCTCGCGCACCGTCGCTTCGAGTCCCTCCAGATGGTCGAGCGGGTGTTGCCTGAACCTGTTGCTCGCCGGATCGCAGTACCGGTCCTCGTTCCAGCGGGTGAACGTGCGGACGGCGCTTGCGACCTCCGCGCCCGTGTCGGCGTCCACTATCACCGTCCGGACCGAGTCGGTGCCGAAGTCGAGACCGATGACCAGTCTCCCTGTGGCCATCGCAAGCCTCCAGGTTCCAGAGGTTGCAGTTGGGTTGGTTACATGGCTGGCAATCTACCCGTCGCGTGGCGCCGCGCTATAGGAATTCCGAAAGCGATGGTCTTTCCTGAACGGCAGCCCAGAGCACATCTTTGGTGCGAAAATGAAAAGAGTCGCGCTTATCGGCTGGCTGGTCTTTCTCGCTGCGGGTTGCGGCGATGTGGGCGAAGAGAGTCCCCTCGTCACTGTTCGCGACAGCGCCGGGATCAGCATCGTAGAGAGTAGCGCCGCCGCCTGGAACGAAGGCGAAGCCTGGCGGCTGTCCGATGAGCCTGCGGTAAGCATCGGCCGGGTCGAAGGTGAGATCGAGTACCTGCTGATGCTGCCGTTGAGCGCGCTGCGACTGCGCGACGGCAGTATCGTTGTGTCGAATACGGGCACGGAAGAGATCCGCTGGTACGATGCCGATGGGCGGTTCCTGAAAAGCGCGGGTGGCCGGGGTGGCGGGCCGGGTGAGTTCAGCAACCTGGTGTGGATCTACCCGCTCGGCGACGACACGATCGTTGCGTGGGACGACAACCCTCCACGGATAGCGTTCTTCAACGCGGACGGGAGCTTCGGCCGCTCGGTGCGGCCCGTGAATCCTGGCGGTGTGCTGCGAGGTGTTTTTCCCGACGGGTCATTGCTTCAGGCCGGACACATCGACTGGACGAATCGACCCAGCGAGGGACGCATCCGTCAGCCGGCGCGGGCCTATCGGCTCGATCCTCAAGGGGCGATCAGCGACTCGCTTCCGGTCTTTCCCGGCCCCGAGTTTTATCTGCAGACGCGTGGCCGCAGCATCGGTCTAAGCCCACCGCCCTTCGATCGCAAGACGGTCTTCGCGATAGCCGGTGACGGTTTCTTTGCCGGCAGTCAGGATGAGAACGAGATCGGCTACTACGACCTCCACGGCGAGCTGGTCCGCCTTCTGCGTTGGCCAGGGGTTGATCGCATTGTGACCGAGGCGGACATCGAGGCGTATCGAAGCCACCATCTCGACCGCGCCGCCGATGAGAATAGCCGGCGTCGAACCGAAGAATGGCTGCAAGGCCAGACCTACCCGCAACGGTTCCCGGCGTACGGCGACATCGTCGTGGACAGCGAAGGCTATATCTGGGTCGAGAAGTTCTATCCGGAATGGGCCGGCCAGCGATTCTGGATGGTATTTGATGAAGAGCTTCGCTTGCTGGGGAGCGTCCGCATGCCCGGGCCATTCGTCGTCCAGCAGATCGGCGCCGACTTCGTACTCGGCTACACTTGGGACGAGCTCGATGTCGAGTACATCTTGCTCTACCGGCTGATCAAGCCGTAACCGACTCGACCAGCTGTTGGGCCGGCCGGCCTACGCGCCAGTGCTTCAGGATACCGACAGGGCCCTAAGCAGCATGCGACCGAGGAGATCGTCGAATAGCCCGGCGTGCTCGCCGGCCACTCGTGCGGCGGCCTCGCTGGTAGCCACACCGCTGTCCAGGGCACGGATCATCTCGCCTGCGAATCCCCCGAGTTCAGTGCCAGTTTCATAGGTCATCGTGCGGAGTTCTTCGGCCCGCCCAAGCGCCGTCAACGCCGGAATCGCGAGGAGGTCCAGTCGGTCTGCGATTCCCTCCGTCGGGCCGGTGGCGTCGACCACCGCCTCGAACGCGGCGCGCGCCCGATCGTCTTCGCCGAGCGCCCCTTCGACGTGACCCAGTAGGTACTGCACGAGCCGCTCCTCGGGCTCGTACGGCCGCCCTTGCCCCAGGTGCTCGGGCCATTCCAGTGCAGCGCGCAGGTGACGCCGCGCCGCGCCGTACTCCGCACCTTCCAACCCATCGAGTGCGGCCAGGGTGTGCGCCTGCTCGTACAGTTGATGGCTTTCGCGCGCGTTCTCTGATGGAAGGACGTGTGTGGCGTTCAGTATCTCGATCGCCCCGCGCGGGCGATCGAGCTGATTGAGCGAGCGCACGTGCAGGAGATCGAGGTTGAAATCGCCCGGGAACGACGCACGCCCCGCGCTCGACTCGGCCAGAGCGTCCTCCCAGCGCTGCTGACCCTGAAGGTACCGCACCAAGTGAATCCGGATCGTACGGTTGGACTCGTCGAGCTGCACGGCGCGGCGGAGGTCCGTTTCCGGATCCCGCGCATGCACGCTTTCTAGTAGATAAGCGCGGGTGACGTACAGGGGAGCGAAATCGGGCTCGTCGCCGAGCTTCTCCAAGATTGAAGCCGCTTCGTCGGCGCGATCGCGCGCCCACAGATTCAGCGCCAGCAGGTAGGACCACGACCAGTGGTCGTCGTGCTGAGCGGCCCACTCGAGGACCGGGATGGTTTCGCGCCGGTAGGGGAAGACGAACGACAGGCTTTCCGCTCGTTCCAACTGTTCCGGATCGTCTTCGAGCCACGCCAGCCAGGCGCGCAGGAGCGGATTCGCCGTAACGCCTGTCCCCAGCTGCAGCAGCGCACGAGCATCGTCGCTCGCGCCTCGGCGCGCATAGTCAACGGCGAGCTCCAGGATCGTCTGCTCGGGGTACTCGCTCTGCAATGACTCGGTCGCTCTGTTCATGCTTACTGCGTCGCGTGCTTCGAGGTAGATCTCGGCCGCGGCGAAGTGATGCAGCGGATCAAGCTCGAGCAGTCGCTCGCGCATCGACGCGGCCAGCTTCTGGTCTCCGTCCTTGCGGCCGACCATCGCGAGCACCTGCCGCGCGGGGATGTTGTAACGGTCGTAGTCCAGCGCGAGCCGCGCGTACCGGGCCGCTTCCTTGAAATCTCCGCCGGCGAGCATGAGCTCGGCGAGTTGCACGTACGCAGCCGACCGATGCGTCATGGAGCGGGCCGCCCAGCCGTACGCCTCTCGTGCATCGGTCTCGCGACCCAACGCCCGATAGATGTTGCCAGTGGCGAAGTTGGCCGCGGCGTCGTAGGCGTCGAGCTGCAGCGCGCGGGTCACGAGATCGAGCCCAGCCTGATACAGGCCGCTGCGGTACTGCAGATTAGCCAGCGCGAGCATCGCGTCGCGGTGCCACGTCTCCTCGGCCAGCGTGGCCTCGAACATTTCTCTGGCTTCACGGTACCGCCGGCCCTTGGCCAGCTCGCGTCCGGCGAAGAATCGCCGATCAGCGTCCGGAATCTGTGTCTGGGCGGAAGGATCCGCCGTGAACGGTCGGGCCAGTTCTCGCGCGCGGGGATCCGACTTGTAATCCAACCCTAGGGCCGGCAACTCCACCCGGAACGCTGTGTCACCGCCAAGATCGAAAACGCGGTGAACGGGTTCGAGCGCTGAGAAGGCGATCGGTTGGGTCGCCAGGGCACGGTCGCCGGACGAGACTCGCAGAGTGTCGGTCAGGTTCCCGAACGCGTTGATGCTGATCCTCACCTTTCCCTCTTCGCGACTGACATACATGGCGCCGTCGCGGGAAGCGTCCGTCAGACCGCCGGTGCCCTCGAGGGGGAACCACGTCTCAGACCAGCGGTCGGCCGCGACTGGATCGAACGCTGCCTGGGTGATCGGATTGATGTCCGCACCGGGTGCGTACTGCACGAACAGCCGGCCGGCCTGGAACTCGACGTACTGCCCATCGGTGTCGGTCAGCAGGTCTTCCCACACGCCTCCTTGGCGAGACAACGCCCAGAGCCACAGCTTTTGGCCCGGCATCTCCTCGTAGCGCGCCCAGTGGCCGAAGCCGTAATCGTCGTCGTGGTAGTAGCCGCCGAAGAAGTCGTTCAATTCGCCCACGACGTGATAGGACTTGTGCTCCTCGAACCTGTTGTTGTCGTATACGGGCAGGTAGCGGCCTGAGGCGTCGACGGGCCACGCCCGTCTAGCGCCCGAATGCGCGAGGTAGGCGTTGCCGGGGATGGACATCTCGAGATCGTCGAGCGCGAACGCCGCGGCCGTCATCCAGTTGTAGTACGGTTGCTCGAGCGGCGTCGGATTGTACCAAAGGACGTTCGTCTCGAAGTAAGCGCGGTCAGCGGGCAGGCGGATCTCGACGCGCCAGTGGGTGCGTGACGGCAAGTCCATCGCCCCAACGAAGCAACTCACGCTTCCGTCGGGGTTCTCGCGCAGGGCGTAGTCGACAGGTGTGGCCGTGGATGGCGTGTGGCCGATCACGCCGAAGTTGAATTCGATCCCGCCCGACGTCCATGGACCGCGCAGCGCGATGTTCCGAAACTTCATCACCTCGTTGCGATAAATGAACTCGTGGCCCGTGCTCTTCACGACGGCGCCCCACACCTTCCCGCCGACTTCGGGCAGCACGAAGACCTCGATGAGGTCGTTCTCGAGGCGAACGACCTTCCATTCACGCCGGGTACAAGCGGGCATCACGCGTCAGGATCGGGATCGGGTTGGGCTCGGAGAACGGGTAGGTCGTCAGGACTCGCGTTTCTTCCGAGATGCGCGCGGTTTGCGCGGAGGAACCAGTCGCTAGCGCGACGAACGCGGAAATCAAAAGGATCGTGGTGCGAGGCAAGAGGTGCATGGCAATCCCTTCGCTAAGCGAGCAGGTCACTGAAAGTCATTCTGCGGGCCCGTTCATCACGCCATCGAAGTCAAAACTCACCGGTAAGAGCGTTCCACCGGCGGCTTCCACCGCCGTCTTCACCGCCTCTTTGGCGTTGGGGCGTACGATGAAGAGCAAGCAGCCGCCGGCGCCCGCCCCGCACGCCTTACCGCCGATGGTACCGGCCGCTTTGGCCGCGGCCTCGATTCGCTCCATTGCCCCGGTGGTCTGGCCAGGGTCCAGCGCCTGCTGATGCCGCCAATTCGTCTCCACGACCTCCGCCAGCGCGTCGATGTCGGCGGCAGCCAGCGCGTCACGCGCGGCGATAGCGGTGGCGTGCATTCCGTCGAGGGCCTCTACGATCTTCCGATTGCCCGACTCGAACCCGCGCATGACGCGCGCGATCATGTCTCCCGAGATACGCGAGACGCCCGTGTAGCAGAGGACGAGACGAGACTCGAGTTCGTGCAGGAACTCGGGCTCCAGCTTCAGGCGCGTGAATGTCACGTCAGGGTCCCGGAACTCGAGAAGAAGGAAGCCGCCCAGCGCGGCGGCGTATTGATCCTGTTTGCCGCCGGCTACCTGCAGTTCCTCGGTCTCCAGCAGGTGGGCCATCTCCGCCGCCGCCGCGGGATTCAGCGGCGTGCCGGAGGCTGCATGTGCCGCCGTGACCAGGGCCACGCCGAGCGCGCCGGAAGCGCCGAGGCCGCTGCCGGCCGGCACAGTACTGTTGGTGGCGATCTCCCAACCTTCGCCCAGTCCGCTGCGCCTCACCGCGGCCTTGATCAGATCGAGCTTTCCATCATAGACCAGCTCGCGGGTCGATTCGACCTCGAGTGACTGGCTCAGGTCGGCGGAGGCGAGACGGATGCCGGCGGCGCGCCTGCGAACGTCGATGAGAACGTGAAGTGCGACCGCCGCGTTGACGACTGCGCCACCGCGGTCTCTTGAATACGGCGGTACGTCGGTCCAGCCGCCGGCGAAGTCGATCCGCACGGGCGCTCGAGTGATCATGGCTGCACTCTAGACCGGGCCGTTTGCAGGGGCAACCCGAGCTTGCTGACACGCTGAACCCAAGGCCATCTTTCAGCCCGTGCGATGAACGCTGCCGGCAGGCTGGAAGCCGGCACGAGCATGATGAGCTTGCCCAACCGGAGAAACGCAAATGGCAACGAAGATCAAGCTGGAAGAGGTATTCGCGACGATCGACCGAATGGATGCCGACGGTTTCGCGGCTTACATGGCCGACGACGGCGTTTTCCGGTTCGGGAGCCAAGAGCCCGTTCGCGGACGGCAGGCGGTGCGCGACCACGTCTCGGGCTTTTTCGGGGCGATCAAAGCGCTACGGCACCGGCTTGGCGATCGCTGGGAAGGCGACGCCTCGCTCGTCTGCGAGGGTGAGGTCACCTATACGCTGCTGGACGGCCGGAACGTTACTTTGCCGTTCGTGGATATCTTCCGTTTCGAGGGCGACAAGATCAGCGATTACCTCGTGTACGTCGATCCGGCGCCGATGGCGGGCTGAGCGCGCGCCCGCCGCCGGCCGCCGCCGGGGACGGTCGCTCAACTCCCTAAGACCGCACCCAGCACAGACACTCCTGCGCCCCGGGCCGCATCCATCGCGGCGACGACGTCCTCGTAGATGACATCGCCGTCGGCCTTGATGAACAGCACCTTGTCGGGCCGGTTCATGTACACCTGCCGCAGTGAGGCCTCCAGATTATCTGGGGAGATCGGTCGCTTGTTGATGCTGTAGCTTCCGTCCGCGTCGATCTCTAACACGATCGGTGGCGCGGACACCGTCGCCTCGCCGACCTTCTCGCGCGGGATCTGCACATCGATCGTCTTTAGCAGCACCGGCTGCGCTATCATGAAGATCGCGAGCAGCACCAACAGCACGTCGATCATCGGCGTCATGTTGATGGTCGAGATGTTTCCCGATCTCTTGCCGTTTCCAATCTCACTCGCCATTTGTCTCACCCACGTGTGCAAATCCGCGGGACCTATCTGGTCTCTTCAGACGCGCTTCCCGGACGTTTCTCAGTTACCGCGCCGACGACGCGCGCACCGGCCCGGCGAGCCAAGCTCATGGCATCGAGGACCTCCTGGTACTTCAGTTCGCGATGCGCTTTAACGAAGAGCACCTTGTCGCCCGGCCGCGCGGTGAACTCGGCCATCAGAAGCTCGAGCGCACCATCGCGAGGGATGGGGCGCTTGTTCAGGTAATAGTTGCCGTCGCGATCGATCCCGAGCTCAATGCGCTCGTCCCGGTCGGTTCGGGCCTTCAAGTTCTCGCCCTGCGGAACGGCGACCTGAAAGCCCGCGACGATCGCCGGCGTGACGACCATGAAGATGATCAGCAGGACGAGCATGACATCGACCATGGGCGTCACGTTGATGCCCGCCATCATATTCGTGCTGCTCAACAATGGTTGCCGTTTCATCGTTCGCGCTCCGCTAATAGGCCGGTACGATCTGACCGGCTACGGCGGCCTCCACCTTCTTTTCGTCCGGCACCTCGGCCGTGGCAACATCCGCCGGACCGGACAGGTAATCGACCAACTCCTCGACCGCGTACGTCAACTCCATCGCGACGAACTCGATGCGGTTGGTGAAGTAGTTGTACAGCCAGACCGCCGGAATCGCGACGAGCAAACCGACCGCGGTCGCGACGAGCGCTTCCGCGATGCCTGCCGAGATTGCCGCGATACCTCCGCCGCCCGCGACGGCCATCCCCGAAAAGGCGTTCACGACGCCGACGACAGTGCCCAGCAGGCCGACGAATGGGGCCGTGGCTCCGGTCGTCGCCAGCACCCCCAGACCTTGCTTGAGCTGCGCGACCTGTTCGAGCCCCCCCAACTCCGCGGTTCGCTGCACGCTGTCGATCTCGTCGGTCGTGAGGCCGTCGCGCTCCGCTCGTCGGAACTTCGGCGATGCGAAGACCCGGCGCAGGCTCGCAGCCAGGTGGCTGTCCTTGTAGCGGTCGACGAGCCTGCCGGATTCTGCGAAGTCCCGGTTCCGCAGAGCATCCGAGAACAGCCGCGAGAATTGCAGCGTCGCTTTCCGCGAGCGGCGAAACTGCAGCCCCTTGCTGATGGCGATCGCCGCTACGTATACGGACATCAAGAACAAGACGATGATGATACCTCGGGCGAACCAGCCCATCGTTTCCCACAGTTCTAGCAACGACATGTTCATTTTCGACTTTCCTCTCTGTTGTCTATTGCTGAACCAGCGGTCCCTCGCTGGTCTATATCAGGTTCATCAACGGGGCCTGAACTCGATCGGTATCACGACCCAGACAGGCACCGGTTCGTCGTTGTTCAGAGCCGGCTTGAAGCGCATGAGCTCTGGAATCCCGAGCGCTGCCTGGTCGAAGGCCTCTCGGCCGCTGGATCGGTTGATCGCGCTTTTCAGGACCCGACCTTCTTCGTCGATGAGGATCCACAGCAAGACTGCCCCGCTCGCGCCGATGCGCCTCAGCATGCGGGGATAGAGGTCGCGCACCGCTTTGCCGATCTCGTCTCGGTTGAGCAAGACGGGTGCGACCGTGTAAGGCGTCACGCTCGGCTCGTCCTCGATACTAGGAGTGGCATCCGCCTCAACGTCGAGCGCACCTCCGCCGCGGCCGCCCTCGACGCCCTCCCCGGTGAAATCGGATTCATCGAACGCCACGCCCGACGACTCGGGCAGCTCATCGAGAACTTCGTCGGGCTCCGCCAGCGTCTGAAAGCCGCCGGCATCCTCTTTTGGCGCGGGCGTCTCGATCTGCGGTTGGGGCGGCGGCGCCGGCGCCTCTTGCAGCGCCGGCCGCGGCTCGGGCTGGCGGATCGGCGGCTCGGGACGCGGCGTCGGCTGGCGTGCCTGCTCGTGGACCTCCAGGAAGGTCACTTGTTCCTTCTGATCGGAGACCACACCTCTGCCGAACGCGAGCGTGGCCCACACGGCGCCCGCGACGACCACGACGTGAAAGGCCACGGACGTGATGGTCGCCGTGGCCGTAGACCGACCGGCTCGCTGCGGTTTGCTCGCGAGCAGCTGCCCGAACAGTTCTTCTAGTCCAGCCTCGTGCCGATCGTCTGTGTCCATATCTCCCCATCATCGATTCCAGTGGACTCAGCGAAGCACAGATGTTGACCCAAAGATCGGCGCGTCGATCAAGTGGGAGTCAAGACAGTGTCAGCGCGAGTGATGAGGATCAGGCGGCGGTCAGGTAGCTGTCAGACAGCTATCAGTTAGCTATCAATCGGACGAAGAGCGAGAATCAGTCGAGGAAGGCCCCTCACGTCATCGCCTTTGCCTCCTTGTACTGGGCGAAAAACAGGAACAGCCAGGCGAGAACGAGATACAGGATGATCGGTACGGGGCTTCCGAGGTCAAGCTCGGCAACAGCGCTGAGATACGGGGCACCGAGTGTTCCGCACAGGTACCACATGGCGATGATGAGCCACACATAGCCAGTGAGTCGAAGGTCGGCGACCGTCTTGGCCACGCCCTCGAGATGTGCCCTGCGCTTTGCCCAAAACCAGAGCATTAGCAGAAAGAGAGCCAGGATCAGGCCGCCGAGGACACCGAATACCGGTGGCCGGTGCGCGCCAGTGGGCGTGAACTGTATCAACGTCAGTGCGAGCACCATGCCGATCCCAAATGCCCAGACGTGTAACTTCTTCGACCCACCGCGCAGCAGGATGCCAAGTCCGGCCACTATCGAGCCTGCCGGTACCGAAAAGGCCCACAACCAAAACAGAGGCCTGTCCAACGCCCAGGCGGTCTGGCCGATTTGCTCGAGGGTCGAAGTCCTGAACGTGTCGGTGAACCACCAGCCCGCCAGCCAGCCCATTCCGACCAGGTACGCGAAGCCTATCCAGAAAAGTGTCAGCCCGACTTCTCGTTTGGAAATCATGAGGCCTCCGCTTTGCGGCATGCGCATGTCGCGCTTGGCCTTCAAGCTAAGTACAGCGCTGCTGCCAGGCCAGCGAGAGGTTATCCGCTGCGACCGTCCACGATGCCCCGCGCGCTTGTCGTTTCTGGGCCGGTTCGATGCATCCGACTCTTTCGGCTGGCCGGCATTCGTTGTACGCTGCAATCACTTGATGGCGAGGAACGGGAGAATCGGAGGATGGCGCTCTTGACCTGCAATCGAAAAGCGGTCTCGGTAGCGACGAAGACAGACTCGATCACGTTGAGCGCGATGCTCATGTTGACCGCCCTCCTATTGTCCGCCCCCGCTTTGGCGCAAGCTCAGATCGGTGAGGTCGATCTTCAAGGAGAAGGCTGCCTGCCGGTCGAGCATCGATCAGGCTCGCCCACGCTTCCTCTCACCGGAGACTACTTGGGTCAGAGGCCGCCGGGGGAGACGCCTCAGCTGTTCGCGCCGGGCGTGGTCTCGACGTGCAAAGAGCACAGCGCGGCCATGTTTACTCCCGACGGGACGGAGATGTACTTCGGGAGGATGTTTCCCGCTGCGATCTACTTCATGCAGCGAACCGATGGGGGGTGGACGGAGCCGGAGGTGGCGCCGTTTTCGGGGCAGTACAACGACCTGTACCCGTTCCTGTCGGCAGATGGACAAACCCTCGCCTTCTCGTCCAACAGGCCGGCCGAATCCGGAGGGACACGTGTAGGCCGCCA
>JBDHAS010000243.1:0-5830 GCA_039588015.1 Gemmatimonadota bacterium | reverse complement strand
CTGCGGGGGAGCGCTTGGCGCTCTAACAGCGGTCGTGGATAAGGGGAATAAGGGCCGAGATGGCGAATCTCAGGCTGACGTTCGGCCTTTCCGCGTCCGGATAGCTCGTCAGGCCGTCTTGCTGCCCTTGCTCCGACGGCCGAAAGCCCAGCCAAACCGGCTCTTCTCAATCTCCTTGGAACTCTTGATCTTCAGCTTCTTGAGCTTGTCGGCTCCCCTGGGGCGACCGGAGGCGGTGGCGAACATACGTCGGCCGGTCTCGTCCTTGTAGAGCGGGGCCACATCTTTCTTAAAAGCGAACCACATGCGGGGACCTCCTTCGCCGCGTTAGGCGATGTGGGAACGCCGGACGGACCAACTGTCGCGAATCGATGCCAAGTTACTGCCGCATCCGGGGAGACGACAAGCCCTCGCTTTTGCCTCTACTGGCGCACCCAACTGACCCTGAAGTCTCTCGTCACCACGTCGATCAGCGCGTCCACGAGCTCGCCGTAGGCACGCTCCGGGTCGTCCGCGTCAAAAGAGATATCTCGGCCGCCAAGAACGCTGACGTGACCGACGCGCTTGGTCACGCTGGCCGAGCGGTTCCAGATCGAGGCGCCGGTGGCAGTCTCGATCATCTGGACAGTCAGGGTGGCATCGACATCGGCCGCGGCGCCGAAGGACCTGAGGTCGGACGTGATGTTGACCGCCGGCCGGATGTCGGAGATCTCCAGCTCGCCCGTGAAAATCGTGGCGACGTCGTGCTCGGCTCCCAGACTCTTGTAACTATCTGCGTTTAGCCGCGTGCTACCGACCTCGCGCAGGGCTTCCTGCTCGGTTCCCAGCGCGAGGATTCGAACCAAGCCCTGGTCGAGTCGCACCCACTCCATGAAGCGGGTCGTCGTGAGTGGCCCGAGCTCGCCCTCCTTGTTTGAGGCGAATTCGATGATGGCGAGCACCTCGTGCTGCTGAAGGTCGATTCTGGGCGGGACCATCACTTTCGAACCTCCGCAGCCCAGCGCAGCAGCGGTCGGTAGCAGTGCGAGGGTGAAGGTTAAAGTTCGTCGCATACGAGGGCTCCCTTCAACTGGTCAGTGATACGATACCCCGGGATAGAGCAGGTTGACCGCGAGCAGGAACACTGGATCGAAGACGAAGTCGAATACCTGCCAGGCCACGATGATTCCAATCCAACCCAGCGCCGGCTGGCTCCAGATGAAATCCTGATAACGGCGAGTTGCGTCCGGCGACAGCACCAGCGGCAGCGCGCCGCTCCCGTCCAACGGCGGCACGGGCAGCATGTTCAGTATGAACAGCACCAGATTGAGCGAGAAGATGACGCCGAGCAGCAAGGCTACGGCCTGGGCGACTCCTCCGGCGCTCGTCCCCGTGACGTGACCGAAGGATATGCTTTCAGGCGAATAGAAAATGTTCAGCGCGACACCGATGTTGATCAGGATTCCCGCTATGATGACGAGCGCGAGGTTGGAGCTGGGTCCGGCCAGCGCCATCCAGGCCGCCCGCCTCGGGTAACGTCGGGCCCAGTTTGGATCGTACGGGGCGCTGGCAAACCCGAAGGGCCAACCCGAGAGCATCACCGAGATAACCGGCAGGATCACCATTCCGAACGGTTCCCGCTGTATATGGGGGCGGGGATCGAGCGAGACTTGTCCGCCATGATACGCCGTCAGGTCGCCGCCGCGCTTCGCCGCCCAAGCGTGCGCAGCCTCGTGCAGCGTCGTCGAAAGTAGGAAGACAGCGTAGTAGACTAGTGCTTCGCCGAGGTCGGGCATGTCGCGTCGACTATTGGGTGTAGGTGGGACCGCCGTTCGGCAGGCCCATCCCTTCAACTATGCGGATGAAGCGCGGATTTCGTCTTAGTGGATCGAGCCGAGGGTCCGTACCGATGCTTACCAGCGTCGGACTCCGCCCATCGTAGAGCCGTTCGAGAAGCGTGACCGCTTGCTCCGACTCTCCTAGTTGGACCAGGGGAGCTACCCAGTTGAACGGGTCCACCGCTATACCGGCACTCAGCTCTTCCAGCGCATCCAATGAGCCTCGCCTGCGGCTGTCATCGGCGACGCCTGCGACCAGTTCGCGCGCCAGCTCAGGCTGTTCGAACACCGCGGTTTCAGCCCAATGCTCGTACACGTCTGCGGCATCCGAATAGCGCTCGACCACTACAAGCATTCCCGCGTGCTCGAACAGGACGTTGGCGGATGGTTCGATCTCCGCGCTGCGCTCGTACAGCGCGAACGCCTCGTCGAAGCGTCCGATGAAGGCGTGCAAGGTGCCGGCGGCGTAGTTGTTGAGCATAGACAGCGGGTCGAGTTCGAGGCTGCGAGCGTTGTGTTGCGAAGCCTCAGCAAATCGCCCGAGGTAGGTGAGCAGCTGGCCATACCACAGATGGGCGGAGCTGTAGTCAGGGTCGAGCTCGAGGGCGCGCCGGAATTGGCGTTCCGCCTCCTCCCAGCCCCATTCGAACTCGGAGGTCATAACGGCCAGAGCCGCGTACGCCTCACCCAACTGCGGATCGAGCTCGATGGCCCGGAGTGCTGCCGCTTTACCCTGCGAGGCCGCTTCGTCAGCCGGGAAATCGGTCCACCATGGCAGCGCGTTGTATACGTTGGCCAGCCCGGCCCAGGCGCGTGCGAACATCGGGTCGCGCTCGATTGCCTGCTCGAAGTATCGCCGGGCAGCGATCAATCCGCTCTCCGTCCGAGTAGCCCAGTTGTGGCGACCCAGTAGGTAGAGATCGTACGCGGCGAGATCGTCGGTGCGGCGGCGCTCGACGGCATCCCGTCCCTCCGATCCCAATGTCAGCTCCATCTCATCGGCTATAGCATCGGCGATCTCTTCCTGAATCGCGAAGATGTCGTCGAGTTGTCGATCGTATGTCTCGGACCACAGATGGAAACCGTCGCTCGTCTGGATCAACTGTGCGGCGATCCGTACGCGGTCACCCGACTTGCGTACGCTTCCCTCGAGCACGTTCGCTACACCCAGCGCCTCGCCGATCTCGCGCACGTCTGCGTTCTTCCCTTTGAACGAGAACGCGGATGTCCGCGCCGCGACCTTGAGGCCTTTGATCTCGGTCAGCACATTGATCAACTCTTCCGCCAGCCCGTCGCTGAAGTACTCGTTCCCCGGGTCGTCGCTCATATTCACGAACGGGAGCACCGCGATAGAGCGCACCGTCGCCGATTCAGCGCCTCGCCTGCCTGTCTCGCCTGCCTCTCGGAAGACCCACCAGACGCTGACTCCCATCAAGACGATCGCGGCGGCCGCGAGAAGGCCCACCGGCCAGCGCCTGCCGCGGGGCAGGGCAACGATCGCTTCCAGCTCACCCGTCTTCGCCGGGTCGGTCTTCCTCACGCCCCCAGGCGTCATCTCGAGTGCCCAGGCCAGCACGATGGCGATGGGTAATCCGAGAGCCACGAGAGCCACTACGAACGTGACGGTCCAATCCGGTAGCCCCATCCTCGGGAAGGCAATGTCAGCTGCCTGTAGCACGCCGAAGGCCACCGCGCCGTAGACTGCCGCGACCTTGAAGACCTGCCGTCGCTTCAATTCGGCGAAAAAGATCTGATAGCGCTTTGGACCGTCAGGCATGCTCCTCCATCTCTCCCACATGGAACCGCGGGAGGCTGAAAGATAGAGGGCCGGAGCGGGAGCGGGAGGCCTTGACTGTAGAGTGTGTAGTATATAGTATACGCTCAGGAGGCAGCCATGTCCGCTTTCGGCGATTTCGTGCGCGAGGTCCGCGAGGCGCTCCGCAGAGGGGAACCTCGCTATTCGGTTAGACAGGTGGCGGCTCGCATCGGCATCCAGCCGTCCTACCTGAGCAAAGTGGAACGGGGCGACGTTGGCCCGCCGAGCGAGAATACGATCGTCCGGCTGGCCGAGGACTTGGGCGAAGACCCGGACGTGATGCTGGCGTTGGCCGGGAAGGTGTCGAGCGATCTGTTGGAAGCGATCAGGAAGCGACCGCGGCTGTTCGCGGATCTGATCCGTCATTTGAGGGACATGCCCGATCGAGCGGTGCTTAGAGTGGTCCGCGAGGTCCGGGACGGAGAATGGTAGCACAACGCGGAAGGTGCAACATGATCGAGCTCAAAAGCGATTCATTGATCTTTTCATTTCCAGACGTGCATAAGGACGCGGTGCTTGGCGTTGAGTTCCAGCGTACGCTGCGCATACCGGATGACAGCAAAGACTATCCGCTGCCGCCCGGGCTCGGCGAGTTTCCTCTCCGGCACGTGGACGACTTCGCGGAGAAGGTCCCGGAGAACTGGCTGGAGCACGGCGGCGTCGTGTTTCCGATGTACCAATCGGAAGCGATGTGGCTGAACTTCGGCGGCTTTTGGGTTGGCAGTGGATACCCATTCGCGGTCAAGATCGCGACGGGCAAGATAAACGCGGTGACCGGCAAAGAGTGGGAAGACGGCTTGGAGCGCGAGCCGCAAGACTACGTGGTCGTACCCGATCAGCCTTGGCTGGACGGCTACTGCGTCGAGGAAGGTGTGATTCGGCAGTTTGTCGCTATGCCGCTAGGAGCCGGCTACTCGGCTGAGGAACAGCTCACAGTCGCCGCGGAGTACGGCGGCGTACAGATCATAGCCTACCCGATGAAGCGGGAAGCTTATGAGCGCCTCGTGCAAACTCGAGATCGCGAGATTCGCTTATATGCGTGCGAGGATGCGATGGCTGCCCCTGCAGCTGCAGGCTTCAGTATGGGTCTCGCTCCGGGCGGCCGGATGCGCCAGAAGATCTACGACGACAGTTATGAGTTCGAGGACTGGGACTTGGACCACTCGAGCCGCTGCTTCGTGCACATCGCGAACTCCATGGTCTGGCGCGCGATCACCGGCCGGGCGCCGCCTACCGCACCGCCGACTGCGAAGGAGTACAGCGACGCCGGTCTACCCTGGTTCGACCTGTACGACGAGCATGTTAAGGCCTTGGAGGGAGCACAGGCGCTAAACGGCTTAAAGAGCATCAAGCAGTTGGGAGAAGAGAAGGGCGATGTGCCTTTGCCTGAAAACGTCTCGGTCGATCCTCAGCACGTCAAGAAGCTGAGACACGGTCTGAAGAAGGACCAGGTGCGCGAGGGCGTGTTCTAGTAGCGTCGTTTCGTCAGTCGACTGAGCTCTCGCCGGCGAGCCGCTCCATCGCCCGCCGCGCGGATTCGACTCGGGGTTGCAGGTGGTCGTCGGCATCCGACCACAGCTCTAGGAACCAACCGAAGTAGCGGAGCGCATCCTCCCGTTCGTTCCGCCGCTCGTGCAATTGGGCCCGTCGCAGGTAGCCCAGCGCCTCCAGCCAAGCAGATTGGTAGAGCGAGCCGTAAACCCTCATCGCCTCGAGCTCGTCGCCGGACTCGATCAGGCTGGCGAGCGTGAAGCGGTGCAGGTTGCGGGCATCGTTCAAGTTGCCTGGGATCAGATCGAGGCCACGGCGCAGGTAATCTATGGCGGCGTCCGCGTCCTGGCGCGCGGCGGCGATGTGTCCTTGGTAGGCCAGGGCAAACCCGCGGCGGCTCCGGGCCCGGGCCGAGTCGCCCACGGCGACCAGGCTGTCGGCCGCGCGCTCTAGCAAATCGACAGCCGCCTGTGCTTCGGCAAAGCGGCCTTGTTGGGCGTACAGCGTCGCCAGGTAGGACGCCGTTTCCGGGTACGACTCCCTAGCCGCTAGCTGCTCCTGCAGCGCGATGGATGCGCTGTCGGCCAGGATTCCTGCCCATCGCGCCATGGTCATTTGGTAGAGCTCGTCCTCGCGGCCCTGTATCCGATCGGCTTCGCGGTCGATCTCCAGCCAACGCGCGATCTGACCGTGACGGAGATATTGG
>JBDHAS010000242.1:0-8376 GCA_039588015.1 Gemmatimonadota bacterium | reverse complement strand
GTGCGATAGACCGTGGAGAATGACTTCTCGACCAGGAACTCGTAGTGTATCGGCATCAAGTCACGGGTCACGCATCTTCGACGAAGATGGCTCTCACGGGTCCGGACAGGACGCTGGCCATGTGCTTGTGTTCTTCGCCCGATGGGATGAACACCCCATCGCCGGGCGCGAACAGCACTGTCTCGCCTTCGAACTTGATCTCGAAGTATCCTTCGAGAATGAAACCCCAGTGGCCTCTTTCGCACCAGTGAGGCTCCATCTCCTCGGTATACTCCACCAACCGGAGCTGCCGCCCCTCATGTTGAATCGCCCTGGAGCGCACGCCCTTCATCGGCCGCTCCCAATCGAGTGCCTCGAAGTCGATTCTGTACAGCATTGCCGGCCTTTCTCCGAGAGTGCGATGAGTCTCACCGCGTTGTTGACACGCCACTCATCGACGAAGGATGCAGCACGTTGCGTGCCAAACCACGCCACCCGCGTTCGCCGAGCTACACGTTTGACCCCGTCGTCGGCGCGCGACTAACTTGCGGCCGACGTTCGACTTCATACCTGGCGAAGGGCTGGTACGCATGACGTATAAACCGATCGAGGACTACGGCATCATCGGCAACATGCACAGTGCGGCCCTCGTGGGAATCGACGGGTCGATCGATTGGTACTGTCATCCGCACTTCGACTCTCCCAGCGTGTTCGCGGCCATCCTCGACGACGGTAAAGGCGGCCGGTTCAGGATCTCGCCGGCCGAGAGCACGGTCAACCACAAGCAGTTCTACTGGCCGGACACCAACGTTCTGGTCACCCGTTTCCTCTCCCACGATGGGGTCGGCCAGGTCGTCGACTATATGCCGGTCGGACTCGCAGAGGACGGCCCTGGCGCTCACTGGCTGATCCGGCGGGTGCAGGTCGTCCGCGGAACGATGAGCTTCCGTTTGGAATGCGAGCCCGCCTTCGACTACGCGCGCGACAAGCACGAGACCTCGATTAGCCCCGAAGGGGCCTGCTTCAACGCGCCGGGTCTGAGCATCGGACTCGTAACCGAGACTCCGCTGCAAAGGAAAGGTGACGGCGTGGCGGCGGAGTTCACTCTGCACCGCGGCCAGACGGCCGTCTTCGTCCTGCGAGAGATTTCACCGACGGGTGGCTGCGGGCTGGCACTCGCGCGGGAGCAAGAGTTCGAGCTCTTCAACAATACGGTTGGCTGGTGGCGGCACTGGTTGGATCAATGTACCTACACCGGCCGCTGGCGCGAGGCGGTCCAACGCTCCGCGCTAGCGCTCAAGCTCATGACGTTCGAGCCGACCGGCGCGATCGTCGCATCACCGACGTGCAGCCTGCCCGAGGCGCTCGGCGGACAGCGCAACTGGGATTACCGCTACACGTGGGTGCGCGATGCAGCATTCACGCTCTACGCGTTCATCCGAATCGGCTTCACGGAGGAAGCCGCTCGCTTCGGCCAGTATCTACGCGAGCGCATCCGCGAGCCCGAACCCGACGGCTCGCTCCAGATCATGTACGGAATCGACGGGCGCCACGAACTGAGCGAAGAGACGCTGGACCACCTGGAAGGTTACAGGGGGTCGCGCCCGGTGCGAATCGGGAACGGCGCCTACGGTCAGCTGCAGCTGGACATTTACGGTGAGTTGATGGATTCCGCCTACCTCTTCGACAAATACGGCGCGCAGGTCGCTCGCGACGGTTGGATGTGGCTACGACGGATGGTCGATTGGGTTTGCGACAACTGGCAGCGTACCGACGAGGGTATCTGGGAAGTGCGTGGCCCACGACAACATTTCGTCTACTCGAAGCTGATGTGCTGGGTCGCGCTCGATCGCGGAATTCGTTTGGCGAACAAGCGCTCGCTTCCGGCGGACAGGAATCGCTGGCTGTCGGTTCGCGACCAGATCTACGAGGAGATCCACGAGAAAGGCTGGAATGACGAGCGCCAGGCGTTCGTGCAGCACTACGGCAGCGACTCGCTGGACGCTTCCAACTTGATCATGCCGCTGGTGTTCTTCATCTCGCCTCATGACCCGCGAATGCTCAAGACGGTCGACGCCGTTATGACGTCGCCCGACGAAGGTGGACTAGTGGAGAACAACCTGGTCTACCGGTACAACGTTTACGAAACCGACGACGGCTTAGAGGGCGAGGAAGGGTCGTTCAATATGTGCACGTTTTGGCTCGTCGAGGCGCTGGCGCGTGCCGGCAGAAGAGACCCGGAGCGGCTAGGCAAGGCGCGGCTGATGTTCGAGGAGATGCTCGACTACGCGAATCATCTCGGACTCTACGCCGAGGAGACGGGGCCCACGGGCGAGGCGCTGGGCAATTTCCCGCAGGCGTTCACTCACCTGAGCCTGATCAGTGCGGCGTTTAATCTCGATCGCGCGCTAGGAAAGCACGATTAATAGCGCGGGCGCGGGCGCGGGCGAGGGCGCGGGCGAAGCGATGACGAGGACGAGGAGGAGAGGAATCTCCATCTCCATCCCCATCCTCAAAGCCATCGACTCAAGCGACAGTCACTTCCTTGTTTAGGAAGACATCCTGGATCGCGTGGAATAGTCCGACGCCTTCATTCATCGGGCGCTGAAACGTCTTCCGTCCCGAGATCAATCCCATACCGCCGCCGCGCTTGTTGATGACGGCCGTCTTCACCGCCTCGGCCAGGTCGCCCTTCCCCGTGGAAGCGCCGCCGGAATTGATCATGCCCACACGGCCCATGTAGCAATTGGCCACCTGCCAGCGAACCAGGTCGACGGGATTGTCGGTCACCAGCTTCTCGTAGACCAGCTTGTGCGTCTTCGCGAAGTTGATGGCTGTGAAGCCGCCGTTCTGCGTCGGCAGTTTTTGCTTGACGATGTCCGCCTCGATCGTCACACCGAGGTGGTTCGCCTGGCCCGTCGTGTCGGCCGATGTGTGATGATCCACGCCGTCCTTCTTGAATGCCGAGTTGCGCAGATAGCACCACAGGAAGGTGGCCATGCCCATCTCGTGGGCCATCGCGAACGCCTCGGAGATCTCGACCAGCTCGCGGCGCGCATCGTCCGAGCCCCAGTAGATCGTGGCGCCGACCGCCGCCGCGCCCAGATCCCAAGCCTGCTCTACGCTGGCGAACAGCACCTGTTCGTAGCTGTTCGGGTACGTGAGCAGCTCGTTGTGGTTAATCTTGACCAGGAACGGGATCCTATGCGCGTACTTGCGGGAAACCGAACCCAAGACGCCCAGCGTCGAGGCGACTCCGTTACAGCCGCCTTCGATCGCCAGCTCCACGATCTTCTCCGGGTCGAAATAGATCGGGTTCGGCGCGAAGGATGCGGCGCCGGTATGCTCGATCCCCTGATCGACCGGCAGGATCGACAGATAGCCCGTCCCCGCCAAGCGGCCGTGGTTGAAGAAGCGTTGCAGGTTGATCAGGACCTGCGGGTTGCGGTCGGAGCTCGCCCAGACCCGGTCGACGTAGTCGGGGCCCGGCAGGTTAAGCATGTCCTTCGGAATTCCGTTACACGTGTGGGCGAGTATCGGCTCCGCCTCCTCACCCAGCAGTTCCTCAATCCCAGCCAACGTACTCACCGTAGCGACGTTCATGTCTCACTACCTCCCTCAAAGAAGTCCGCTGTTGCTCCATGCGATTTGGGTCAATGTGGGTCAAGCAGGGTCCGGGCCTCACCCCTCAGCAAGAGCCGCGGCAGCCGCCCGGTCTACGTACCAGTACAGCTCCCCCTTTTTGGGTCGGACAAGCTGCGCCGGATAGAGAGCATCCCGGCCTTCACTCTCGACGACGGTTTTCAGCCTCTCCGCCTTCTCCGCCCCACTCACCAAGAAGAGTATACATGAAGCGTTGTTGAAAACAGGGCAGGTCAAGGTGATGCGGTGGGCTCCCAGCTTCTCGATCCAGGGAGCGACGGCTAGCCTTCGGGCTTCCCCTAGGGCTTCACTGCCTGGGAAGAGCGATGCCGTATGCCCGTCGGCGCCCATACCGAGGAACACTAAATCGAAGCGCGGGATACCGCCCGCCGGCAACTGGAAGAAGCGCCGCAGACTCTCCTCATACGCGGCCGCCGCTCGGGCCGGATCTTCGAGCTCACCCTGGATCCGATGGACGTTCTCTGCCGGAATTGTGGTTTTGGAGAAGAGGATCTCCCTGGCAGCGCCGAAGTTGCTGTCGGGATGATCCGGCGGAACCGCTCGCTCGTCACCCCAGAAGAAATGGACGGATTCCCACGGAAGTTCCGCTCGATAGGGCTCATCCGCGAGGAGCGCGAAGAGACGCTTCGGAGTGGAACCTCCGGACAGGGCTACGGAAAAGGGCGCGCCGGAATCGGACCCGGCGACGGCGCGGCGCAAGAGCTCGTCCGCGGCCGCATTGGCCACAGCCTCCGAATCCTCGAAGACCCTGATCTCCATCGTACCATCCGCCATACGACGGAAGCGTTAGGGAGCCTCGAGCAAAGAGGCGTAGCGTGCCGCTCCGAGCAGCGCGGCTCCAGAGCGGACAATGATTCGCACGGGGATCGCTTCCAGCAACGGCCGCATCCGGCCCTTGTCCAGAAACGCTTCCATGAACGCAGACCCCTTGAGGTTGTCCACGATTCTCGGCGCAATACCGCCCCCGAGGTAGACGCCGCCGGTCGCCATGACCTTGAGCGCCAGGTTGCCCGCCTCCGCTCCGTAGAACCCGACGAACAGGTCCAGCGCTTCGACGCAGAGAGCACATTTGCCGGCCGTGGCCGAGGCGGTGATGGCGGCGGGATCGCTCTTGCGCATCTCTTCGACGTGGTCCGGCGCGGCGTCTGCGTGACGAAACTCTATCAGGAAGTCGTGAAGATTGACCAACCCGGGGCCCGACACTACTCGTTCCCAACTCACGTGCCCACCGAAGCGCTTCGTGAGGAACTCGAGCAACTCGACCTGCAGCTCGCCCCTTGGAGCGAAGCTCGAATGCCCGCCCTCACAGGCGAAGGGCCGGTGAGTCATGCCATCCCAATAGAGGCCGGCCTGTCCGAGGCCGGTTCCGGCGGAGATGAGCGCGGCGTTCCCGCGCGCATCCGTGTCACCATCGTTCAGAGACAAACAGCCCTCCGGCCCCAAAGTCGCTATCCCCCAGGCCTGTGCCTCGAGATCGTTGATCACAGCCACTCGCGCGGCACCCGCCGCCCGAGCGAGCTTCGCCGCCTCGACAACCCAAGGTAGGTTCGTGATCTCCGCCCTGCCCTCGCTCACCGGACCCGGAACGCCGAAACACGCCGTGCGGCACATCAGCCCATGGGTCATGATGAACTCGGCGACGATCTCCTCTAGGCTCTCGTACTCGCGACTCGGATAGACCTGAGCGGCCTCAGCCCGGAATTCCCCACCTTCGGCCGAGAACATGGTCAGCCGCGCGTTGGTACCGCCGATGTCACCGGCCAGAACCCTCATTACAGTCGCCTCCAGCTTCGCCCGTCACGCCGCAACAGCTCGCCGGCGGCTTTCGGCCCCCACGAGCCGGCAGCGTAGTTCGGAAAGTCGCGCGGTGGCAGCGCGCTCCAAACATCGAGGATAGGTGCCACCACGCTCCAGGCGGCCTCTGCGTTGTCGCCGCGCTGGAACAGTCCCGCGTCGCCGTTCATGCAGTCGAAGAGCAGCGTCTCGTAACCCGTGGTCGGGACGGCATCGAAATAATCGACGTTGCAGAAATCCATGTCGACGTTGCCGATCTGCAGAAACGGGCCCGGTATCTTGGCCCCGAGCGCGATCCCTTCGTCCGGCTGAATGCGCAGCACGAGTTGGTTCCGCTCCAGATGTTCGACCGGCGTCTTACGGAACATGATGAAGGGCGCCTGCTTGAACCGAATGGCGATTTCGGTGTAGCGCGCAGGCAACCGCTTGCCGGTGCGCAGGTAGAAAGGCACATCGGCCCAACGCCAATTGTCCACCATCAGCTTCAGCGCCACGTACGTTTCGGTCGTGGCATCCGCCGGCACCTTCGGCTCCGTCCGATACCCGGGCACGGTCTCGCCGTCGGGCATCTGACCTTCGCCGTACTGGCCGCGCACACCGACATTCAGTACCTCGTCCGGCGCAATGGGCTTGATCGCGCGGAAGATCTTGCCCTTTTCGTTGCGTACCGCTTCGGCGTCGAACGAGATCGGCGGCTCCATCGCGATGAGGGCCAGCAGCTGGAACAGATGGTTCGGCACCATGTCCCGCAGCGCGCCCGCCTCCTCGTAGTAGCCACCCCGCGTCCCGACGCCGACCTGCTCGGATACCGTGATCTGGACGTGATCGACGTAGCGTCGGTTCCAGATCGGCTCGAAGATGGCGTTGGCGAAGCGGACGACCAGGATGTTTTGGACGGTCTCCTTACCGAGGTAGTGGTCTATGCGATAGATCTGCGACTCGTCCACTACCTCGAGCAGCCCACGGTTCAAGCGCCGGGCCGACTCGAGGTTGCTGCCGAACGGCTTCTCGACTACCACCCTGCGCCAACGATCGTCCTCTTCGCGAACCAGCCCGACCTCGCTCAGGCGACGCGGGATCTCGGTGAAGAAGCTCGGCGGCGTCGACAGATAGAAGAGGTAGTTGCCGCCAGTGCCATGCTCCTTGTCCAGACGCGCGAGCAGATCCGCCAGTCGTTTGTACGCTTCGGGATCATCGAAATTGCCCGGCACGAGATGGGCCCGCCGCTCGAGCCAGTCCCAGATGTCCTCGCGGAACTCCGTCGTGAGATGTTCCCGGGCTTCGCGCTTCAGCTGTTCGCGGAACTCCTCGTCGTCGGCGCGGCGCGCGAAACCGATCACGGCGAAGTTGTCGGAGAGCAGGCCGTCAGCGGCAAGGTTGTAGAGCGCCGGTATCAGCTTGCGCCGGGTCAGGTCGCCGGCCGCGCCGAAGATCACCATGGCGCAGGGGCCGGCCGGCTGAACCGAAGTATCGGGCGTGTCGTTCATAGCGCGCCTCACCGCCTACTTCGTCTTGGGCGGTTCGGTGTGACCGCCGAAGCCGTGTCGCATGGCCGATAGCACCTTCTCCGCGAACGTGTGCTGTTGGCGGGAACGGAAGCGCGCATAGAGCGAGGCCGACAGCACGTCCGCCGGCACTCCTTCCTCTACGGCCGTTTGAATCGTCCAGCGCCCCTCTCCGGAATCCTGAACGTAGCCGCTGAAAGCGGCGAGATCGGGATCATTGAGGGTGGCCGCGGCCGTCAGGTCGAGCAGCCACGACGTGACCACGCTGCCACGGCGCCAGACCTCGGCGACATCGCCCACTTCCAGGTCGTAGCGCTCCACGCTGCGAAGCAAGTCGAAGCCCTCGGCGTAAGCCTGCATCATCCCGTACTCGATGCCGTTGTGGACCATCTTGACGAAATGGCCGGCACCGACGGGCCCGCAGTGGAGATAGCCGTGCTCGACGCTGGCCGGCTCGCCCTCGCGCCCCGCCGTTCGCTCGATCTCTCCGACTCCCGGGGCGAGCGTCTTGAAGATCGGGTCGAGGCGCGCGACCGCCTCCTTCGGACCGCCAATCATCAGGCAGTAGCCGCGCTCGAGCCCCCAGACCCCGCCGCTGGTGCCGACATCGACGTAGTCGATCCCCATCTTCTCCAGCGTCTCGGCTCTACGTATGTCGTCTTTGAAATAAGAATTGCCGCCGTCCACGACGACGTCTCCGGCTTCGAATCGTTCCGCCAGTGCCGACACCGTTTGGTCGGTCGGGTTTCCGGCCGGGACCATCACCCAAGCGGCTCTGGGAGGGTTTAGCTTCTCCGCGAACTCGTCAATCGAGGCGGCGCCCGTCGCGCCCTCGTCCTCCATTTGCCGCACGGCGTCCGCGCTCAGGTCGAACACGATGCAATCGTGCCCATCCTGCATCAGGCGCCGCACCATGTTGGCGCCCATCCTGCCCAGTCCGACCATCCCGATCTGCATAAACACTCTCCTCATGCGACCCAGCTAAGCCAGGGCGTCAGCGACCAGCTCTCTAAGCACGTTTAGTCCTGCCGCCACATCTGCGCCCAAATGCACGCGCACCGCTCGCCGGCCCCGCTCGGCCAGAACCTCGAAGTCGCCGCGAGCCTGGGCCGCCTTCACGACCCCGAAGCTGTACTTCTTTCCGGGCACCGGCAGGTCGGCCGCATCGTCGCAGGTGATCTGGAGGAATCCTCCGGTATCCGGACCGCCCTTGTAGGCTTGCCCCGTCGAGTGAAGGAAGCGCGGGCCGAAGCCGAGGCAGGTCGCAACGCGCCGGGAATCCCTGACCTGATGTCGGATGGCCTGCAGTTGCTCGACGTGTGGCTCGTTCATCTCGACGTACGCGAGCAGCGCCACGTAGTCCCCGGGGTCGATGCGGCCGAGGTGAGCGCCCAGGATGGCCGCCAGAGACGCGTCCCCTGCCGCCTCGCTCAGG
>JBDHAS010000241.1:0-6196 GCA_039588015.1 Gemmatimonadota bacterium | reverse complement strand
CCTGCACGAGTTGATGCGTTGCTGGGAGAACGTCCACCGGATGTATCAGGCGGATGCCCACATGCGCTCGATTCTGTTCCGGGAAGAGACGCGCTGGCCGGGCTATTACTTCCGTTCAGACAAGCCGAGCATGGACAACGACAACTGGCTTGCCTTCTGCAATTGCACGTACGACAAGAACACGGGCGAGTGGGACATGATCAAGAGGCCCGTCAAGTACATCACATAGTAGTCGTTCACGAGTTTCGGGGTCTTCGAGCGCTGCGACGCTCGAAGATCCCGGCGCTCCACATTCATTGCCTTGCACTATGCGCAGCGGCACTTCCACCCTCCACGCGGATCGGGTGATCGACAGCTCTCGGATCGGCCAGCCGGTCGGCGATCAAACGAGGAGCCTAATGGCAGAAGCCTCCCGAACCTGTCCACATTGTGGCCAGCGTCTGAAGAAATGGCTCGTCCCGGACGGAGCCACGTGGACCGAGGAGTTCCTCTTCGTGTGCTTCAACGACGACTGCTCGTACTACCGGGAGGGTTGGAAGTGGATGGAGCGGCAGTTCGCTCAGCATGCATCGTATCGATACATGGTCAACCCCACCACTGGGGCCTCGTCGATGATTCCGGTCTGGTCGGACTCCGCGACGCGGGAGATGATCGTGGAGAATGACGAAGGAGTTGACGAATGACCGACGAGCGTGGCCGACTAGAAGAGAAGATCCTTGCGGATCATCGTAGGCTCGGCCCCAACGACACGTTCAAGTTCGGGTGCCACCCGGGCGTCTCCTGTTTCAACAAGTGCTGCAGTGATGTCAATATCTTCCTCTCTCCCTACGATGTCCTACGCCTGAAACGACGCCTGGGCATGACATCGGGCGAGTTCCTCGACAAGTACGCACTGCTTCCCGTCCAGAAGGACATGAAGACACCCGTCGTCATGCTCCGCATGAGCGATGATGACATCAAGACCTGCCAGTTTTTGACCGACGGAGGATGCGGTGTCTACTCGGACCGGCCGTGGCCCTGCCGCATGTACCCCTTGGGGCTTGCAGCTCAGAAGGACACGCCGGACGGCTGGCGAGGCGATCGGTTCTACTTCCTTCTGCAGGAGGAGGGCTGCCGCGGGTTCGAGGAGTCGCACCAGTGGACCGTAAAGGAATGGCTCGACGACCAAGGGATCGATGAGTACGACGAGTGGGGTGAGGCTTACAAAGAACTGACGCTACACGAGTTCTTCGAGGATGGCGGGGTACTCTCGCCCAAGAAGATGGAGATGCTGTTCACCGCGTGTTACGACCTGGACAAGTTCCGCGAGTTCGTGTTCGAGAGCACGCTGCTCGAGCGGTTCGATGTGGATGAGGACTTCGTCGAGGAGATGCGCTACAACGACGAGGCGCTTCTGCGCTTCGCGTTCCTCTGGCTCCGATTCAGCCTTTTCGGCGAGCCAACCGTAAAACCGAAGGCAGACGTCCTCGAGGCGTTCAAGGGATCCCTCGACAAGAAAGCGCTGTTCGCGAGGAACGCGGCGTCCAACGAGGATTCTCAGTGAGCGGAGACGGGAGGCGGGGAACGGTCCTTGTTATCGGCGGCGGCATCAGCGGCATCAGCGCTGCCATGGAAGCTTCGGAAGCAGGCTGCGATGCCGTGTTGGTCGAGAAGAACCCGTACCTCGGCGGCCGCGTGGCGCAGATGGCCGAGTATTTTCCCAAGCTCTGCCCGCCGACCTGCGGCCTCGAGATCCACTACCGCCGGCTGAGGACCAGCCCGCGCATTCGGTGCCTGACGGGTTCTCAAGTCGTGAAGGTCACGGGGGGACCCGGGAACTACAAGGCCACGATTCAGACTACACCGCGCTTTGTGAACGCCAAGTGCACGGCCTGTGGCGAATGCGTCGCGGCCTGCCCGGTGGATCGCGCCGACGAGTTCAACCTCGGAATGGGCGCGACCAAGGCGATCTATTTGCCATTCGAGATGGCTCACCCCCTACGGTACGTGATCGACGGAAGCGTGTGCCCGGGCAACGAGTGCGGCAAATGCGTACCGGCTTGTCCGTACGACGCAATCGACCTCGATATGCGGCCCGAGACGATCGAGCTTGATGCCCAGGCCGTGATCTGGGCGACGGGCTGGGACCCGTTCCCGGCCGAACAGATCGAGAATCTCGGTTTCGGTACGCATGCGAATGTGATCACGAACCTGATGATGGAGCGCCTGGCGTCGGGGAACGGGCCCACGGGCGGCAAGATCCAGAGGCCTTCAGACGGGAAAGGAATCGAGAGCGTCGCGTTCGTGCAGTGTGCCGGCTCGCGCGACGAGAACTACTTGGCATACTGCTCCGGGGTTTGCTGCCTTGGATCGCTCAAACAGGTGCGGTACGTCCGCGAGCAGTACCCCGAAGCGGATATCTTCGTCTTCTACATCGATATCCGCGCGCCCGGCCGACTCGAGGACTTCTTCGTCGCAACCGAGAGGGACGAGAAGCTCGGCTTGATCAAGGGCAAGGTGGCGAAGATCACCGAAGCCGGGGACGGGTCTTTGGAAGTCGAAGCCGAAGACACGCTCACCGGCGAGAAGGTCAGACAGAAAGTCGACCTGGTCGTACTCGCGACCGGACTCGTGCCGGCCGCCGCCGGCGACACGCAGGTGGATGGCGGTCTGCGGACCGACGAGTTCGGCTTCCTGACGACCGAGCAGGACCAGCCGGGGTTGCTGGCAGCCGGGGTTGCCAAGCGCCCCACGGACGTGGCCACATGCGTGCGAGACGCCACCGGCGTCGCCATGACGGCTCTCAAGAGCAGCGGGGAGTGAAGGGTGGATAAGAAAGTCGCCGTCTACATTTGTCATGGCTGCGAGATAGACGCATCGCTGGACATTGGCGAACTGTGCGAGCTGGCTACCGGAGAGTGCGAAGCCGATCTCTGCCGCGAACACGAATTCCTGTGCGGAGACGCCGGACTCGAGCTGATCAGGGGTGACATCAAGGACGGCGCCAACGCGCTGGTCGTCGCCGCCTGCACGCCGCGATTCAAGACCGAGGACTTCACTTTCGAGGGGTGCCGTACCGAGCGGGTGAACCTGCGCGAACACGTGGTCTGGAGCCACGAGCCCAACCACGAAGACACCCAGATGCTCGCCGCCGACTATCTGCGTATGGGCATCACCCGGGCGAAGAAGGCGGACATCCCGGAGCCGTTCGAAGAGGAGATCGACAAGACAATCCTGGTCGTGGGCGGCGGTGTGACCGGAATGACGGCGGCGCTCGATGCCGCCGATGCCGGCTACGACGTGGTGCTGGTGGAAAAGGAGCCGCAGCTGGGTGGCTGGACGGGCAAGTTCGCGTGGCGATTCCCCCTCGGCCCCCCGTACAAGGAACTCGAACCCGTCGAGCTCGCCGACCGCATCGCCGACGTCGAGGGCCACGAGCGGATCAGCGTTCACACCGGTACGACCATACAGCGGATCACGGGCGGGCCTGGCCAGTTCGACGTGTCGACAAAGGCCAACGGATCGAGCTCGGAGTTCCGCGTCGGCGCCATCGTGCAGGCCACCGGCTGGAAGCCGTACGATGCTTCGCGGCTCGGCCACTTGGGATACGGCCATCCCAACGTCATCACCAACGTGGAGATGGAGGATCTGATCGCCGCGGGAGCGATCACCCGGCCCAGCGATGGCAAGCCGGCCCGGCGGATCCTCTTCGTGCAGTGCGCCGGCTCGCGCGACGAAGACCACCTGCCGTACTGCTCCGCAGTCTGCTGCCGGGTGACAATCAAGCAAGCCGTA
Organism: Gemmatimonadota bacterium; assembly: GCA_039588015.1. Classification (GTDB taxonomy): domain Bacteria; phylum Gemmatimonadota; class Gemmatimonadetes; order Palauibacterales; family KS3-K002; genus JASFMO01. The sequence continues at coordinate 2,422 of JBDHAS010000241.1, read as the reverse complement.
GTGGCTCGCCAGTTCGACTCCGAGGCCGAGGCCTACGTTCTGTACAAGGACATCCGCACGCCGGGTCAGTACGAGGACTTCTACCGCTCGGCTCAGGACGACCCAGGCATCTTCTTCACTAAGGCCGACGTCGTCGGCGTCGAAGAGGCTGGGGACGGCAATTTGCAGGTTGAGGCCGAGAATACGCTCCTGGGGGAACGGATTCGCATCGAGGCCGACCTCGTGGTCCTGGCAACGGGCCTAGTGCCGAACGCTGCGGACGGCGAGGGCGTCCGGAAACTGACGGACGCGAAAGCGATAATCGCGAAGGGTGAAGCAGGCGCGCAGCTGGAAGCGGCGAAGGTGACGGCGGAGGAGCTCGCGCACCTCGAGGGAACCGAGATTCTCAACCTCGATTATCGGCAGGGTCCGGACCTGCCGATCGTGAAGTACGACTTCCCCGATTCACACTTCATCTGCTTCCCGTACGAGTCACGTCGCACGGGCATCTACGCGGCCGGGTGCGTACGGGCGCCGAACGACTCGCTCGTCAGCATGGAGGATGGAGCCGGCGCCGCCTTGAAGGCGATTCAGAGCGTCGAGCTGACCAGCGAGGGGGCCGCGGTGCATCCCCGTTGGGGCGACATGTCCTACCCCGACTTCTTCTTGCAGCGCTGCACCCAGTGTAAACGCTGCACCGAGGAGTGCCCGTTCGGTACGCTGAACGAGGACGAAAAGGGCACGCCGCTGCTCACCGTTACGCGGTGCCGCCGTTGCGGAATCTGCATGGGCTGCTGCCCCGAGCGGATCGTCTCGTTCAAGGACTATTCGCCGGACATCATCGGGTCGATGATCAAGTCGGTGGATATCCCCGACGAGTTCGAGGAGAAGCCCCGTCTGCTCGCCTTGCTGTGCGAGAACGATGCGTATCCAGCTCTCGATCTAGCCGGGCTCAAGCGCATCCAGCACAGCGCGTACATCCGGATCGTTCCGGTCCGATGCCTGGGCTCGATCAACACGGTCTGGGTGGCGGATGCTCTGTCGAGCGGCTTCGATGGCATTCTCATGGTCGGTTGCAAGTCGGGTGACGACTACCAGTGTCATTTCATCCGTGGCAGTGAGCTGATGGGCACGCGGGGCGACAACATTCGCGACAAACTCAAGCAGCTGGCACTGGAGGAGGAGCGTGTCCGGCTTGAGGAGATACCGATCTCCGACTTCGAGAGGTTGCCGCAGATTATCAACGAGTTCGCCGAGGAGATCGATGAGATCGGCATGAACCCGTTCAAGGGGTTCTAGGGAGCGTGGTGAGGATGTCCGATTCCTACCTACTGGTACCGGACCGGAAGTTCGTCGAGCAGATCATCGAGTCGGGCGGTGGCGATCTAAAGAAGTGCTATCAGTGCGCCACTTGCTCGGTCGCCTGCGAGCTTGCCGGCGACAGTCGGCCCTTTCCGCGCAAGGAGATGATCTGGGCCCAGTGGGGCCTGAAGGACCGCCTCGCGGCGGATCCCGACGTCTGGCTCTGTCATCGATGCAACGACTGCTCGCTCAAATGCCCGCGCGGTGCTCGCCCGGGTGACGTGCTGGCCGCAGTGCGCCAGTGGGCGGTGCGGCACTATGCGGTCCCGAAGTTCCTCGGCCGCTGGGTGAACCACACCAAGATGCAGCCGGTATTGATGGCGCTCACGGTAGCGCTGTTGGCCCTGGCGCTCGTCGTCCGCGAGCCCATCGAAGGCGTGCTCGGCTTCGGCGAGCCCCACGGCTTCTACGCAGAATTCTTCCCACACTGGCTACTGATCGGTTTTTTTGCGTTCTTCACGACGCTTGCATTCATAGCGGATGCAGCGCACAGCCTTCGGGTCGAATCGCTCACCTGACGGCCTTCTACGGATTCGTAGCGCTCTTCGTCGTAACGATCTGGGCCACGTTCGATCTGTATGCCTTTCCGCATCTGGGCATCGAGTCCTTGTATCCGTTCGACCTGGCCCACCCCATGAAGATTTTGGCCAACGTGGGTGGGGTGTTGCTCGTATTCGGATGCGCAAAGGCGATCATCGACCGGCTGCGTGATCCAAACGACGCGCAGGCGAGCACGGCGTTTGACTGGATGTTCGTCTGGCTGTTGCTGGGCGTCGGAGTGACGGGTTTCGTGATCGAGATAATGCGATTCGCGATCGACCCCGAAATGCAGTCAACGGCGGTGTCGTTAGCATACGCGCTCTACTTCATACACCTCGTGCTCGTGTTCCAATTGCTGGTGTATCTGCCGTACTCGAAATTCGCTCACCTGCTCTACCGAACGACAGCCATGGTATACGCCGAGCATACCGGTCGGACGAACGGTGCCCGCCCACCGGTACGGTTAGTAGGGAGCAATCGGCAAGAGGCGCTCGCGGCGCCGCCGGCCGGGGAGGAAGCCGCAGCCAAGAATTGAGAGTCA
>JBDHAS010000240.1:0-5880 GCA_039588015.1 Gemmatimonadota bacterium | reverse complement strand
CTCGCCACCCTGGCCGATTTGTCGGGCAAACTCGAGCTCGACAGCCTGCTGCAATCGGTGCTGGAGCGTGCCATCGGTCTACTCGACGTCACCGGCGGCGAGTTGGCGATTTTCGAGGAGTCGACGAAAGAACTGGTCATCGTGGCCAACCATAACATGCCCACCGATGCGGTCGGCTCCCGCATGCAGATCGGCGATGGCGCCATGGGTCGCGTCGCCGAGACGAACGAACCGTTGATCATTCCGCGGTACCAGGAGTGGGAGGGTCGATCGGCCAGCTACACGCAAGGCACGATCCAGTCGGTGATGGCCGCACCGCTGATGATCGGCAACCGTCTGGTCGGCGCTATCGCCAGCATACACTCGGACCCGAAACGGATCTTCGGACAGGCCGACATGCGGCTGCTCAATTTGTTCGCAGCCCAAGCCGCCATCGCCATCGAGAACGCGCGGCTCTTTACGTCGGAACGCGAACGCGCGGAAGAGCAGCAGGCGCTTCTCGACACGCTGGCGGATCTGTCAGGCGAATTGGAGCTCGACAACCTGCTGCAGGCGGTGCTGGAGCGGGCCGTCAGCCTGCTCGATGTGACCGGCGGCGAACTGGCGATCTACGAGAAGGCGACCAAGGAACTCGTCATCGTCGCCAGCCACAACCTGCCCACCAACGCGGTCGGCTCGCGGATGCAGCTGGGCGAAGGCGCCATGGGCCACGTGGCCGAAACCCACGAGCCGTTGATCATCCCGCGATACCAGGAATGGGCGGGCCGCTCTGCCAAGTACACCGAGGGCACCATCCAGGCCGTCATGGCTGCGCCCCTGATGATAGGCAACCGGCTGGTTGGCGCCATCGCGAGCGTCCACTCGGAGCCCACCCGCGTGTTCGGAGAAGCCGACCTCCGCCGACTGGCCATGTTCGGGCCACAGGCGGCCATCGCCATAGAGAACGCACGGCTGTTCACGGCAGAACGCGAGCGGGCGGAGGAGCAGAAGGCGCTGCTCGAGACGATGCAGGATCTGTCGGGCGAACTCGAACTGTCCAATGTGTTGCACGGCGTGCTCGATCGCGCCGTATCACTGCTGGGCGTCGACGGTGGCGAGCTGGCCGTGTATGACGACTCAAAGAAAGACTTGTCGATCGTCGCCACTCACAACATGCCGTTCGATGCCGTCGGTACCCGCATGAACCTCGGCGAAGGGGCCATGGGCCGTGTCGCCGAGACGCACGAGCCGCTGATCATCCCTCGCTACCAGGAATGGGCCATTCGTTCGTCTCAATACACGCAGGGGACGATCCAGTCGGTTATGGCAGCGCCGCTGATGATCGGCAGTCGCCTGGTGGGCGCCATCGCCAGCGTGCATTCCGATCCGGAACGCTTGTTCGACGAGGGAGATCTACGCAGGCTGATGATGTTCGCTCCCCAAGCCGCCGTGGCGATCGAGAACGCGCGCCTGTTCGCCTCCGCGCACCGCTACTTCGAGGACCTGGTGCTCAATAACCCGGTGGCGATCGTGAGCGTCGACCTCGACATGAACATCACCTCGTGCAACCCCGCCTTCGAGAGCCTCTTCGGTTACAAGGAAGAGGAAGTCATGGGCAGGAATCTCGACCACCTGGTCACCGATCAGGACACGCTGACCGAGGCCAAGTCCTTTACCGAAGAGGCGTACGCCGGGCGCACGTCGGTGGGGATAGGCAACCGCCGACGCAAGGACGGCACGTTCTGCGAGGTCGAGATCTTCACGATCCCGGTGATCGTGAATGAGGAGCAGGTCGGGATCATGGCTCTGTACCACGACATCAGCGAGCTGCAGCAAGCGCGCCGGGCCGCAGAAGCTGCCAGCGGCGCCAAGAGCCAGTTCCTCGCCAGCATGAGCCACGAGCTACGTACGCCGTTGAACGCCATCATCGGTTACAGCGAGATGTTGCAGGAAGAGGCGGAGGACTTGGGCCAGGACGATCTGGTTCCCGACCTGCAGAAGATCTGGGGCGCGGGCAAGCATCTCCTGGCCTTGATCAATGACGTGCTCGATCTCTCCAAGATCGAGGCCGGCAGAATGGAGTTGGTCCTCGAGACATTCGACATCCGCGGTACCATCGAAGATGTCGCGACTACGGTCCGGCCTCTGGTCGAAAAGAATCAGAACCAGTTGGTCGTTGACTGCCCCGACGACATCGGCACGATGCACTCCGACGCTACCCGTGCACGGCAGATATTCCTCAACCTGCTGTCCAACGCCAGCAAGTTCACCGAGAACGGAACCATCACCCTCGAGGCCCGTCGACAGACGGATTCCACGGGCGATTGGATGCTCTTCAAGGTACGTGACACGGGCGTCGGGATGACGAACGAACAACTCGGAAAGCTGTTCGAGGCATTCACACAGGCCGAACGTGATACGGCCCACAAGTACGGTGGCACCGGTCTCGGACTGGCCATCTCGCGACGCTTCGCCGAACTCATGGGTGGCGACATCAGCGTGGACAGTGAGGTCGGCGTGGGTACCATATTCACGGTTCGCCTCCCCGCCACCGTCGCCGAGGCCGCGGCACCGCTGCCTGCACCGACGGGGGAGCCAGCGAGCGCCCTTGCGTCGAACGACGGCCGGGCGGTCGGTACGTTGCTGATCATCGATGATGATCCTCACGCCCGAGAGCTGCTAAGGCGGACCTTCAGCAAGGAGGGTTACGCCGTTATCGAAGCGGCTGACGGCGCGAGCGGCATCGAGCTGGCCCTGACGCAGCAGCCCGACGTCATCACGCTGGATGTGATGATGCCAGGGATGGACGGCTGGGAGGTTCTCTCCCGCATCAAGGCCGATCCCGCGACCACCGACATCCCCGTGATCATGGTCTCGATCATCGACGACGTGAACATGGGTGTTGCGCTCGGTGCCTCGGACTATGTCACCAAGCCGATCGATCGCGATCGACTCACCGCGATCTTGAGTCGGTTCAAGGCAGACGGCGACGCGCGACGGGTCTTGGTCGTGGAAGACGATGGGGCGACGCGACAGCTGCTGCGACGTCTGCTGAAGAAGGAAGGTTGGGCGGTCAGTGAAGCGGAGAACGGGCGCGTCGCACTCGAGCGGATCGAGGAAATACGACCCAGTCTCATCCTCCTCGATCTGGTGATGCCGGAGATGGACGGCTTCGAGTTCCTCGACGAGCTTCGCAAGAAGTCGGGGCGACCCGGCATACCGACCGTGGTGATTACCGCCAAGGACCTGACCGAACAAGACCGCAATCGACTAAACGGCAGCGTCGATCGCATCGTGCAAAAGGGTGCCTACAGCCGCGAGGATCTGCTGGCTCAGGTACGCGACCTCGTTACGTCATACGTGCCGGGGGAGAGCCGCTTATGACCCGCGTGCGGAACTCCGTCGGCACGGGATCGACTTCGAATGACCTCGGCCGCCGCCAGGCCGCATTACTACGGCTAAGCACCAACATCGCGGCCGCCGGGACCGAGCAGGAGATCTGTGAGGCTGTCGCTCAGGGTCTGTACGATGAGTCCTTGGGATACGATTTCGTCGCCGTGCTGTTGGTCGACGAGGCGACCGGTGACCGCGTGCTCATGGCCAGCGTCGGCTGGCATGAAGCGCCTCCATCGCTTCGCATGCAACCAGGTAAAGGGCTCAGCGAGCTTCCACTCCTGGACGGCGAGCTGCACTACACGCCACAGGTCACCCAAGCCAGCCGCTACCTGCCCACTCGCAACGAAGGCTCGGAAGTCGACGTACCTATCCAAATCAACAAGCAGCTGGTCGGCGTCCTGGTGGTCGAGAGCAACCGTCCCCACGCGTTTGGGCCGGACGATCTCGAGATCCTGCGGGCCGCCGCCATCCAGACCGGCATAGCCATCGGGGGTGCCCGACTGCTGTCCGCCGAGCGCCAACGCGCTGACGAGCAAGAAGCGCTTCTCGCCACGCTGGCGGACCTCTCGGCTCAGCTCAAGCTGTCGACGCTGCTCCAGGCGGTCCTCGAACGCGCGGTGGCGCTTCTTAAGGTGAGTCACGGCGAGCTGGCGATCTACGAGTCGGCGAAACAGGAACTGGTCGTCGTCGCTTCACAAAAGGTTGGAAAGAAGGATACGACGGGCGTTCGCATGAAGTTGGGTGAAGGCGCCATGGGACAGGTGGCCCAGACGCGGCAGCCCTTATTGATCCCGAATTACCAGGAATGGGCGGGCCAATCCCCGCAGTACACTCAGGTGGAGTTCCACGCGGTGATGGTGGCGCCCTTGCTCATAGGCGGCCAGCTGGTAGGGGCCATCGCCGTTATGGACAAGGACCCCAACCGCCAGTTCGGCGAAGACGACCTTCGCTTGCTCAACATGTTCGCCCCGCAGGCCGCGATCGCCATCGAGAACGCACGATTGTTCACCGCCGCCCAGCACCAGAAGCAGTACTTCGAGGAGCTGGTACACAACAGCCCTGTGGCGATCGTCACACTCGACGTCAATCACGACGTCGTGTCGTGCAATCCGGCCTTCCAGCAGTTGTACGGCTACAGCGAGGAGGAGGTGACCGGCCGCAACCTCGACGACCTGATCACCACCGAGGCCACCCGCACGGAAGCGGTGGGTTACACTCAGCAGGCGCTGGACAGCGACACCGTGAAGGTGATCAGCCAGCGGCAACGCAAGGACGGCACACTGGTTGACGTGGAGGTGCTGGGCGTTCCGGTCACCGTCGAGGGCGAGAAGCTGGGTCTGATGGCGCTGTACCACGACATCACCGAGCTGTTGGAGGCACGCAAAGAGGCCGAGGCGGCAAACACGGCGAAGAGCCAATTCCTGGCCAACATGAGTCACGAGCTTCGCACTCCGCTGAACGCGATCATCGGGTACAGCGAGATGTTGTACGAGGAGGTTGTGGAGACCGAGCAGGGCGGCCTGGCGGACGATCTTCAGAACATCCGCGGCGCGGGCCAGCACCTGCTATCGCTGATCAATGACATCCTGGACCTGTCGAAGATCGAGGCCGGAAAGATGGAGCTGGTGTCCGAGGACTTCGATGTGCGCGCGACCATCGACGAGGTCACCACAACGGTGCAGCCGCTGGTGGAGGAGAACGACAACCGGCTCGACGTCCGCTGCGACGATGACCTGGGCTCGATGCATTCGGACCCGACCAAGGTGCGGCAGATGCTTCTCAACCTCCTATCGAACGCCACCAAGTTCACCGACAGCGGGACTATCACTCTCGAGGCGATTAGACGCCCGGGCGCCAACGGCGGCGCGGACATCCTTCTGTTCAAGGTGAGCGATTCAGGGATCGGTATGACGGCCGAGCAGATGAAGAAGTTGTTCGAGGCGTTCTCTCAGGCGGAAGCCTCGACGACGCGCCGATACGGCGGCACCGGCCTCGGGTTGGCGATCACCCGTCATTTCTGCCGGCTGATGGGCGGCGACGTCACCGTAGAGAGCAAACCGGGTGTGGGCTCGACCTTCACGATCGAGCTGCCAGCCAGGATGGAGAGCGCACAGGCACCCGAACCGGATGCCGGTTCGGCGCCAAACTGAACCTTGGATCGGCACAGTTTCGAGCAATCAAAGAGGAGAATGCATGCCGAAGATTCTGTTGGTCGAGGACAACGAGATGAACCGCGACATGCTGTCGCGGCGATTGCAGCGCAAAGGGTATGAGGTCGCCATTGCGGTAGACGGCTTGCAGGGCGTGGAGATGGGTCGGTCGGGCGAATACGATCTGATTCTCATGGACATGAGCCTGCCCGAGCTCGATGGCTGGGAAGCCGCGCGCCAACTGCGTGCGGTGCCCGATGCAGGGCGGATACCGATCATCGCGCTTACTGCACACGCGATGGCGGGCGATCGAGAAAAGGCTCTCGAGGCCGGTTGCGATGATTACGACACCAAG
>JBDHAS010000239.1:0-5880 GCA_039588015.1 Gemmatimonadota bacterium | reverse complement strand
GCCTCCTGCCCCTCGGCCGCCCTTGGCAGCACCAGGCCCAGGCCCGAGAACGCGGCTGCGAGGAGAAGTATCGTCGCCCTCATAGTCACTCCTCCATCTCGTCGTGGTCGTGAATACGAGAAAGTACCGTCGCGGGGATGCAGCAGACAGTGGGATCAGCTGCCTGTTGCGGACATCTTCGGAAAGACTCGGTCTGCCGTTGCAAGGACCCAGAAGGCCACAACCTGCCGTTGAAATCTCTTCGTGACCGTCTGCCTCATCCCCAAAGTTGAGCCCGCGAGCGGGTAGAAATGAGACAGAGAGAAGCAAGCAGCATGCCGGCCCTCATGTCCGGCGGAACCTTCCACGACCGGGCCCGCCCGATCCGTCACGTCGGATCGCTCGCCGTCCGGCGCCCTTGAAAATCGGTGCGTGGCCACATACTCTAAGCATCGCTCCAAGTCACCGCAGCCGGGCTGTGTGGTGCCGGGATTCTGCTGCGTAATCCGTTGTCCCGGTAGACCTTGCATCCGGCTGGCTCGGATGGCGGAATTGGTAGACGCGCAGGATTCAGGATCCTGTGGGAGCAATCCCGTGGGGGTTCGAATCCCCCTCCGAGCACTTCGAGTCCTCGCCCACGTGCTGGAATTGGTAGACAGGCCAGCTTGAGGGGCTGGTGTCCTTCGGGGCGTACAGGTTCGAGTCCTGTCGTGGGCATGACGTAACGGCCGTAACCACCGGGTCGTGGCAGTCCGGCGAACCAGGTTGTTACGGCCGTAATCATTCACTCGGGTCCGAGGGAGTCGTGATGGGAGCCGCTCGACCGCTCCTCGTGTCGGTACTAGCCGGGTGCTGCGCCGCCTGCGCGTCGTCGCCGGGCCCCGTGCCCGTGGTCGCCGAGACCATCGACCTACTGCGCCTGGCCGGTGAGTGGAGCGGGTCCTACGACAGTCCGACCGTTGGGCGGCAGGGTAGCATCACGTTCCTACTGGAGGCCGGAAAGGACACCGCCTACGGAGATGTGGTAATGGTGCCACGCGGCTGGACCGAGGCATTGACCCCGATGGAGGATCCCGCCGCGGCGGCCCGCGATGCGCAGATACCGGAGACGCTTCAAATCCGCTTCGTGCGCGTCGAGGGGCCACAGGTCAGCGGCACGATGGCCCCCTACCAGGACCCCGAATGCGGCTGCGCCATCTACACGACCTTCGAGGGGCAGGTGGACGGCGACGTTATCCAGGGCACCTTCACGGCGCGCCCCGGGCACGGTCCGCCTTACAAGGGCACCTGGATGGTCGAACGAAAGAAGAAGGGAGGCTAGCCGGCCCGAAAGGTTCCCATCACGGGAGCGACTTGATAGAATTGTCCCTTGCGCGCCCGTAGCTCAATTGGATAGAGTGCCTGACTACGGATCAGGAGGTTGGGAGTTCGAATCTTCCCGGGCGCATTAGAAACAGTAAGGTCTCACGAATTGCAGACAAGATAGTGGGGCGGACGCCGTAACGCCCACCCCGTTTCTCTTACGTGCCTTGCAGTGCTGTCAGCGCAGCAGTTTCGATATATCGGCCACGAAGATATCCCAGTTTTCCTCCTCGTGCACGGCGCCGAACAGTATCTTCTTTCCGTTCGGCGAGAACTCGAGCTTCTGCCAGGCTCCGCCTATGTTGAGGCCTAGCTCCAGGGGGAGTGGAACGACCGTATGCTCGCCCGTCTCCATGTCTTGCAGGACCATCTCCACCCCGAATTCGACTCTCGCAGACAGAAAGGCCAGCGTCCGGCCATCCGGCGAGAGGGCCGGATGACTGTTTTGGGTTCCTTCGACCGGTGTGACCCGGTCAGCCGGCTCACAGAGGTCGGGATCGCAGGAGAAGATCGCCCGGGCCGGATCATCCTCCCGAAGACGCGACGCGAAATACACCAGACCGCCATCCGCCGCCCACGCCGGGTGGAAGTCCCGTGTATCATTCGTAGTGAGCTGCAGCGCTCCCTGGCCCGTCGACGAAGTCATGTAGATCGATGCGTACGGCGCATCTCGGGTAAACACGACCTTGCTGCCGTCCGGCGAGTAACGCGGTGTGTAGTCACTCTCATACGTGAGCTCCGTTGCCGGCCCGCCGGTCGCAGGAACCGTAAAGATGCCCCCGTCCACGCTGTGGAACGCGATGGTCGACCCATCGGGGGACCAGTCGGGCGCGTGGAACCCGCTGGCCGGAGTCAGCTGCACAGCGCTGGCTTCACCGTCCTCGAGGCTCATACGCCAGATGGCGTATCTGTAGTACTCACGGTTGGAGGAGAACGCTATCGACTCGCCGTCGGGCGACCAGGTGGCGGTGAAGTCGGCCCATCCGTCGTACGTCAGCCTGGTGACCTTCACAGACGTTTTGATCCGTGGGGTGTCACCGCCTCCGTAGAGCGTCCCACTCGAGAGCACGCCGACACAGATGATTGCGTCGCCATCCCTCAGTCTGGGGTCGAGGTCCGAGCGATCGAAGAATGCTCTGACGGTGCGGCCGGTGGAGATCGCGCGAGTTGCCGGCGCGCCGGCGCACCAGACATGGTCCGGGTCGAACTCCGCCGCCGTTGCTCTGGAATCGAAGGTGAAGGCGGCTACAATGTGGGCCGGTGCTGATACGTTGGCCGCGCGTGGCTCGATCTGCACCTCCACACCGGACAGCGGATAGGGGTCGAAAGCCCCTTCCGAGTCCAAGGCACTGTACTTCGCACGGGCAGCGTCGACATTGTCCCACAGCTCGCCTTCGGTCGCAGCGCCGATCAACGCGAACGTCACGACTTGCGCGCCGCCCGGCGGGATCGTGAGGTCGCCGTGGCTGAGCAGATGGCGGACGTCGCTGGGACCGAAGGGATTAGGATCGGGATCAACAATACCGCCGCTCAGGAAAGCGAACTGGGTCGGCCAGTCCGGCGGGTCCATAGGAGATAGTGGCGGTTCACCAGTAGAAGGGTTCCGCCACGCCCGATAACTGGTCACGGGATGGCTCAGCATCACATGCCCGAAAAACACGTACGGGATGTCTGACGTGACGACGGCTATCTTCTCACCCCCCAAATACTCCACCCAGTCATCGTCGTGCCCATCCCTGAAATCGAGGGCGAGGTCGGGGTCTAGTACTTGCCCAATATGCAGATCACCAACCTCGTCATCGTCGAAGTTGAGGAGCGTGTACTTGAATATGACGTAGTCGTCGTCCGGCGCGTTCTCGAACGCGAACGTCTCGCGTACGGTGATCAGGTCGAGTCCCTCCTTCTCAGCACTGGCTGGCTCCTCGACCGTGAGCGACAGCGTCTGATGGTCGGCGAACGGCGGGTCGTCGATCACCACGACCGGCATGAGTCCCCTACGGTCCGTGTTGCCGTTCCGTGTATCGTAGGTGAGCACGGAGTTGGGACCGTTCCCGTAGGCTATGGAACCGGCGTAGATCATCAAATGGACTCCGTCTCCATCGTCGAACCACCCATCGATCAGCCGATGGGGCTGGAGGTTCAACCTCAAGTTGTTCGCGTCGACCACGGCCGTGGGGTAGGCAACGTGGTCGAATAGTGGCCCTTTCAGGGGTAAGGTACTGCCCGGACTGAGGGGCTCGTCGTCGGCACATCCTGCCGGTAACGCCAGCAGGAGCGCTGCGACGATCGGTCTAGCGCCGCGCATGATACACCTCCATGTATTGGGAATTAGACGAAGAAGATGCGTCGTTGGGCGTGATTGAGGGCTGCAAGATTATGATGGGCGAGCGGGAGAGCAGCCCGTCGGAGAGAAAACCACTGTAGCTACAAACAGCCACTGCCGAGGTCCTCTGGGGGAGGTAAGGTTCCCCAACAGACTGCACTGCCAATCGCACTGGAGCCATGCTAGCACGCCGACACCCGGCGTGCAACAAATAGTCGTACTCATTAAGTTTAGTGGCGAGTACGAACTCCGTGTTGTCACGACAGAAGGGTGGATTCCGCTTCTCTATTATTACCCTCTGTCAGTCGCGGCCGCCTTACCCCCTTGCCTCCCCGACGTTTACGTGGTTAATGATTCGTCATACCCTCGCTGCGGATCCCTGAAGGAGGCCCTATGCCATACCGACGCATACTCCCCGCCCTGATTGTCATAATCGCCTTGAGCTTGGCGTCAGCCTGTGGCGACGATGCTACTGAAGCGGTGGGTTCGATCGAGATCATCGTCTCGACCCTGCGAACCAACACGGACTTTCCTACCCGTTACCACGTCAGAACGACCGACGGAAGCGGATCCATCCGCGAGGTCCAGATCGAGACCGACGCCGACATTACCATTCCAGACCTCAGGGTAGGTACTTACGAGGTAGCATTGCTGCCTCAGGTGAATTGGAGCACCTGGGAGGGGAAGACGTTTTGCGAATGGAACGGCGAGTTGGATTCTAGCCCGCTTGGCGCTGCCTGGACGATAGACGGCGTGAGGGTGCAGGAGGGGGCTATGAGTTCCGTGACTTATGAAGTCGACTGCTCGGCGCCCTGACTCCCGACCTACCCGGCGGCCGCTTTTCTCAGCACCTCGCTCAGCCGCAGGCCGATGATTCGGTCTTCGCCGGGGTTGAGATTGATCGAGGCTATTTCGATGCCCTCCGTTTCCACTCTCACCGCTATTCTCGGCTCTCCTCCCATCAGCTCTTCGCTGCAATCCTCGTAGCTGAGCCCAAGACGTTGGACGTCCCACGCTAACCGAAGGTGGGGGTACCCCCTACCCGGTGGCACGAAGATCTCGCTGCCCGTGGTCGGAATGCCTTCTACGCTTTTGGCAATGCGAGCGAGGAACTTCCGCCAGCTACGCTGGTCTTCCTCGTGGTCCCGCAGCACGTATGCCTCGAGGGCTGCCAGCACCGCCATTATCTGCTCTTTGCCAACCTTCGCAGCGCGGCCGATCGTATCGGGGTGCGGATTGTTGTTCAGACTCGCCGACTCGATGAGCTCCCGCCGGCCCATGAGGATTCCCGACGCTGCGGGCCCGCGAAGCGCTTTGCCACCGCTGAAGCAGACGAGATCGAAGCCTTGCTTCAGAAACTTGCTGAGGTTCTCAACCGGCGGTAGTTCGGCGGCAGCATCGTTAAAGACGGGCACCTCCGCACGCTTAGCGGCTTTGATGAACTCTTCTCGTTTGATGGGCCCTCTCGATTCCGCGATGTTCACGAAACACAACATCGCCGTCTTCGGCCCAATTGCAGCTTCGAGTTCGGCAGCCGTATCAACTTCGACGAACTCCACGCCCACGGACCGCGCGGCATGATCGAACGGGATCCTGTGCGCGCTCGGGATGACGACCTCGTTCTTCATCCCGCTGGTATCGGGTAGGCGGCGGATCTTCTCCTCGTCACCGCGCGTCACGCACGCGGCAGTCGCCAGCATGATCGCGCCCGCGGCTCCCGAGGTGATCATGGCGGCCTCGGCGCCCGTCAACTCGGCTATTCTCGCACCGGCGGCCTGCTGCAGTTCGATGAGAGGCACGAAGTAACGTGACGCCTCAGCCATCGCTTCGCGGGCCTCGGGGACGAGAACCGAGTTAGTGAGTGGTGTGAGCGTCCCGGCAGCGTTGATCAGCGGCTCAACGCCGAGCCGGCGATAGATGTCGCCGTACTGAGCGGCCAAATAGGAAGCGTAGAGGCGAGACGGCCAGAGCGCTCCAAGCCCTCCGGCCGCAATGACTCCCTTCAAGAACCGGCGACGGGTCGTTCGGATCCTCTCGGGCATGGAACCCCCTCTAGCGCTTGCTCACGCGCTGGGATAGAGCTTGGTTAGCACGAATTCTCTGTGCCCCAAAGCCTCCGCACAGGTCAGCCTGCCGTTCACCGTGCGGGCGACGAGTTGCATCAGCCGTTCGCCGGCTTTGCCAAGCGTGATCTCGCGGCTGAGCAGGCCGCTCAC
>JBDHAS010000238.1:0-10772 GCA_039588015.1 Gemmatimonadota bacterium | reverse complement strand
CGCCCTCTATATACTTGGACGCTGGAATCCGTAACTCGAATTCGTCCGACAGCAGATCTCTGATTTCGTCTTGGAGAAGCTGCCTCAGATGGGCGTACCGTGTGTAGGGACCGTCCGCGACGAGCCCGATGGTAACCGTGTCCCCGGTCTGTGGGTAGGCAAGAGCGGGGAGACCCAAGAGCACTACGGTGGCAAGCAGCACTACGAATCTGGGCATCTCACAACCTCCGCTGGGTTTCTGAAGCGGCCGCGCACAGCGGGAGGCCACACGAAGCCGCTTGAACTGGCTAACGAAGAGATCGAAACTAAGCGCCGCGCCCTTGACAGCCGGTCTCCGGCACCCTTCTCCTCTTACATCACGATTCCGCCACGGACTGCGCTCGATAGCTGAATCCTCTGAAGCTGACGCGGAAGAAGAGCGCGTACAGCACAGGCACTAGCCCCAGCGTTAAAACCGTGGCGAAGAGCAGGCCGAAGATGATCGCGATCGCCATCGGTTTCCACATCGGGCCTCCTCCTAGCCAGAGCGGAATGAGCCCGCAGACTGTTGTGGCGGTCGTCAACAAGATGGGGCGCATGCGGCGCTGTGCAGCCTCGACAATGGCACTGCGTGGTTCCAACCCGTTCTCGTCGATTTCGATACCGATGCGATCGATCAACACGATGGCGTCGTTGACAACGATGCCGGCCAGCGCGATGATGCCCAGAAGGGTCATGAAGCCGAAATAGGAGCCTGCCACGATCAGGCCGAACGTGACGCCGATAATGCCCATCGGGATTGCCAACAAGATGATGATCGGTCGCCGAATCGAGTTGAACTGGATCACCAGCAGCATGATGATGGTGAGCAGCGCAATTGGCAGCTTGGCGTTGATCGACGCGCTCGCCGCGCCCGAGTTCTCGACCTCACCGCCGAACTCCCAGCGATAACCCAGGCCCCAGCGAGATGCCTCGGCCTCGAGCCACGGTGTCAGTGCGCCGAGGACATCGAAGGCCGTGTGTCCCGGCTGCACCTGCGAGCTGACGGTGATCGTCTTCAGGCGGTCGCGGCGCATGATCTTCGCCGGCTCCCAGGCAACCGCTAAATCGGCCACCTGTTTCAAAGGCACGGACTGACCGCTCGCCTGGGCGTAGACGTTGAGGCTCTCGACCTTGCCGATGTCGTGTCGGTCCGCCGCGACGGAACGAAGGGTTATTGGGATGAGCTCGTCCTCCTCGCGGTACTCACTCATCTCGAATCCGCTCAGGCCGGCCTGCAACGACAACGCGATGTCCTGATTGGTGACACCGGCGCGCCGGGCACGGGGCTCGTTGACGTTGACCAGGATCTTCTTGGTGCGCCGCCCCCAATCGTCCGTGATGTTACGCGCCCCCGGGACCTGTGCTAGGCGGCCTTTCACCCTGTCCGCGATGTCGAAGATTCCATTTACATCCCGGCCGAGGATACGTATTTGGACGGGCGCCTCCAGCGGTGGCCCGTAGTCGATCCGCGCCAACCTGGTGGTCAGGTCCGGGTACGTCTCGAAGGCGAACGAATCGACGCGCGCGATATAGTCTTCGATGTGGTTATGCGACGTGACGTTGACGAGAAGGAATGCGTAGTTGGGGCTCGGCGGCTCCGGCTTGAACGAGAGCAAGAACCGCGGCCCTCCTTGCCCGATGTAGCCAACCCAACTCGTTACGCCCTCGGCCCGCTCATCACTGACCCGCAGTTCTCTGTTAATGAACGCCTCGATACCCCCGATCACCTCCTCCGTGCGGTCGATGGAGGTCCCAACCGGCAGCTCGAACTCCGCCTTGAAGAACGCTTTGTCCGAAGAAGGGAAGAAGACCTGAGGCACCAGACCCAGGCCCAGGACGGCCAACATGAATACCACGATCGCCGCCACGACCGTCAGAATCTGATGACGCAGAGTGAATAGCAGCGCGTTTCTATATCGGCCGTAGAACGGGGTCTCGTATTTCGACCTGCCCGGGTGTGCCTTTGCTCTGACGAAGCGCGTCGCCAGCAGTGGGACCATGGTCAGGGCGAGTAACCAAGAGCACAGAAGCGTGATCGTCACGACTTTGAACAGCGGCGCCACGTACTCGCCCGTCGACGATTCGGCGAGGTAAATCGGAAGGAACGCGGCTATGGTCGTGAGCGATGAGATAAGAAGCGGAGTCCGTAGCTCGGTCGCCGATGCCAAAGCCGCCTGCACCGCGCCTTTGCCCTCGGACATATGCACCTGGATCGACTCGACCATGACGATGGCGTTGTCGACGAGCAGGCCCAGCGAGATGATCAGCGCGGCCAGAGAAACCTGAGTGAGTCCGATATTGAGGAGCGACATCACCAGCAGCGTCATGATGATCGTCATCGGAATCAGGCTCGCCACGACGATTCCCGTCCGCAGGCCCAGGAACACGAGCATCACCACTACCACCACGACGATGGCCTCCAGAAGGTTGTCCATGAAGTCGTTGATGGCCCGGTCCACTTCCGCCGGTTCGAAGGCCGCGAGGTCGAATTCGATCCCCACGGGGTAGAGCGTCTGCAGGCGTGCTAGCGTCGCCTGCACGTTCGCTCCCAGGTCCATGATGTTGCCGCCCTCGCGCAGCGAGATGGCGATAGCCAGGGCCGGGACTCCGGATCCCGAGACCTTGTGCTCTGGCGGGTCGATGTAGCCCCGTTCGACGGTGGCGATGTCCTCCAGGTAGAGGAACTCGTTGGTGCCCGGTAGGCTGATGACCGATCGGCGTAGTTGCTCCACCGTCTCGAAGTTGCCCGAAGGCTCGAGTACGATTCGATCGACGCCGTCGGTGACTTCGCCGCCGGGCAAGACGATATTGCGACTGTCGAGAATCTGGCCCAACAGTACAGGCGAGATTCCCAGTTCTGAGAGCCGGGCGTTGCTGTACTCGACGAAGATGCGCTCTTCCTGCGCCCCGTATATGTCGACCTTCGCGGCTTCCTCGATGAGAAGCATCTCGTCGCGAACCTCATTGGCGACATCCTTCAGTTCGGCGAACGTAAACCCCTCACCGGTGAGGGTGATCACCGTACCGAAGACATCGCCGAATTCGTCGTTGACGTCGGGGCCGATGACGTTGTCGGGCAAATCGGCTTTCGCCCGTTGGACTTTCCGGCGCAGGTCGTCCCAGATGGGACGCATCTGGTTGTAGCTCTCCTTGACGCTGACCATGATGATCGAGACGCCGGCTTTCGATTGGCTCGTGACGAAGTCGAGCTCCGGCATCTCCACTATGGCCTTTTCGAGCTTGTCCGTGACCAGCATCTCGACGCGCTCGGGGCTGGCGCCCGGGTAGACCGTGATGACCTGCGCAACGCGGATGACGAACCCCGGGTATTCGGCGCGCGGCAGGCCCCCGTAGGACATCAAGCCTCCGGCCAGTATGACGACAAGAGCGACCGCGGTGATGCGGCGCTTTTCGATCGCGATGGATGTGATGTTCATCGTGGGGTGCTCCCGCCCCTTCTCTCGGTATACTGACCTGGAGGCCCGGTTCGATCTCGCTCCCAACAGCTGTGACCACGCGATCCCCGTCGTTCAGCCCCTCGATCACTTCCAGGCCTTCGGCTGTCAGTTCGCCGACGCTGACCGGCCGCCGCTCGATCGTTCCAAGTCCGGGTTCCGTCGGGTTCACGACGAAGACGAAGCGGCCTTCCCGATCCTCCCCCACGGCTGCGGATGGCAACAGATAGACCACACGTTGGCTGGCCGATTCGAACAGGAAGCCGACCTCGACGGCCATGCCCGGCCGGATGTCGCTGGCCGTTTCGACCAGTCGGACCCGTACCGGGAAAGTCATCCCGGGGCCGGTCGCGGAGACTCCCACTTCGGTGACGATCCCCGAGAAAGTGCGGCCCGGCAGAGCATCGAAGGCGACGGTGGCGTCAATGCTCTCGGTAATGCCGCTGATGAGGACACCCGGAACACCGACTTCGACCTCTAGGCTCGAGCCCGAGGCCAACAACACAATGACCTGACCGACCTGCACGTTCTCGTTCACCTCTACGTTCACCGCAGCCACCGCACCGGCCACCGGGGCGGGGAGGCGCGCGTAGCGCAGCTGCAGGCGCGCGAGTTCCAGTTCGCGCTCGTAGGCGTTTACCGAGGAGGCGGCGGATTCCGAGGCGGTCCGTGCCGCGTCCAACTCGGCGAGGGAGAGGTTCGCGTTTTCGTACAGTTGTCGAGCCCGGGCGTAGTCCGCCTCGGCGTTGCGGGCCTGGGCGCGCGCCTGGGCCAGGCCCGCGTCCGCGCGCTGGACCTGCAGCCGGTAATCCTCGTCTTCGAGTTCAGCCAGTAGCTGGCCGGCTCTGACACTGTCACCGACTTCGACCGCCACGCGTCGGACCGTGCCCGGGACTTTGAAGCTGATCCGTGACTCGACGCCGGCCCGGGCCGTACCGGAAAGCGATCGGACTCTACTCCCTCCGGTCGAATAAGCCACCTGGTATCGAACCGGTCGGACTACGGGCTCGACATTCTCGCTTTCTTCACAGGCCAGCAATGCTACGACTGCGATCACACCGGCGATGAAGAAGGTGTAAGGGGCTCGGCGTAACATAGGGAAGTGCTCCAGGTCGAAGTCGAGCGTCGGCGCCACAGGAGGGTTCGCCTTATCGAGTCGCGAGTGCTGCTCGGATGACGGACGAGATTAGACCCTTCCCAATTCGGCGCCCTTTTTGTTCTGCACTCTGCACTCTGCACTCTGCATTCTACATTCAGAAGTAGTATCTCAAATTCAGCCGCGCCGTACTCAGCCGCGCGTCGTCCGTGGTCACCGTCGTCGGCAAGTCACCGTGGTTAGTTGTCTTGAGAGGCTACTCACCGAACTTCCCAGCGCTGTCTGGGATACCTCAGCACGGTCGGACCGGGATGCGTTCTATTCATCGCGTTCTCTTCTCCCCAGCAAGATCCGACCGCTCCCCGACAGGACACGGCTCTTAACGGTGAAGCCGGGGGTGTCGTCAATGTCGGTCAATCCGTGGAAATAACGGACACCGATGCCGAGCGCCAAGCCAATCTGGATTTCGAAGTCGAAAGCGATGCCCGCCTCGAAGCTCTTTAGCCGGTCCTTCAGATCCTGTTCGATGACCACCTCCGTTCCCGCAGATGTGAGACCCTCGTAACGGTCCTTCTTCCCGGTGATAATGTTGAATTGAGGGCCGGCGCCTACGCGCAGGCCTCTGTCGGGCCCAGTGGCGTACTGAAGCAGGATGGGGAAGTCCAGCATGCTCAGCTCACGGGTCATGGTTCCGGTCACGAGGGGATCCAGCTCCGGGTCATCGAATGCAATTGGATCGATGTTCTTTGCGCCCTTCTGAGATACGGGGATAAATCCCACCTGAAGATGGACGTTGGGATGAAAGCGCCATTCTCCCAATAGCCCAAAAAGTGTCCCTCTGAGTCGTTTGGCGTTCTCCAGCCCGCTCAGAGTCGAGATGTTTATGCCGATGTCGAAGCCGACGTTGAATGTCTCGGTTGAGAGGACCTCCCCCATTAGCCAGCCCAGCAGTACCTGCCCCTCTGCGGGTTTGGGCCCCAGCCCTAGGCTCAGGGCGATGCCCCCTGCCACGATGCCTACCCGGAAGCGTCTCCTGACACCAGCTCGTCCGTGTACTCTTGGTGATCTACTCATGAGCGGTCTATGGGAAATGGGAAAACCCCTGCCGAGCAACCATGCACTCGCAAACCGTTGTGTGTTCCTCATGGGTATCTCCTACTGTCAAAGGCGACCCGATCAGGAGTTGCCGTTAGAGGTATCCGCCATAGGTACGCCATTCCACGTTGGTGGTATACAAGAAAGGGAGTTCTGCCGAACGAACAGGAAGACGAGCTGGATCTGGAAATGATCTATCGATTGAGGGTCCGACCCAGGAGCAGCGATATGCTGGTTGCGGCACTTGCTGTACGGGACGAGTTGTGGACTCGACTGCAGGTAGGTACGTGGACATTCTGCGCTCTGCAATCTGCAATCAAAAGTAGTATCTCAGACTCAACCGCACCGCACTCAGCCGCGCGTTGTCCCTGATCCCCGTCGTTGGCAAGTCGCCGTAATTCAAGTCTAGGCTGATGATGAAATCATCCCGACCGGTGTATGCCAGTCGTAGCAGCACCGAGGCGACGTCGCCGTCTACTTCTCCTGACACCGGAAGCGAACGTGCCCTGAAGCCGAGTGAAACGCCGAGCGGGACCGCTGTGCGATCCTGGAGATTCAAGCTCACGCCCCCACCCGCGTCGTAATACCAGTCACTGCCGGCATTTCGATCAATCGTCTCGCCGTAGCCAGCCTCCCCATACACCGTAAACCCAAGCAGTGGACTCAATCCGTACGCAAAGCTCAGCCCACCCCCACCGCGCAGCGAAGGTGTTGTGCGCACTAGTGACGCTGGCTCGTCGTTGATGATGCCTTCCACGAATCGCAGCACGTTGATGGCCGTGACATCACCGTTGTTGATATTGAGCGAGCCCGAGAGCATGGCGCGTTCGCTCCGTAGCAGCTTGAACAGCCAACCCAGTTCGAACCCGCTGGCCGCAGTGACGCCAGATGCGAGCACCGTCTGTTCACCCGTGCCTAGCCGTCCGGCAACTTGGAACGCAAAACGCGCGGCAATCCAGTCCTTGACCGCATGCTGGTACTCGAACTCGAGCTCCGCAAACCGCAGATTGCCCTTGAAGCCAGTGATGGTGTCACCACCTATTACCGGCACCGGCACATCAAGATTTGAAACGCTGCCCAAGCCTACAGAGCTGCGTACGAACCACTTGATGAATGGATCGTCCACCAGGTCGTTGACGACAAAGGTGTGATCGCCCAACCGAGGGAGTTTCACTTCGGACGCTTGCTGCTGTCCTGCTAGCGTAGACACAAAAAGCAGCAGGCCGGTCGTTGCAGTGAGCCAGGCATGTCGCAGTCTCATGACCCACCTCCGCCCATCGGGTACATGATTCCCACAAGTAGCCTGAAGCCTGCCCAGCGGAATCTGGGCGGCAGAGAATATACCTCTGGATCCTGTTCCGAACTTGCAGTGTTGAGTATGCCCTGCGCGTAGCGCAATTCCACGGTCAGGCGCGGTTTGCCGATCGGGAGCATCACTCCGAAGGCAAAGATGGCCGAGAGGTCAACCGGCTCGAATGTGGACTTCACATCTTGCTCACCTCCTGCACCAGTGAGAGTTGCGTTCAGCAGGAAGCCGATGTCTATGCCTCCCGACACATAGGTCTTGCCATGTCCGGCGACGATCTTCAATAGCAACGGAAGGGTCAGGTAGTTTGCGCCTACCTTGAGGCTGTCGACCTCCTCTTCCTTACCTTCCACGGCAAACGCTATTCTCGTTCCGCGCTGCTGCCAATTGGGCTGAACGCTCAGCCATACATCCTCGGCAATCATCAGCTCCGCCACCACGCCGGCCGTGAATCCTGTTTCGGCGCGGTACTTCGTCTCAGCAGGTGCGTCGCCGCTGAGGCCGGTGCGATCAACGCCGCCGAAAGCACCAAGGTTGATCTGGCAGTAAGCGGGTGGCACGAGAGAGATGAACAAGGGAGCCGTCAGCAGGAGGCGCCGGACTATCGCAGCAATGGATCTCATGGCACCTGAAGATGAGCGGGAGGCAAGCCCACTACGCGCCCCGGGTCGTCGTCGACTATGAATACACAGTGGGTCTTAGGCATGTCGGTAATTACGGCCCGGAGACGGAGGAGGGCTATTCCACTTTGGTGGTATATACGAAGGGCGACTTTCTTGGTGCGCGTCGGTGGGGGCGCGAGGCCGTCGGTGTGCTAGCGGCGTCCTCTCATCAGCGTCCTTGACGGCTCAGTACTCACCCCTCCGCTGCCGCGGTCGGGTCCTCCACGACCTGATAGACGACGTCGCTGCCGCTATAGAAGGGGCGGTAATAGGTATCGTTGTAAATGAAATAGGCGTTGCCGTCGATGGTGGTTGACGTAGAGCCTTCCGGGAGCGAAGGAACCAGCGCGCCGATCGGAGGTGCAATCACCTCATAGGTCGGTTCGCCACCTTCTTCCTCCGGCGGAACCACGTCGTAATAGACCCCATTGGCATAGCCATAGTTTTCCTCATTGACCGTAACGTTGACGACCTGTGAGGGAGGGTTCTCGACGGTAGCCCCCACAGGCGCGGGCGCGACCTCGTAGCCGCCGGAAGACTCCACGTAGTAGGTACCGTTCGCGTAGTAATAGGGATAGGGCGCGGAGTAGACGTAGACCGTCTCATAGCGCGGGGGCAGCGAGGCAATCCACGCCCCTAGGGCCAGCCCGCCGAAAAAGGCCCAGACCGCATCGTCGTGGTGCCAATAGTTATCGTGATAGTGGTGCCAATGATCAGGATACTCATCAGCGAATTCCTGGCGGTCTCCAGCGGCATCTCCTCGCTCGCCGGACCGGTCGGAACGGGTCTCACCGCGGTTATCCTGCCGGGAGCCCGCAGTGGCTTGACGGGAAGCCTGGCCTTGGCCGGGGTCCCGCTGTCGATTGGCCTTTCCGTCCTTCACCCCACCGCTGAAACCACCGCTTGAGGTACGCCCGGACGATGCGCTGGTGCTGGGCGCTGTCGATCGAGTCTGGGGAGACCGGCTTTTCGCGCTGGACCCGTAACGGCCCTTGACGGAGGACCCGGCGCTGCGACTGCCCCTGCTGCGACCGCCCCGTCGCTGCGCCTCGGCAAGGTCCACCGTCACGAGCGATGTCATAACAGCTACGACCAAAGCAAGGAGAAACGGGCGGCGAGTCTTTATGAACCCGAAAACGACTTCTTTCATGGCGTATCTCTGTTTCTCGGGAGAACCTCGGCACGCACGGCGTCGTCCGGCAAGTCTGCGACGAACCGCGCGTCGTCGAGCGATGGATCAAGCTGCCAGTCGGTCAGGAGGAAAACGTGTTGCGGGGCGCCCTCGACCTCTTTGTAGGTCACCACGACCTTGCGCAAGAGCGGCTGATCGTCTGCTTCGATCCACAACTGCCAGTCGACCTGGTCGCCGCGAACAACAGATGATGACAGTCCCAGCCGTCGACGTCGTGGATGCCCAGGTAGCGTTGCACGTGTGTCCCTTCGCCATACTCCTTCGACGGATCAGGACGCAACAGGCCGGACAGCGGCAGGAAAACGTCATAGTCGTCCTCCAGCGTATCGAGCGCAGCCCCGATAGGCGGTGCGACGGGAATTTGCACGTAGACATTGTGCAGATGATCCAAGATCGTGAAGTGCTCGCCGTTATACCAGACCTCCTTGGCGCTGAGATCGTCACCGTAATCCACGTGGAGGCGATCCGGCCAGCGTACCGACACAACGGCCGCGCCGGAATACTGCACCTTGGCGCCGTCGCGCATCACCTCGTCGAATGTCTTTTCGATATGCACGGAGTAAGCTTTCGTCGACGCCAGGACGCGCGCCATGTCCTGTAACACGGATTTTGGACTGATCGTCGTGTCTGCACTAACCAACCGCGGATCGGCGGCGCCCTGACCCTGGTCTTGACCACACGCCGCCAGTACCAGCGTGGCCGCCACTATTACGATGCAGGACTTCGTCATCGTTTGCCTCCTCCGCCAGGATTAAAGCCACGATGATAAGCACAAGATAGAGGCCCGTCCCCGGTGATGCTGTTGGATTTTGGTCCAATACCCTGAACAAGCGAAGCCGCCTGGAACAATCGCCCGGCCCGGGCAACAACCTGCACCGCACCCTTCGCCGCTCCTGTCTGAAGCGCCCTTACTCGCAGGTCGAAGATGGTGACCCACCCTTGCTCCTCCACGAATTGCCAGAGATTGCGGCGGGTCAGGAGAAGGGCCATGACCACCTCGGAGAGGGGGATCCTTTAGCCGTAGCGTTGCCGGCCGAGACGGTAGTACTCCTCTTCGACGTGATCCTCGGAGGTCTCACTCAACCATTGGCCCAGATTGGAGTACACCAGACGAGCCCGGGCGCCCAGCTCTTCGTCGCTGAAGCGGCGATATCCTTCCGTCCCCGGATTCTCACGCACCTGGCGCACCATCCGCTCTGTCAACTCGTCGGCGTGGTCCTCGATGAGGGCAACGAGCTTACCGATCATCATGGTTCGCTCCCTTCTCGGACTCACGATCGCCCTGAACGCAGCGGAGCGTCTGCTCGGCGATCTCGAGCTCTTCGTTGGTCGGCACGACGAGGATCGCCACCGCGCCGCCGTCCGCGTGGATCGCCCGCGGGCCATCTCCGTCGCCGCGATTGCGCGCCGGGTCGATGCGGATGCCCAGGCCCTCCAGCCCGTCGCAGACACGCTGGCGGATGTCGGGCGAGTTCGCGCCGACGCCCGCCGTGAAGACGAGGCCGTCGACGCGTCCGAGCACCGCCGTGTAGGCCCCGACGTACTTGCGGATCCGATGGACGTAGACGTCGACGGCGAGCTTCGCGCGTTCGTCGCCCGACGCCTCGCGCTCGAGCACTTCGCGGAGGTCGCTGTCGCCGCAGAGCCCCTCGAGCCCGCTCTCCCGGTTGAGCGCGGCCTCCAGCTTGTCCGGAGAGAGGCCGGCCGCGCCGGCGATGTAGCCGGCCACCGACGGGTCGAGGTCGCCGCTGCGCGTCCCCATGACGAGCCCTTCCAGGGGCGTGAGGCCCATCGAGGTCTCGACGCTGCATCCGCCCTCGAGGGCACACGCGCTGGCGCCGTTGCCAAGGTGCAGAGTAATGAGGTTCAGCTCTCCGATCGGTCGCCCGAGCAGGGCGGCGGCCTGCCGCGCCACGTAGGCGTGGGAGGTGCCGTGGAACCCGTA
>JBDHAS010000237.1:0-9789 GCA_039588015.1 Gemmatimonadota bacterium | reverse complement strand
AGACAGGACATGAGCGATTCACTGGGGCACTTCGAGGAGTTGATCCTGTTGGCGTTGCTGCGGCTCGGGCCCGATGCCTATGGGCTCGCCGTACGGCGCGAGGTCGAGGAGCGCATCGGGCGTGATATTTCCACCGGGGCGCTGTACACCGCCCTCAAGCGGCTCGAGCAGCGCGGCCTGGTCTCATCGCACGTCGGTGAGCCCACTGCCGAGCGCGGCGGACGGCGCAAGAAGCACTACGACCTGGAGGCCTCCGGCATCCTGGCGCTGCGCAACTCGTACGCCGACTACACCAAGATGGCGGAAGGGCTGGGCCCGAAGATCCACGAAGCTGTCGCCCGCCTCGACAGGGGGGCTGGAGGGTGAGCCGCAGCGCGCCACCACGGCTGCCGTCGTTGCTACTGCGCCTTGCACTCGATCCCGATATCGCTGAGTTCGTGATGGGCGACCTCGACGAAGAATTCGTCGAGCGCAATGCGCTAATGGGTCGCTACCGCGCAATCGGCTGGTACTGGAAGCAAGCCATCAACTCCAGCGCCCGCGCCTGCCGCCTGTTGCGAACTCCCCGCCCGCCGCGGCGTCCCGTCCCACGCAGGAGAGGGAGCATAATGCCTATGCAGGACGTGATCTACGGTCTCAGGTCTTTCGCTCGCCGGCCCGGCTTCACCGCGCTGGTGATCCTAATCCTGGCGTTGGGCATATCCTTCGTGACGATCGTCGCGAGCCTCACGCACTCGATCTTCTTGGGCTCGGTGCCCTACGAAGATCCCGACCGCATCGTCGTGCTGTGGAGAAAAGGCCCGGAGCCGATCCACGAACGAGAGGCGACGTCCTACCTCAACATTAGGGATTGGGCCGCGGGCGGCGAACCATACTTCGACGGCCTGGCAGCCTACACGATCGGCACATCGTCGGTCCAGAGGACAGAGGGAGCCGTACGTGTCACGGTGACCTACGTCGACCCCTATTTCTTCGACGCCCTCGATATCGACATGGCCGTGGGGCGCCCTCTGATTGAGGCGGACAATCAGCCGTCAGCAAGCGATGCGGTCGTCGTTCTCAGTTACGGCTTCTGGCAGTCCGTGTTCGGTGCGGATCCCAACATCGAGGGTAAGTCGATCAACCTGGGAGGACGCCCGCACACCGTGGTCGGGGTCATGTCGCCCAAGACCCGCTGGCTGCTCCACGAACCGCTCGAGTTGGTCGTGCCGTTCAGGAGACGCGCCGTCGGGACAAACGCACGTCTATATCAAGACCGAACCGCCAATACGTCGATCGTCGTGGGGCGACTCAAGCAAGGCGTGACGGTCGCACAAGCGCAAGCCGGCATGCAGGCCGTGTCGCTAGCGCTGCAAGAGGAGTACCCCGACGCGAATGCCGGCATCGAGGCAAACGTCACATCGTTCTCTGACCTGCGCGGCGACTTCGGGAGGTTGAACGACGTTGTCACGGTCCTTGGGATAGCGGCCGGACTAGTCTTCTTGTTGAGCTGCATCAGCGTCACGCTGCTGCTGTTGGCGCGCTTTGTCGAGCGCTCGTCGGAGTTCGCACTGCGAAGAGCCTTGGGGGCCACACCTCGCAGGTTCGTCTTCCAGGCGCTGGCCGAAGGCGTCTCCATCACACTGGTGGCCGGCGCGGTCGGTTTTGGACTGGCCTACGTGGTAATCAAGCTCGTTTTCGCCGGCAATCCCCTGAACATGTACAGCTTTGCCGGGGTGACGGTACACAGCAGCGTGTTTCTGATGACCCTGCTGCTCGCCTTTGCCACGACGATGCTCTTCGGGATTGTCTCCGTGCTGTGTAACGCCAGGAGCGACTTTGGCGGAACCCTACGACCGACCCGTGCGGGCGGAGGTGGCCGTGAGCGCAACGTGCTGCGCCGCGGTCTGGTGGTCATGCAGGTCGCCGTGAGCGTAGCGGTCCTGGCCGGCGCCGGCCTTGTTGTGCGCAGCCTCTACGAGTTCACACACACGGACTACGGCTTCCGTACCGAGAACCTGGTCTACATGCGGCTCCTGCTAGACGGCCCGCGCTACGATGCCGACCAGCTCCGCGTGACCTACCGCGAATTGGAGGGACGCCTCGCGGCACTTCCGGGAGTGACGGACGCCGGCCTCTGGGGCCCGGGCGTACCCGGGTCCAGCACGTTCTTCCGTACTCTAGTACCGGAGGGACGGGAGTCGGACCCGTCGTTCGTCGGGCTGCACACCTGGTTCCACCTCGTGACGCCCGGGGCCATGGAGAGCCTGGGGCTCGACCTCGTCGAGGGGCGCATGCTCGACGAAACGGACCACGCCGATGCTCCAGCGAGCATGGTTGTCAGCGTGGCCGCCGCCAGGGCACTGTGGCCGGGAGAGAGCGCCGTCGGCAAGCGTGTCGTGGATCGGCGTAGCGGATGGCGCACGGTGGTGGGAGTCGTGTCCGATGCGCGTATGCGGGGCCTCGGCAGGATTCACAGCCAAATGCTCAGAGACTCGTACATCACGTTGGATCAGAGTCCCTCGACGCGAACCAACGTCTTCTTGCGAACCAACGGCGACAAGACTGCCGTGGTCAGGATGGTGCGTGATGTCGTCAGGGAGATCGACCCGACACGTGCGCTCTTCGACGTCTCTACCATGGATGAGAGCATGGCGCAGGACAGGCGGGAGATGGGTTTCATCACGACCCTCATGATGCTCTTTGCCGCGACCGCGGTGATCCTGACGACCGTGAGCGTCTACAGCGTAATGTCCTATACGACCAGCCGCCGCACAGGAGAGATCGCGGTGCGCGTGGCGCTGGGAGGCAAGAGGGCCCACATCGTCGCGCTGGTGCTGAACCGAGCCGCGCTCGACATGGCCCTCGGTATCATGATCGGGGGAGCGAGCGCCTTGGCCCTGAGCCGGGTCATGTCGAGCCTGCTTTACGGCGTCACACCCACCGACCCGGTCGCTTTCGTCTTGATCGGGCCTGCGCTGATGACAGTCGCCCTGATCGCAGCCTTCATGCCGGTCAGAAGAGCTTTGGCAGTTAACCCCTCTGAAGCCTTGCGCCAAGATTAGGGGCACCACCGCGTCGTGATGGGCGTCGTTGATGTGGTGCCGGATTCGTCCAGACTGCGCAAGGCGCAGTTCCAAGCGGTCATTCTTCTTGAGGAGGTGACGAAATGGATGGTCGTTTGACCGGCCTCGCAATACGTGGCGTGGCGTTTCTCGTGAGCGGGGCCATGTGCCTACCGGTTTTTACAGCGCAGGGGCAGGTGGCGGCGGCGGCGGCCGAAGTGGAGGCCCGCGAGATCGCGTTCGCGAAGACGATGGCAGATCGGGACCTGGACGCGTTCCTCTCCTTTATCTCCCCCGAGGCGATCTTCTTCAACGGCAACGAACCGCTGAAGGGGCGTGACGAGATTGCCCGTGCTTGGGCCCCTTATTTCGAGGGGGCGTCGGCACCCTTCTCGTGGCATCCTGACGTCATCGAGGTGCTCGAGTCCGGCAGCCTCGCCCTGAGTTCCGGTCCCGTGCGGGGAGCCTCTGGCGAAGAGGTTGGCCGCTTCAACTCGATATGGCGCAAGGAAGCGGATGGCCGTTGGAGGGTCGTGTTCGACAAGGGGTCTTAGTAGTCCGCTACGGTCTGTCCCAGCCGCGTCCTATCAAGCGGTTACACTTGCCAGGCGCGGACGTTGTCATGGGAACAGGGAGGACCCTCCGCGATTGGTTTCACCCAATCGAGATATGTTTGGGGTCACTCCCGGACCATCGCGAGCACCTCCGCCGGCGACAGGGTGTGCCCGCTGGCGACGAGATCGTCGAGCGTTGCCTGCGGGATCGTCGCCTTCAACGCCTCGATCCGGCCCACGACGCCCGGGTCCATCGGATGTTCCACCACGACGCCGGCCCGCTCCGACAGCACGTGCGCGGCCGCAGCGATCGCCACTGCACGCTCGGCGCGGCCCGCCGCGGCCTCGACCGCCGCAAGACCCATCAGCGAAAGGCCGGTCCCGCGCGGACTTCCGACCTCTTCGTATTCCCTCACTGCGAGCTGGAACGCGCGCTCCGCAGCGGGCTCGTCGGCCGCCGCGAGCGCCGTCCACCCCATCTCGCAGTGGACGCGCGCAATCTCCGGGCGGTCGCCGATCGTCTCGAACGACGCGAGCGCATCACGATACAACTCGAGCGCGCGGGCGTGGTCGCCCTTGGCGAAGGTCATCTGCGCGAGGAAGCTCAGCCCCACGCCGCCGCCTTCGCAGTCGCCGAGTCGCTCCTGGATCCGCCGGCCGTGTTGGACAAGCGTCATGCCGGCGTCGAGGTCCCCGGTTGCGAAGAGGAGCATCCCCTTAACCGTCATGCTGAGTGCGTGGATGAAATCGCTGACCCCGCCCGCGCTGCGCTCAATCGCCTCGTCGAGCGCCGGCCGCGCCTCGTCCATCCGACCGACGCTCAGGTGGCAGTAGCCGACGCCCATGATGCCCTCGGACGCGATCTCCTCGGCGCCGATCGTGCGGCCATCTTCGTAACCGCCGCCCCACTCGCCGACACCCCGCTCCCACTCGCCCGTGACCGTGGAGATCATGCCGTTGGCCATCAGCGCGAGCGCGCGACCGCGGCTCGGGCCCCGACCGGCCGCGAGTGCGAGCAGCTCGTCCAGCGTAGCGCGCGCCGTGAGATGCTGACCGCTGATGTGCCAGAACCAGTTGAGGTGGCCGGAGAGTTGGAGGCCCTGCTCCAATGCCTCCAAGTCACCGGAGCGCGCGCACACCGTGAGCCACTGGGTGGCCGCATGCATGTTCGCGTTGTCGGCGCGCGCCCGTAACATCGCCGCGAGCTGTCCGGTCCCATGGATGCCGGCATTCACCGCGGCAGCGAACGCCAGGAAATGGTCCGCATGCGCGTGCCGAAGGGCGTCCACTTCGCCGCCGGCGTGGAGCTGCTCGGCTGCGAAGGCGCGGATGGTCTCGAGCAGCGCGTAGCGCTCGCCTCCACCCAACACGCGCACGAGTCCCTTCTCCACGAGCGAGTGGAGCTCGTCCAACGCGCGATGCCGGTCGTCGTCGGCATAGCAAACCTGTTCCATCGCCTCGAGCGTCCACCCTTCATGGAACACCGAGGCGCGGCGCAGCAGGCGCTGCTCCGCCGCGTCGAGCAGCGAGTAGCTCCAGCTGATCGTCGTGCGCAGGGTGCGTTGGCGGATCGGAAGGTCGCGGTCGCCTGAGGTCAGGAGGTCCAGCGCCTGGTCGAGCCGCTGTAGCAGCGCCGCCGGTTCGAGAATCCTGACGCGCGCCGCGGCGAGCTCGAGCGCGAGCGGCAGCCCGTCGAGCCGCCGGCAGATCGTCCCGATGGCCGCCGCGTTCGCGGGGGAGAGGGCGAAGCCGGGCTTGACCTTCTCGGCCCGTTGGACGAAGAGCGCCACCGAGGGACACTGCCGCAGCGCGTTGATGGACGTGGTTCCCTGATCCGGCAGGGCCAGCGGCGGCAGCGCGAACTCCGACTCGATGCCGATCTTGAGGGGCGCGCGGCTCGTGGCGATGATCTGGAGCGCCGCACAGCGTGAGACGAGCGCGGCGATGTCGCCGGCGGCGTCGAGCACCTGCTCGAGGTTATCGAGCACGAGGAGCACGCGGCTATCACCGATGACGGTGCAGATGGCATCGAGCGCCGAGCGGCCGGGCGCCTCGGCGATGTCGAGCGCGATACCGACCGTGGGTAGCACCTCCTCAGCCGCCGTGACGGATGCAAGCGAGATGAAGGCGGCGCCGCCGGGATAATCGACCGCGAGCTGGCGGAAGAGTTCGATCGAGAAGCGCGTCTTGCCGGTGCCGCCGTAGCCGGTGGTGGAAGGAGTCGGCGGCGCCTTGTAGAATGCGCCGGTGCCCGGCGCGCCGCTCAGCGTTCCGACAGCAGGCGCTTCCGCTTCCGCGCCCGTCATCGCCGCGCGCCATTCCTGGATCGTCGGGAACCGGTCGGAGGGGGTCTTGGCGAGCGCGCGCTCGACCGCGGCGGCCACCGGTTTTGTGATGTCCGATCGGACGGTGCCGAGCGCCGGCACCGGGTCCAGGGCGTGGCGGGCCAGGATGGCTATTGGTGTAGGGCCGGTAAAGGGTGGGCTCCCGGCGAGCATCTCGTACACCATGCAGGCGAGCGCGTAGAGATCACTGCGGGCATCCACGGTCTCGCCATTCGCTTGCTCCGGGCTCATGTAGTACGGCGTGCCGATCGCCATCCCGGTCAGCGTCAGCTTCTCGCCGCCGGAGGCGGTCACCGCGTGCGCGATTCCGAAGTCCGCGACGATGGCGTGACCGCTCTCGAGGAGGATGTTCTCCGGCTTGATGTCGCGATGGATCACCCCGCGGGCGTGCGCGTAGCTCAGCGCGTCGGCGACGTCGGCGGCGATTCGCAGCGCGTCGGCGATGGGGAGCTGCGTCTCGCGCGTCAGCCGATCGCGGAGCGACTCCCCCTCGACGTACGGCATCACGTAAAAGAGGCAATCCGCAACCTCACCCGAGTCGAAGAGGGGGAGGATCTTGGGGTGGCGGAGGTTGGCGGTGGTAGTGATCTCGCGGAGGAACCGCTCATGGCCGCCCGCCGCCAACAGCTCGGGGCGCAGGACCTTGAGCGCCACCTTGCGCTTGTGCTTCAGGTCTTCGGCGAGATAAACGGTCGCCATGCCGCCGGCGCCGAGTTCGCGCTCGATGGTGTAGCGGTCGGCGAGGGCGGCGGACAGCCGGGATATGAGGTCAGGCACAGTCGGCTAAGATAGGATTAAGTGCGCAGTCAGGCGAGGACGTCACCAGAATTTGGCACACTATTGGCACACAAGCACAAAGTGAGCGGTCACCCGCTGACCGCTCATTTCGCAACTAGTTCTAGTCTTGTGACTTGCTTGAGTTGGGACGGTGGGATTTGACGGGTGAGTCTGAGCGGTAGCGAACGCGGCCGCACCCTTGAAATCGATCATCCGCGGCGGGGAGCGCAAGCCTTGGCGAGCGATTGAGATGAACCCACGACCCCCTGGTGCGACGCCAGAGCGGAGCTGACACCGTTTGGCACAGCTAAAAGTATCCTGAGTATGTTGTACCGAGGGTACTCCGCTCATCAGAAGAGGTGTTTAGAAACAAGGGTTACTGAAGCGTCTGTCGAATCACCTCTTTTTGGTCGTCAGTCATTTGTTCCCACGGCCAAAAGGCCACACCTGCTGAAGACCCTTTCAGCGACTCAGTCATGTAGGCACTAAACTCCTCGATGGTTACCGGTCCTTCCCTGTACATATCGCCTCTCACTTGAAAAGCGGGAATGATCATCGTGCTGGTCATATCGATTTGGGCGGCTATATCCTCAACGACGGAGTTGATCCAGACAGGCTCGCGCTCCAACATTTTCGCGTAGCACATGGGTGAAATCACATCGACAATTTGAGCGAGAGCACCGAAATCCTGCCCTGTAATCCGCTTGGCCGCATCGTTAAAATCGGCTTGTCGCCATGGGACCCCGTGAAGATTGATTTTGATTTCTGGATCAACGGCTTTAACAGCTGCAACGACCTCAGTAACAAATGAAGTGATGGTGTTTGTTTTGAAGGCAATCCAAGCTTCCTGTGCGTTGGCGTGGATCCAAGCAGCCACATCCGTGGTTTCGGTGAGGTCGGTGGGAATAGATACCCCGTGTGCCTGGGAAAACAGACTCAAGCATCTCGAGCAAAAGCAGGTATCGGGAAGGTTATTTGGATCGGTTCCTTCGAGAATTCGCTCCCAAAAGGCGAAATAGCGCACAAAGTCAAGACTCAAGCCATAGGGTTTGTGCGTCTCAACCGATTCGACAATGCGCGCAATGGTTCTTTCGCGATATCCCTCTGAGGGATTGGCAGGGTCATATCCGGGTCCATTGTTGGGACAGGTCATTTCAAGCCAATCGCCGGGGCGCTCGCTTATAGCCACGCCGCCGTCAGCTTGAATGGCGAACAGCGGGTTGTCCTCTGTATCTGAAAGGTGATTGTCGTCGTTGAAAAAAATCTGGGAGATCATCCAGGTTCTCAGTGACGTGTGTGAGAGTGCCTCCTTGATGTGAGCCCTACCGAAGTAGGGTTCCCGTAGGAAGAGATGGGTGACGCCCAGAGACTCCATTTCCTGAAATTGCGCCTCCACTGAATCAAGCGTGCCCGGCGGAACATAGTATTTGGCAGCGTAAATCTTGCCAAATCGGTTGTCGGGAATCGTCTCTCTTTCAGACTCCTTGCACCCCGCAATCACCGCACCTAATACCAGAGAACACATGACAAGTCCCAGCGTTCTCATTATCCTCTCCTCTTGATTGGTTTTGGACCCAAGAGGGAACATCTCGGAGTGGAATTTCCTTTCCCGCCTGGCACTACAGCAATGGCCTAGCACAGAAATGGACATCGGACATCAGCCAGACTGAATCTGATCCAAAGCCTTTCTCATCCTCCCGGCATAGTTGTCGATCTGCTCGTACTGCTCAAACCCGACAATGATCATATCGACTGATCCGAGTCCCAATACAAACCTCACGGAGTTGTCTATCTTCTCTTCGTCCTGGGGATATTCCCCTCCGCCTACGAGTTTCATGCCGATAACACCCTTGCCCGAGTCGTGCAGTTGGTGGATCAGGGAAATGACCTCTTCCGGTTCGGGCTTATCCATAGCTATCCCGTACGGATTGATCCTGGCGTGAAGCACATCCACCCAGGGACTCTCCACGGCGGCTCTCATAGCCTCCCACGTGTGGACGGAAACCCCGTGCGCCTTGATGATCCCCTTCGATTTCAGGTCCGACAGGATGTCCATCTGCCGCTTCTCGATCTCTGTCCAGTCAGCCGCCACCATGCAATGCAGCTGCACGAGGTCGATGTAATCCGTATTCAGCTCTTTCCGGAAACGGCCCACCACGACATTCGCATCCGGGCGCTCCAGCTCGGGTATCCCGCCTTCTCTTGTCCAGATCTTGGAGACGATGGTGACCTCGTCGCGGGGGATGGTCGTGAGGGCCTCCGCCATCAGGCCGTGTGATCCATAGGCGTCCGCGTTGTCGAAGCAACGAATGCCCGCATCATACGCATGCTGTACCACGGCCAGTGCTTTACTCTGGTCCTGCCGAGTCAGGGCGGATGAGCGGTTGTAGCCATGAAAACCCATTCCAATTCCAAGCAGGGTGGTTTCAAGTCCCGATGTACCCAGTTTGACCAGCTGGAACGGATCGTTGGAGATTCTGTTCAGGGTACCTGTGAGGGGGTTGCCGAACACGAGGTATCCTGTGCTGAGCGACAGGGCGGAAACGAATTCACGACGATTGAACTTTTTCATGAGGCTGCACTCTCGTTATTGAGTCGTTGTGTCACCATCCCCGTTCCTTCAGGAATCGATCCAGCTCTTCCCGGGGCATGGGCAACAGGTCGGGATGCTCATCGATCCACTTAAGGAAATCCGCCCTGATCTCATCACTCCACCGGCCGTCTATCTGGCCAGGAGTGTATTTCCCTTCTTGCAGCCGCTGGTGCCCGAAGGCGTCCCTCAGCGCGATGAATTCACCGTTGATCACCACCTGTTCCAGCAGGTGGGGCGGTATAAAGATGACGCCTTCCCGTTTTGCCAGCACCGCATCCCCCGGGAAGACGGTTGCATTTCCGATCTTTATCGGGACATTGATGCCGGTCAGCATCATTTCCTTTATGAATGAGGGGTCCCAGCCCCTCACGTATGCATTGAAACCCTCGATTTCCTCGAGTCCCTCCAGGTCCCGCGCCCCCGCGTCGAAGATCACACCCCGTTTCGAGTTGGCGTAGATCGCGTTGCCCAGGTTG
>JBDHAS010000236.1:0-6826 GCA_039588015.1 Gemmatimonadota bacterium | reverse complement strand
CGGTGAAGAGGTGGCTCTAGTCGATGAGAAACGCGGCACCGCCATGGCCATCATGACGGTGAACGAGAAGTACATGATCGACAAGGAGCTGGAGTGCTCGGAGGTCTTCACGACCACCGATCCCGAGCATCCCGGTGTCGCGATGGTTTTAGCCCAGAAGGAAGTGAACCTGGGCGGACCCATCAAGGTCTTGAGCGAGAGCTTCTTCCCCGACGAGTTCCCGGGCATCTACCAGCGCCCGGCGGAAGCGCGAGCGCTCTTCGCCGAACGGGGCTGGAGCTCGGTTTCCGCCCTTCAGCTTCGCAACCCGATGCACAACTCGCATGCGTATCTGGCCAAGGTCGCTATCGAGGTCACGGACGGCGTCTATATCCACCAGCTGCTGGGCGAGCTGAAGCCGGGCGACATCCCCGCGGATGTCAGGGTAAAGTGCATTGACGCGCTGGTCCAGAACTACTTCCGGCCCGAGCGGGTGGTACAGGGTGGATACCCACTCGACATGCGCTACGCGGGTCCGCGAGAGGCGCTTCTGCACGCTGTATTCCGTCAGAACTATGGCTGCAGCCACTTGATCGTCGGCCGAGATCACGCAGGCGTGGGTGATTACTACGGGCCATTCGACGCGCAGGAGATCTTCGACGACGTTCCGAAGGGTGCGCTCGAGACGCAGCCGCTCAAGATGGACTGGACCTTCTATGACTACAAACTCGGCGAGATGGCTTCGATGAAGACATCGCCGCACGAGGACAAAGCCGTCTTGGATGACGACGGCAACTACGTCTCGGGTGCACAACTACGTCTCGGGTGCACGGCTTCTCCTTTCCGGAACGATGCTGCGCAAGATGCTGTCCGAGGGCAAACCGGTTCCGGCGGAGTTCAGCAAGCCCGAGGTCGTCGAGAGGAATGGACCTTATCACTGTCACGCGGCAAGACAACTTGGAATTCAACATTCACGTGCGTGGCCGTGACGTGATGAGCGATATGTCCGTGGAGGATGGGGGCCGGGGTGAGGGCTTCACGCCTGCTGAGCTCCTCGCCGGCTCCCTCGGGGCATGCATTGCAATGATAGTTCAGGGCTACTGCGACACGCACGGGTACACCGACGGCGACGTCGGAGTCAGTCTCACTCTCGAGCTGGCAGATAAGCCCAAACGCATAGGCGGCATCGTAATCGACGTGGAACTGCCGAACGGATTTCCCGAGGAGAAGATGGACGTGGTAAGGCGTGTGGCGGAGAAGTGCACAATCCACGAGACGTTAAGCATGCCGCCACAGCTGGACATCGACTTCATGTAGACAGGTACAGGGACGCTGAGACAAGCCGGTCCTACGAACGGAGGATTTTGATGGAACAGAAAGAGTTTGGCGGCAAGCTGATCGAGATCGACGAGGACGGGTTCATCCAGGACCCCGACGCGTGGGACCAAGGAGTCGCAACGGACCTTGCCAAGACCGAGGGCGTCGACGACATGACCGACGACCATTGGAAGGTCGTCACTTACCTGCGCGAGTATTACCTCGAGTACAACATGGCTCCGATGATTCGCAAGCTATGCAAGGAGACGGGCTTCAAGCTGAAGGAGATCTACGATCTGTTTCCGAGCGGGCCGGCCAAAGGTGCCTGCAAGGTAGCTGGCCTGCCGAAACCGACCGGTTGCGTCTGATTCCGGCGGCGCAGGAGATCGAAGAATGACGCTCCGGCAGCTGTTGTTGGAGAGGCGGGAGGACATCGCCCGGAGTTGGTTGGAGGGCGCATTGGCAACGTTCCCGGGCAATTCGCCCGCGATCTTCGCGCGCGAGAAGGACCCGTTCGCGAATCCCGTAGGCCACAGCTTGCGCGTGGGCACTGAACGCATTCTCGACGCACTGCTCTCCAGTCCGGAAGCCGGAGAGATTCGCGAGCAACTGCAAAGGATCATGAAAATCAGAGCGGTTCAGCCGTTCGCTCCTTCCGAAGCAGTCGGTTTCGTTCTGCGCTTGAGAGAGATCATTCGAGCGGAGTTGGGAGGAGTGGCGGCGGATCCGCGGTTTGCCTCGGAACTGGCTGATCTCGATGCGCAGATCGACCGGATCGCGCTCGTGGCGTTCGACACGTTCGTCGAGTGCCGTGAGCAGGTATACGAGCTTCGCGTCAACGAGGTGAAGCGACAGATCTCCTGGATCACGGACAAGGTGAATCAGCGGGACACTGAGCCGGAGCTAGTCCAGATCGAACCGAGGCGAGAGGATCTGCGATGAAAGTGGCGGTCGCTTTGGTGGCTGTGGTAGGCCTTTTCCTGCTGGGACTCCTAGGGGCGGCGCCCGGCATGGGGTTGGTGTTTGGCGTGGTACTTCCCTACACCGCTCTGGCGCTGTTCGTCGGTGGCCTCATCTACCGCGTCCTGAGTTGGGCGAACGTTCCTGTTCCCTTCCGGATCCCGACAACGAGCGGACAGCAGAAATCCCTCGCATGGATCAAGCAAGAGAAGCTGGATAACCCGCACAACACGTTGACCGTGATCGGGAGAATGGCCCTGGAGATCCTCCTCTTCCGCTCGCTACTGAAGAACACCAAGACAGACCTCGTCGAAGGACACCGCTTGGTCTACGCAACGGATCTGGGGCTGTGGCTCGCGGCGATGGCGATGCATTGGTCGTTGCTGATCATTCTGATCCGACACCTGCGCCTGTTTACGAACCCGGTCCCGTTCTTCGTGACATTCCTTGAAAGAACCGACGGATTCATGGAGGTCGGCCTGCCGGTAGTCTTCATCACGTCGATCGTATTCGTGGTTGCACTGGCTTACCTGCTGTACCGGCGCCTGGCGATCGGCCAGGTACGGTACATCTCGCTGGTGGGTGACTACTTCCCGCTGTTTCTGATGCTCGCCATTGGAGTCAGCGGCGTCTGGGTGCGGCACTTGGCTAAGACGGACATCGCGAGCGTAAAAGAGATGGCGCTGGGGCTAGCGCGCTTCTCGCCTGTGGTAGCCGACTCGATCAGCCCGCTGTTCTACGGGCACCTGTTCCTGGTTTGCGTGCTGCTGGCCTACTTCCCGTTCAGCAAGCTGGTTCACATGGCGGGCGTGTTCCTGAGCCCGACGCGGAACATGGCGAACAACAACCGCGCGGTAAGACATGTCAACCCCTGGGACTATCCCGTGAAGGTTCACACGTACGAGGAGTACGAGGACGATTTGAGAGAGAAGATGATAGGGGCCGGGATTCCGGTGGAGAGGCAATGAAGAGGAAGCCAAAGCCGGACGAGATGGAGTACTACCAGCAGGACGACCTGCTGAAGCTCGACTGGCGCCCGCCCAAGTTGGGCTGGATGGACGCGCCGGTCGACTTCAGGCCGGGGACGTTCATCTACCCGGGCAAGGCCAAGAACCTGCGGGTCCTCGACCTTCCGAACCCGCGTGACTGGGCCGTCACGGACGAGGACTGGAAGCTGCCGGAGGGGTGGCAGAAGATCGTCCTGGAGGGGATGGCGGATCGGCTGAGCAAGTACCGCAGCTTCAAGCTGTTCATGGACACATGCGTCCGTTGCGGTGCCTGCTCCGACAAGTGCCACTTCTTCATCGGCAGCGGCGACCCGAAGAACATGCCGGTGCTGCGCGCGGAGCTGCTGCGCTCGATCTATCGCAAGGATTTCACGGCCCTGGGCAAGGTGTTCGGGAAGCTTGCGGGAGGTCGGGAACTGACGGTCGACGTGATCAAGGAGTGGTTCTACTACTTCTTCCAGTGCACCGAATGCCGGCGCTGCTCGGTCTTCTGCCCCTACGGGATCGACACGGCCGAGATCACGATGATGGGCAGGGAGCTGTTGGGGCTCCTCGGGCTCTACGTCAACTGGGTCATCGAGCCGGTGGCGAACTGCTTCCGTTATGGAAACCACCTCGGAATCCAGCCCCACGGCCTGAAGGACACACTGGATTTCATGGCCGAGGACATCGAGGAGGCCACCGGCATAAAGATCGATATCCCCATCAACAAGAAGGGCGCCGAGATCCTGTTCTTCACGCCGTCCGGTGATTTCGTCGCCGCTCCCGGCATCTACACGTGCATGGCGTACATGCTGCTGTTCCACGAACTGGGGATCGACTACACGTGGAGCACGTACGCCTCGGACGGCGGCAACTTCGGGCTGTTCACGTCTCACGAGACGATGAAGCGCCTCAACGCCAAGATCTACGCCGAAGCGAAGCGCCTCGGGGTCAAGTGGATCTTGGGCGGCGAGTGTGGGCACATGTGGCGGGTGACCCACCAGTACATGAACACCATGAACGGTCCCGCCGACTTTCTGGAGGTGCCTAAGTCGCCGCTGACCGGCACGGTCTTCGAGAATGCACGCTCGAGCAAGACCGTTCACATCATGGAGTTCCTCGCCGACGCGATTCACCACGGTAAGCTGAAGCTCGATCCGTCGAGGAACGACCACATTCGGGTCACCTTTCACGATTCCTGCAACACGGCCCGAGGCATGGGCATCCTCGAGGAGCCGCGCTACGTGATTCGCAGCGCGTGCAACAACTTCTTCGAGATGCCGGAGAACACGATCCGCGAGCAGACATTCTGTTGCGGTGGCGGCGCCGGGCTAGGTACCGACGAGAACATGGAGATGCGTCTGCGCGGCGGACTGCCCCGAGGCAGCGCCGTCCGCTACGTACAGGAGAAGCACGGCGTCAACCAGTTGGCGGCGATGTGCGCCATCGATCGGGCGACGCTCGTGACGGTGTGTGATTACTGGGCTCCGGGTATCGAGGTGACGGGCATCTGCGAGCTCGTTGCCAATGCGATGGTTTTCGAAGGCGAGAAGAGACGCACGCATAACCTGCGATTGGAGCCGATCCCGGGCATGGAGAAGGCCGAGGAAGAGGGTGAAGCGCTGGAGGTCGCTGCGAATGAGTGATCGAGCAAAAGCCCTCAGCGGGTTGGCCGTCTTCCTGGTTCTGGTGGCGTTTCCCGTGTGGCAGACGCTCGGCGCGGCCGGCGATGCCGCTCGCCCCGAGCTCGAACTGCCCGAGGACGAGACAAGCTGCGTAGAAGAGACCGAATACATGACGGCGCGCCACATG
The DNA here is from genome assembly GCA_039588015.1 of Gemmatimonadota bacterium. Classification (GTDB taxonomy): domain Bacteria; phylum Gemmatimonadota; class Gemmatimonadetes; order Palauibacterales; family KS3-K002; genus JASFMO01. The sequence continues at coordinate 1,769 of JBDHAS010000236.1, read as the reverse complement.
GAGCTGCTGAACGAATGGCGCAACGCAGTAGTCCGTGAGGGAGAGAGGGAGTACACCTCCACGTCGGGTGAGACGTACACCATGAGCCTCACTGGAACCTGCATGGACTGTCACGACAACCGAGAGAGGTTCTGCACCAGGTGCCACGACTACTCCAACGTCGAGCCGCGCTGCTGGGACTGCCACGTCGAGCCGAGGGAAACTGAGCGATGAGTCAGGACCGACGCACGTTCCTGAAAGAGGCCGGATGCGCCGCGCTGGGCTTGGGTTGCGGTTTCCCGCTCATACGCGCTGCCAACGCGTCCACCCAGCACGGTTCGGCGCAGGATGAAGCGACCAGCCAGTGGGCGATGGTCATCGACATCGACAAGTGCCTGAACCGAGAAGTGCGCGCGGCTTGTGCCGAGGCATGTCACCGCGAGCACAACGTGCCCCAGATCCCCGAGCGGGACGACCAGATCGCTTGGATCTGGGACGAAGAATACAGGCATGTCTTTCCGGACCAGGTTCACGAGCATAGCTCACCTGAGGTCCAGGAGATGCCGGTGCTCGTGCTGTGCAACCACTGCACGAACCCGCCCTGCGTGCGCGTCTGCCCCACGGGCGCGACTTGGAAGCGCGACCAGGACGGGATAGTGATGATGGACCAGCACCGGTGCATCGGCTGTCGCTACTGCATGGCCGCCTGCCCGTACGGATCCAGGAGCTTCAACTGGAAAGATCCGCGCGACTACGTCAGGAAGGACGCGAATGGAGCACCGCTTTCTGACTTTCCTACCCGCACCAAAGGGGTAGTGGAGAAATGCAATTTCTGCGCGGAGCGCCTGCGAGATGACCGGCAGCCGGCCTGCGTGGAAGCCGTCGGCCAAGTGCCGGGCGGCGAAGGAGCCCTGATCTTCGGGAACCTGGCCGAGCCGGATTCAGAGGTCAACCGGGTCCTCGCCGAGAAACACACGATCAGTAGGAGGGTTAGCCTTGGGACCGGTCCCAACGTCTTTTACGTCATCTAGAACTCTGCCGCCGGGAATCGGGAGTCCGTAATGCTGCAGGACGCGTTCCGTGGAGGGAGACGATACTGGATCCTGCTGGGCATCTGGGTTGTGCTGATCGTCGTCGGCATGGCAGCCTACGGCCGGCAGCTGAGCGAAGGCCTGCACATCACCGGGATGAGCCAGGATGTGACCTGGGGGCTCTACATCTCACAGTTCACCTTCCTGGTCGGAGTAGCGGCCTCGGCCGTGATGGTGGTCCTGCCCTACTACCTGCACAATTACAAGGCGTTCGGCAGGATGGTGATCCTGGGCGAGTTCTTGGCCGTGTCGGCGGTGCTGATGTGCGCACTGTTTATTCTGGTCGACATGGGCCAACCGATGCGCGTCCTGAACGTGTTCCTGCACCCGTCCCCGAACTCGCTGATGTTCTGGGACACACTGGTGCTCTTCGGCTACCTGGCGCTCAACCTTGTCATCGGCGCCGTGACCTTCGAGGCCGAGCGCAAAGGAGCGCCGCCGCCGAATTGGGTGAAGCCGCTCATCTACGTGTCGATCCCGTGGGCGATCAGTATCCATACGGTCACGGCCTTCCTCTATTCGGGATTGGAAGCCCGGGCCTTCTGGATGACGGCTATCCTGGCGCCCCGCTTCCTCGCCTCGGCATTCGCTTCGGGTCCCAGCCTGTTGATCCTGCTTGCCCTGATTCTGCGGCGATTCACCCGCTTCGACGCGGGCTGGGAGGCGATTCAGAAGCTCGCCACGATCGTCGCCTACGCG
>JBDHAS010000235.1:0-6318 GCA_039588015.1 Gemmatimonadota bacterium | reverse complement strand
CAGCGCGGGGTGACGCTACTAACGCACACCAGCGCGGACGGGCTCATCCGGCACGGAGGGCGCGTTATCGGGGTGCATACCGATCGCGGCCCGCTATACGGCGAAATCGTCTTCTTAGCCGAGGGCGACGCCTCGCATCTGGTGAGCAAGGAGGGTTTCGAAGGCACGGCAGTCCGTTCGAAGCAGAACGGTCAGCCTGCCTTCCTCCAGGGCGTAAAGGAAGTGATCGAGCTGGGCGACGGGCCAGGCGGCGTGCCACGAGATACTGCTGCGAAACGGCGCGCTGGATGGCAAGCCGGTGAGACTGAACATGGCCGGTCTCATCTACACGAATCGGTCCAGCGTGTCCATTGGGCTTGTGGTTCCCCTCGATAACCTGGCCGCATTCCGCGGTGACTACAACACGTTAATGGAGTGGTACAAGGGCCTACCTCCGATCCGCAGGCTGGTCGAAGGCGGCGAAGCGACATCCTTCGGCGCCAAAGTCATCCGCAGCGGCGGCCTTAGCGAGTTGCCGACGCTCGTCGACGACGGCGTCGTCATCGGCGGGGCCGCCACTGGGATTGGCGTCGACTTCCCCTACCCCAACTTCACGGGTCCGGCCTGTGCCATGGGGGCGATCTTCGGCGAAGCGGCCGCCACGCTTCTCAAGGAGGGCGAAGAACCTACACGGGATCTGTTGGAGGAACTGTACGTAAAGCCGCTCAAAGAGACGAACTACTACAAGGATGTAGAGCACCTGCGCGATTGGCCCGCGTTCATCGAGCACAGCGAAGCACTGTGCGGCCGTCAAATCGACTTGCTGAACGGCTCGCTCTACATGATGACGCGCCCGGAGTTGGGTTTCGGACGAAAGTGGTGGGAGGTCGTTCGTTTCGTCGGTGAGACCCTGAAGGGAAGGTGGTCCGCGACGCTGACTGATCTGAACCGCGGTGGCAAAGCGCTAGGGTTTGGCCGTTTCGCCCTGAAGCACGCACCGCTGGCGCTGCTCTTGTCCATCCCCAATGCGATTCTGGCGCTGCTGCCTTTCGCTTGGGGAGGCAGCGACGGCCAGCTGCAGTTCAGCTTCTGGGTGAAGGACGAAGACACGGGGCGGCTCCCTTGGTACAAGCGCTGGCTCGCAGCCCGCTACACACCGGCACTCGCGCGGGCGGCTGGCGTGCTCTATACGAACGATGATCGCCCCGTGCGCGAGAAACTCGACCGGTGTGTCGGCATAGTTCTTCGTCGGTTCTCCCTCTGGGAGGTCTTGGGCACGGTCATTGGCGTCACGGGGTTCCTGGCAACACGGGTTATACAACGCTTGACCGATGCCGTTCGCAGGCCCTCCCTCGACCAGCTCGCGGCCAGCGTCTACGGTCGCTGGCTTTCGGGCTGGCGCAGCTACACCGACCTATCGGCCGGCAACGTCGCCGTCTCCAAGTCGCACGACGCCAAGCTGGGCGAAATCAGCTACAGCGATGACGTGGGCGCGCACATCAAGGTCTTCTTCCCACCAGACAAGCCGGGCAAGCTAGAAGACCCAAGCGCCTCCAGTCTCTGGAACGTCTGCCCTGCGGCCGTCTACCAGATCAACGTGGATCGGACGAAGCACGCCTCGGTGGCGGTCAACTTCGAAAATTGCGTGAAGTGCGAGACGTGCTGGCGCATCCAACCGCAGCACGTGGACTGGACGAGATTCGGGAAGCACCGCCTGGTGTACGAGGTCTACACGCCGGCGGACACCGCTCTGCGACAAATCATCGCCGATCGCGATCTTCCGCCGTCGCGCGAGATCGAGCCCGACCTTTGGCGCGCCACGCTGAGCGCCAAGTGGCAGGGCGATGCCGTCCCGGCAGCCACCGCCGAGCTGCGCAATTCACTTCTGGACGCTCGACGCGCTATCGCTCTGGCGGATGCCAAGTGCACGGAGCTCAGCGGGAACATCTGGACCGGGCCTCGTGTGCTCGAACCTGGTCAGGTCACGTGGTACCGTCAGGCGGTGGAGTACTTCGCTCACTTGGCGGAAGAAGCCGCCGAGATCGCCGTTGCGGACCCCGTAGACGCCTGGCTTCGCAGCCACGGCCTGGATCAGGCCGACGTCTCGTTCCACCAAGTCAAGACCGATCTCAAGAAGCTCGCCTCGCGGGCGCGAGAGCACGCAGCGGCCGGCCGCTTCTTCGCCGCAGACGCCGACGCTCGCCAGATCCGCGACCATCATCTGGAGGGGCTTCGCGCCTTCGTCGACCACGTGGCTGATGCGTGCGAGATCTCCGTAGACCACATCGACCCCCTGTCCGAGTTGCGGAGCATCGAGGCGGAGACGCCGAGACGGGCGGCCGCTCGCCATGCAGTGCGCGAACACATCGCACAGATCTTCGACCGGGCTGCGCTACGCCGACTGGAGCAGGGCGGCACGCTGAACGACGCGGAGATCGAACTGCTAAGAGCGGCGGCGCGGGCCGCACTCGGCGAGCCACCCGGCCGCGATTTCGACGAGCTGAGCCATCTCTCGCGTTCGGACATCATCGCCGAATTGGCGAGGATCGACTCGTCGCTGGCCGTCATCGTGGCGGGCCACGTCGCCGGCGTCGAGGCCCTGGCACGAGCCGGCGCTCCGAGTGAGGTGCTGAATCTACTGAAGAGCGCGGGGACCTTTACCGCTGTGGCTCTGGAAGCCGAGGCCGAACCAGGCGCCGAGGCATGGCAGGGGCGTCTACCGTTCGCTTTCAGTGCCCTGGCCGAGAGCTTCGTGGCGAGAGGCCGTGGTCAAATCGGCCTGTTTGGGAGGAGACGGGCTGGCGTCAGACTCGTGTCCACACCGGCCATCGGGCTGACAGGCGCGGGCGTGGCGGAGATCAGGCTGGCAGGAGCGGTGGCCTTGTGGGAAGGGGAGTGGGCGGATTCGGACGAACGTTCGATCTTCGCCATACGCTCTCGTGATATCGCTGCTATCGCCCTCGGCGCGGGCTCGCTTGCGGTAGAACGAGCCGTAGACCACGCCCTCAGCCGCATCCAGTTCCCGGACATGTTCCAGGACATCGACGGCCGAGACGGGGTCGGCAAATTCGGAGCGGTACGCGCTTATGTCAGCCACATCGAGGCGGGACGCCTGGCGCTCGAGACGCTGCTTCAGGATGCCGGCTGGGACGCGCAGGATGGCATCGAGGCACAGGCCGCCAAGGTTGCCGCCACCGATGTGTTCGGCCCGGACATGCAGAGCATCACCTATCTGGCCGGGCAGGTCATCGGCGGTTCGGCATTCTCTGAGGAGGACATCTTCTCGAAGATCTACCGGGACAGTTCGGTCTTTCCCCACTACATCCGGGAGAACGCGGAGCTCAACGTCGAGATCGGAGAGTATGTCGCCGCAGGCCTCAGCGGTGGCCTGTTGGCGACGATTTCCCCCGAGCTCGACCGGGCGCTCGCAGCCATCGCGCGGCGTCCGATCTTCGATTCCGAGGTCGAGCGCTTGCGGCGCGCGGAGGAGAGCCTTGCGGGCGCGCTCAGACGCGCCGTCGATCAAGGGTTGCCCGCGACCTCTCTGCAGGCCGCCCACGACATCTGCGGTGAGCTGGCGTCGCGGCTCTACGCCTGGGCACGGCTACTGGTCCGCGCCAACCGACGTCTGCAGGGCGCGCTCCCGGCGGAACGTTACGTCGAAGCTGCTCAGCTGTGGGCAGACGTAGTCGAGGAACGCCTCGTTGAGCTCGAGGGCGAACTGGACGCCTGCGCCGACCGCGTCGAGCTCGGCGGCTACGCGTTCCTGCTCGACGGGTACCCGGACATACCGATCGCCTCCAACGTCCCCGATTTCGACTACGACAAGGAGATCATCAAGGGCGAGCGCGGTTATAAGTCGGGCGACTTCCTCCACAAGCCATTCGATATCGGGGCGACGCGCTACCTGCCGGAATCGATGTGGACAGACGACGTTCTGCGCTCCCACTACGAGGAATACCTGAAGCTGTTCCGCGATCGTTTCCCCAACGGCGACCGCGAGCCGTCATACGAGCGCGAGGTCGAGGCGCTCCACTACATACCGCGTGAAGATATCGACTGGACGCTCGACCAGGGCTTCTTCCGTGTGGTGATCCCGGCCGAGTACGGCGGCCAGGGCCGGCCCGCGGCCGATTACTGCAGCCTCTGCCAGATCGCGAAACGCCTGGCCGACGTGAGCCACACGCTGACCATTCAGGCGAACACGAGCATCGGGACGACGCCCATGCTGCTCGGCCTGAGCGAGGTGGAGCGGGCGGAGCGTGACCTGAAGGCCGCCCTCGACCAGGCCGAGTCGGTCGCTGAATTCGAGGACGGGATCAACGGAATCCTCGCGGAGATGGAGGACCCCGACTTCGAGCAGCTCAAGACCGCCTACATCGCCGTCAACACCGAGGTAGGGAAGCAACTCGGTCGCAGTCGAATTCTGAAGAAAGTCGTGTTCGGCCGATTCATCTCGCAGATGAACAAGGCCGGAGGGGCCGGGCTGAAAGGAGACCTTGGCGGCTTCCGCAAAGGGCTGGAGGGCGCGCTCGCGGCGCTCGACGGTTGGAAGCAGCGCGCCGAGAAGGAACTGGCCGAGATGCCGATGCGACGCTTCGCGCACGAGTTCTATCTGCGACTGATCTCTGCGCGGATGATCTCGGCCTTCGCACTCACCGAGCCGAGCGCGGGCTCCGACACGGCGCGCGTGCGGACCGAAGCGCGACCCGAATCGCGGCGCGTTCACACCGACGTTGACGGCGTCAAGTTCTTCTACCTGGACGAGGAACCCGAGCAGCGCCGGCGAAACATCTGCGACATGCGCCGGTTCGAGTTCGACGGCCGCAGGATCCTTTATCGCTACCGCGACGATGCAGAAGCTGCGGAGGTGTTCTCGCAGGAATACACATACAGCGAAGACGAAGAGAAGTACCGCTACTTCACGATCGGTGACCGTCGGGTAGATATCCACGACATGGCACTCATCCGCGAGCAAAACGGCGAGGAGCGCTACGACTTTTTCGTCCTAAACGGGGCGAAGATGTGGATCACCAACGGCCATATCGCCGGGGTAGAGGCGATATACGCGCGCACCAAAACAGGGCTCACGGGCTTCATGGTCGACGCGCTTACCGAGGGCTTCATCGTCGGCAAGGACGAAGAGAAGACCGGCCAGCGCGGCTCACCTACCAACGAGATCACGCTGACCAATGTCCGCATACCGAAGGAGTGCATCATCGGAATCGAGGGACGCGGCCAGGAGAACGCACTCGAGACGCTCAACGTCGGCCGTACCGGGCTCTGCGTGTCGTCGTGCGCGAGCATCCAACAGACACTCGGTGATGCGGCACGCTTCCTGGAGAAGATCCCTCGGGGCGCGGAGGGCTCGGCCCGCCACCGTCTCGGATTGTCCGTCGAGGAGATGTTCGCCGTCGAGTCGATCACACAGAACCTGATCGGGCTCTACGACGACAAGACGAGCGACTCCCTCAGGATGGAGGCTGCAATCGCCAAGCTGTTCGGCACCGACGGGCTGCACCGAAATCTCCACTTTCTAGAGCCAGTCTACGGCATCGACGGACAGACGCAACGCTTTCGGATCGAGAAGGACCGGCGCGACGCGCGCGTGATGACCATCTACGAGGGTACTAACGAGATCCAGCAGTTCCTTCTGCTGGGGGATCTCCTCAACGCGATCGGCCCCAAGCTGGAGAAACTCGAATCCGTGGAGATCAACGCGGGCGATTCGCCGTTCGCCGAGGAGGCTGACAGCCTGGGTGAGATGCTTCGGGCGCTGCACGAACGAGTGAACCTAACGCGCTCCACGTACAAGCGCGAAGCGTTCGGCCGCGTGCTGCTGCAGCCGATCTTCTTCCGCCTCTCGCGTATGATGACGTTGGTCAAATGCGTGGACAGCGTCGTGCACCGCGCTCATTGGATCTCGCGCAACCTAACAGCAGAGGGAGATGAGGTCCGGAGGGCCAGGAGTGAGAAGGCGGGGCGCGGTTTCGTGGCCCGTGCGAAGAGAGAGTTCACGCGCTTGCTGCACGGCTTCGACCGCGATTTCGAGACATTGAAGTCGGGCGGCCACACCGCGGAGCTCAAGCTCGTCGAGACCGTGTTCGACGAGACAGAGAGCGCTCCCGGCGCTCACGCTGCGGCGAGAATCCTCGAACGCGTCGAGCGCAGTGCTATCACACGCGATCTAAACATCGTAGTCGCACTGGAACACGTGCCTAAACTAGCACCGCGGCCGCGCCTCCATGACAACACAGTAGCCGAGCACGTATTCTCGTTCACAGCCGGCGACCGGCGCGCCCTACAGCTGGCCCTCGCTCTGAAGCAGGCAGCACCGGA
>JBDHAS010000234.1:0-6109 GCA_039588015.1 Gemmatimonadota bacterium | reverse complement strand
TCGACCGAGACCACGAGCGGGTCACCTGCGCTCACCGTGTCCGGCAGCCGTAGGTTATCGTAGCGGAAGCTCGAGTAACTGAGCCCGTGACCGAACGGGAAGAGCGGTTCATCCTCGAAGTACTTGTAGGTTCTTCCTTGCATGCGGTAGTCGCTGAAGGGAGGAAGCTGCTCCACCGCCTTGTAGAAGGTGACGGGCAGTCGCCCGGCGGGGTTGTAGTCGCCGAACAGGACGTCGGCAAGAGCAGTACCCGCCGCTTGGCCCGGATACCAGGCCTCGACGATGGCCGGGACGTGTTCCGCCGCCCAGTTCACCGCCAGCGCGCTGCCGTTGAGCAGCACCAGCACGGTCGGCTTCCCCAGCGAGACTACGCGCTCGATCAGGGCTCTCTGAGGCGCGGGCAGTCCGATCTCGGTGCGGTCGCCGCCCGCGAAGCCCGGGACCTCGACGCGCATCTCTTCGCCCTCGAGCCGCGGCGACAGCCCCATGACCAAGACCACCGCGTCGGCGGACGCCGCAGCCTCCAACGCCTGCTCTTGTAGGTCTGCGGTAGGTCTGGACCAGACGAGTTGCATGAACGCGTCCGCGCGCCGGTCCCGGTACTCGACGGTGATCGAACGCGGCACGCGCGCTTCCAACTCGACGTCGGCCCACCGGGTCAGTACCACGTGGCGGTCGCTGTACTCGACGATCAGAGAGTCGTCCAGGAAGAGCCGAGCATGGCCGAACACCCTCACGCCGAGGGAATACTTCCCGGAGACGGGTGGCAGCAGTGTCCCGGTCCAGCGCACGCTGAAGCTGTCGGCTTTCATCCCCTCCAGCGGCGGGTCTTCCCACCAGGCAAAGTCGATCGTCCCGTCGACTCGCGTCGAGAACGGTTCGTCCTCGAGCTCGTAGTTGTTGAAGTACGCTCCTTCGAGACCGGTGACGCGGCCGTCCGGCCGTTCGCTGTACAGCGCTTCCGACGGGATGACCGCGAAGGCAGGCGTGTTCTCGGCGAGATCTGATCCGCGCGCATAGAGCACTTCGGTCGCCGGCGTGACCTTGCGCCGAATCCCTTCCAGTGGCGTAATCGGATCCGAGGGGACGCCGTTGTAGTTACCCAGAAGAACTTCGACGTCGTCCGCGTTTGGCCCGATAACAGCGATTCTGTCGAGGCCCTTCGCCAGCGGTAGGACGTTGTCGTCGTTCTTGAGCAGTACGATCGATTTCTGTGCGGCTTCCAGTGCGAGGCGCCGGTGCGGTTCCGAGTCGTTGATGGCGATGGGGATGTTCGCGTAAGAAACGGCCTCCGGCGGGTCGAACATCCCAAGCTCGAAACGAGCCCGCATCAGGCGCTTCAAGGAGACATCGATTTGCTGCTCCGTTATGAGGCCTTGCTCGACGGCCGTCACCAGGCTGTCGTACGTTACTCCGCAATTGAGGTCGGTTCCGGCAGCGACGCCCATCGCCGCGGCCTCGGGCGCGGTGGCCACCAGCTTGTGCGTGGCGTAGATGTCCTGGATCGCCCAGCAATCGGAGACAACGTAGCCGCGGAAGCCCCACTCATCGCGCAGGATCCGCTGGAGGAGCAGATCGCTCGCGCAGCACGCCTCTCCCAAAGTGCGGTTGTAGGCGCACATCACCGAACCCGCGTCGGCTTCGACGATGGCGGCCCGGAATGCAGGAAGGTACGTCTCGCGCAAGTCACGTTCGTCGACGACGGCGTCGAAGGTGTGCCGGTCCGGTTCGGGTCCGCTGTGCACGGCGTAGTGCTTGGCGGTGGCCACAGTCTTCAAATAACGCGGATCGTCACCCTGTAGCCCCTTGACGAACTCTACTGCCATCCGGCCGGTGAGGTACGGGTCCTCGCCGTAGGTCTCCATCCCGCGTCCCCAGCGCGGGTCGCGGAAGATATTGATGTTAGGCGAGAAGAAGGTGAGACCCTCGTAGATTCCGCGTCGCCCTTTCCGAACCGAGTCGTGGTGCTTCGCGCGGGCCTCATCGGAGGTCACCGTGGCGACGCGAAACATCAGGTCGGTGTCCCAAGTTGCGGCGAGGCCGATCGCCTGAGGAAACACGGTGGCTCTGCCGGCACGGGCTACGCCGTGCAGGGCCTCGCTCCACCAGTCGTATTCGGGAATCCCCAGTCGATCCACGGATGCCGCGCCGTGCAGCATCTGCGAGACCTTTTCCTCGAGCGTCATCCGTGAAACGAGATCGTTCACGCGCTCCTCTACGGGAAGGGCGGCGTTCTCGAACGGGAACGTCCCTTCGGGTGGCCGTGGCTCCGCAGGTCCTGCCGGAGTGCAGCTTAGCACCGCGTTCGCCGCGAGCACCGCTGCGCCAAGGAACACGCTGCGATTACTCTCGATTTTGGCCATAGAGAACGTCCGAGTCTCGGATCCGGGTGGATGGGCTGGCAACCAGTATTGGCAAGCCGGTATCGACCGGTTAGCCGCTTTGAATATCGATTAGCCAATAATGAAGAACTGTTCTTGGACATTCGACATTCGATGTTCGATGTTGGCAATTCAAAGCCCGCCTTAAGATGCCGGTCCCGCCGCCGGTGAGCAACGAGAGGTGTCGGATTGGTGATGGCTGGGAAATCCGCGGCAGAATCCCTCAAACTGGGGACCTGATAGGTGCCTGATCGTCACGTGATGTCCATGATTCAGGCATGATCGGCTGCATGACCGTCACATGATCGCCCTCTGCTACGCTTCACTCGTAGTCCACGAGGAAGCCCAATCCCGTGACAGATCATTTCGACCTCGAGCGGCAGGTGGGACTGCAGATCGAGGAGCAAGAAGGGTAGGTCGGCCATGCCGGCCTACCCTTTGTGGTTTGCGTTGACCGTCTTCTGAACGTGCGTCTACATTGGCTCGATGCTCATGCGACGCGCGTTTTCTGACGATCTACGCTACGCACTGTCGTCGCTGGTCCGCGAACCCAGCTTCACAGCCCCGGCCGTGGTGTCGCTGGCCCTCGGCGTTGGGGTAGCGGTCTCGATCCTGGCTCTTTTTCGCCTGGACTCGCTGGTCCCGCTCGGTCTCAGTGCCGCGATTGCGCCGGAATACGTTCGCGATCCGGGTTGGAGTGGCAGCTGGAGCCAGTCGTTGTGGCCTCCGGCATCGCTTCAGGCCGCGCACTTCCAGAACCTGCTCGAAGTCTTGGGCGTCGTCTCGACGCTCGCCCTCGCCGTTGGATGCGCCACGGTCATTGTTCTCGCACTGATCCGGGCTTCGACGCGTACGCCCGAGATGGCACTTCGTGTCGCGGTCGGCGCCTCGACCCGGCGCCTGTTGAGTGGTTTGCTCGCTGAGGGCCTGGTACTGGCATCGCTGGGTGCGATCCTGGGCATCGGGCTTGGATTCGCTGGCGCGAGCCTCGTGCGTGCGAGTTGGCCGCACGGCCTCGAGATGCAGAGCGGCTTCGACCCGCACGTCCTGCTGGTGGCGATAACCGCTCCATTGCTCGTCGTTGTGCCATTCTCGTTGATCGCGGTGGCGGGAGTAGTACGCCGCTCCGATCTGAGCGGAGCGCTTGTGGCAGGCGCCGATGGGACAGGCAGTAAAGGCGAGTTAATTCTGCAGGATTTCCTCGCGATCGTGCAACTGGCCGTTTCGATAGCGCTCGTGATCGGTGCGGGGCTCTTGATCCGGAACGCGTCGGCCGGCGCCGAATCGACGCCAGCCGGATACGACGCCGGAGACGTGGTCACGTTTCAGCTCGATCTGCCGGCAAGTCGATATGCTGACGAGTCGACACGCGCCGCGGCATACGAGGAACTCCTCGCTCGAGTCGGAGGCCTAGAGGGCATAGAAGCGGAGAGTCTTTCGACGCCAGGTGCGTGGTTCGGGATCGGCTCGCTGGCTCCGGTTACGGCACAGTGCGGCAGATGTTACCGGTCGGGGATATACCTGCCCGTGATGCCGGGATTTGTGCGCCTCCATGCTGTGAGCTCGGGGTTCTTCCGAGCGAGGGGGATCCACCTGCTCGAGGGGCGTGATTTCGCCCCGGCAGACGGGATGGCCCGAGACAGGGTCATGGTTGTCAACCGCACCTTCGCGGACAGTCACTTCGAGCGAGGGAAGCCGCTCGGCAGGATGGTCCAGATCGGTGGGGTCGACGACCCGTGGCACACGGTAGTCGGAGTAGTGGAGGATGCGGCTGGCCAAGGCATCGGTGCTTCCGTCCGCCCGGCGCCGGTTGCCTATATACCGGTCCTCCAGGCTTCACCGCTCTCGACGGATCTAGCGATTATCGTGGGCGGCGACCGGCAGCGGGCGGTCGTGGCCATGAGGCGAGCACTTGCTGGATTGGTGGCAGAGGGAAAGGCCTACCGCGAGTCCACTCTCGAAGCAGATACCATGAGCCAAGCGGCGCCGTTCAGTTGGTTCGGACTCGTTCTGGCAGCGGTCGGAGTGCTGGCTCTGGTCATAGCGATGCACGGCGCGCACGCGGTGATGCGATTCAAAGTGTCGCGCCGCCGGAGAGAGATCGGTGTCATCCGAGCGCTAGGTGCGAGACGGAGACGTATCGTGCTGTTGGTCGTGCTTCAGAGCCTGGGCGTGATCAGTGTTGGCGTGGCGCTGGGCGTATGGGGAGCGCTACTTCTGGCCGGTTGGCTGGACATGCTCGTGCCCGGCCTGCGGGCGTTCGACGTGGGTCTGTATGGCGGGTCGATCTTGTTGATGTCCGCCGCGGCGCTCTTGGGTGGGTCGATAGCCGTGCGTCAGGCAACGAGCATTCAGCCTGCGGCGGCGATGGGAGCGGAGTGATCTCTGGCGCATCGTGTGCCGCGGCGATAGGATACGAAACTCTGTCCCGACAAAACTCCAGTAGCGCGGAAAGCGGAGAACGCTATGCACAAATTCTTGATACACAACAAAGGTGACGACGTAGGTGTCGCCACCGAAGATATCCGCCAAGGGGAGCAACTGACTGGCGTGTACATGGATACGGATGAGACCGTCACGGTCGAGGCCCGTGGTGACATTCCTCTCGGCCACAAGGTCGCCGTCAATGACATCGCGGCGGGCGGGGAAGTTTTCGAATACCAGGTGAGGGTCGGTCTGGCAAAGGAGGCGATCACGGCCGGCGACTATGTTCACGTGCACAACATCGGCTCGGCCCGGTGGTCATTCGACACATAGAATGGAGGCGAGGCACACATGCAGCTGACAGGCTACCGGCGCGAGAACGGCCGAATCGGCATCCGCAACCATGTCGTCGTTCTGCCAGTGGACGATATATCCAACGCAGCCGCGGAGGGTGTGGCACGGCTCATCCCCCAGGCTTTGGCGCTACCGCATCCCTATGGCCGCCTACAATTCGGTGAAGACCTCGAGCTTCACTTTCGCACCCTGATAGGCACGGGTACCAACCCCAACGTCGCGGCCGCCATTGTCATAGGCATCGAGCCCAACTGGACCGAACGGGTGGTGGAAGGCATTCGTGCTTCGGGGAAGCCGGTGGTCGGTTTCTCGATCGAGCGCTATGGCGACCTCGAAACCATTCGCAAGGCCGCCCGGGCCGTGCAGCAACTCGTACAGGACGCCTCGGAAGCGAGGCGGGAGGCGATCCTGCTGGGTGACCTCTGGCTCAGCATCAAGTGCGGCGAGTCAGACACCACGACGGGCCTGGCCTCCTGCCCCACGGTGTCGCATGCGGTCGATGCCGTAGTCGGTGCCGGCGGGACGGTGTTTTTCGGTGAGACCACAGAACTGACCGGCGGGGAGCACCTGGTCGCCGAGCGCTGCGAGAACGACGAGGTACGCGCCAAGTTCCAGCGGGTGTTCGACGACTACGCGGACCTGGTCGAATCGAAGGGAGTCGATCTGATGGGCTCGCAGCCGACCATGGGTAACATCCGCGGGGGCCTGAGCACCATCGAGGAGAAGGCACTGGGCAACCTAGAGAAGACCGGCACCGAGCCGGTCGTCGATGTGCTCGGTCCGGCGGAGGCTCCGACCAGGCCGGGACTCAATTTCATGGACACGTCCTCAGCCGCTGCCGAATGCGTCACGCTGATGGCCGCGGCCGGCGCGGTCATCCATCTCTTCCCGACGGGCCAGGGCAACATCGTCGGGAACCCGATCGAACCGGTCGTCAAGGTGACGGGCAA
>JBDHAS010000233.1:0-11975 GCA_039588015.1 Gemmatimonadota bacterium | reverse complement strand
CTGCGCTCGCTGCTCCGGCACCAGCTCTGAACCGGCGCCTTAAAAGCCTGACATCGATCGGGATTCGGGAAGCAGGGGAGGGCGGGAGTTTAGAGGGGCCTCTATATTAAACCGATTAACCCGCTTCCCGAGTAGTCAGACTTGGCTGAACGGAAAAGGAGTCGAGCATGCCGACTAGCAGTGCCAGTGCCGTCTGGAAGGGCGGTCTAAAGGCTGGAACGGGCGAGTTCAGCGCCGGCTCCGGCGCGTTCGCGGGAGCGTATTCGTTTCCGACACGCTTCGAGGGTGCCGCCGGCACCAACCCCGAGGAGCTCATCGCCGCGGCCCACGCCGCCTGCCTGAGCATGGCCCTCGCGGCCGGGCTCGAGCGGGCCGGCACGCCGCCGCAGAGCATCACGACAACCGCCCATTGCTCCCTCGAGAAACTGGAAGAGGGCTTCCGCATCACCCGGATGCGGCTGGTCGTGCAGGGGAAGGTGCTCGGAATGGACCAGGCGGCTTTCCAGGAGGCGGCCGAGGCGGCGAAGAACGGTTGCCCCGTCTCCAACGCTCTCAAAGGGAACGTGGAGTTCCAGCTTGAGGCGGCGCTGCTCTGACGGCATCCCCCGGCACGCCCCTCTCTCCGAAGAGTGATGCCCAATGCCCCGGGTTGCCCAAACCGGTGGCCCGGGCCATCGTAAGCGGCAGATATCAAAAAAACTCGAGATCGGAGGCTGTAATGATGACCTTGCCACGCCGAATTGGCGCTGGGGGGCTGAGCGCGATAGTGCTGCTGGCCCTCCCCGGTGCCGTGGCCGCTCAGGAGCAGCAGCAGCAGGCGCAGACGCTGCCGCCCAGCACGAACCCGACCCAGCGCGTCATCTACCCCAGTGAGGGCCAGGACGAGCAGCAGCAGATGACGGACCAGCTCGAGTGCTACCGATGGGCTGGGCAGCAGACGAACTGGGACCCCTATGAGGCGTACGCCGTGCTGGTGGAGCAAGGTTATGCGGCCCAGCAGACCGCGCAGCAGGCGCAGGGCGGCCTGATCAGAGGGGCAGCCGGAGGAGCGGTGGCAGGTGTGGCCATCGGAGCCATCGCCGGTGACGCTGGCAAGGGCGCCGCGATCGGCGCGGTAGCCGGCGGCCTGGTCGGTGGTTCGAGGTCGCGGCGGGCGCAGGCGCAGGCCCAGGCCGAGGCGGAAGCCGCGATCGAGGCGTTCAACCGGTCGTTGCAGACCTGGGATAGGAACTACGTCGCCTGCATGCAGGGCCGCGACTACGTGGTGAACTAACGATCCAGGAGGCCCAATGTTTGGAAATAGAACCTCAGTCAAAGTCGTGGCGCTGTGCGTGCCCTTCCTGATGGCGGCTGCTGTGCCCGGCGACGAGGATAAGTACGTCTGTTCGCTGACCAAAGTCGTCGAGTGTGACGGCGACCTCAACTGCGCCCCACCGGCGCCGCAGTTGCCTCCTCCCACGTTCATCCACGTGGACCTGGACGACAGTCGTATCACTCTGTTGGCCCCCGCCGAGCGCAGGGGCGAGACGACTCAGATCCGCGCCATGGAGAGGGACGGAGACCGCGTGATCATGAGCGGCATCGAAGCCGGGCGCGGTTGGAGCATGATTCTGTCCGAGACCGACGGCAGCGCTACGATCACCGTCAACTTCGGTGATGCGGCCATGGTCGTATTCGGCCAGTGCATCCCGGAAGACAAGGTGTCGCCGTAGCGTATCAGATGGCCCCGCTCGAAGTGTCGTCGGGCGGGGCTCTACTCGCTCGTCAGCAGTGCCAGCCGGCGTTTCATCAGTTCACGGCGTTTCCTCTTGGACTGGCGCCCGAACACCGTCCGCTCCCAGCTTTGGTAGCAGACGAAGAGCCACGTCCGCATCTCCAGCTCCTCGCCCTCGAACCCTAGCTCTTCGAAGGCCTCGCCGATGAATTCGAGCCGAAGCCGATAGGCTCGCTCCACTGCCTTCGCCACCTGCGGATCTCGCTCGGCCCATGCAAACATCGCAAGATCGTACCTCGCTAGATCGAGGTCCATGACCATCTCCGCCACCTTCAGCAGCCGAGCCCCCGGCTCGCCGCTGCGGATTGCCGGGCTACGGATCACGACCCCGGTGTACTCGCTGGCCCAGTACTCCAGCAGCTCTTGCAGCAGGTCCGCCCGATTCTCGAAGTGCCAGTAGAAGCTGCCACGCGTGACGCCCAAATCCTTGGCGAGCGCCAGAACCCGCACCTGGTCGACGCCCTGCTTCTCCAGCACCTCGAGGGCTGCTCTCAACCAGTCGGCACGGGTCAGCGATGCGCGATCGGCCATGCACCTGTGTATTGACAGTCTGGGAGCGCGATGCTACAGTCGGCTTACTAATAACTGTTCCTGTGTGCCTCGTGGCAAGACCTGGCTGCGCCTGCGCCGGGTGGTCTGGCCCTGGGGCACTTCCGGTCTTGGCGCCGCAGGCTTCCTACAACCGTGAGGAGCTGCCAAGATGAAAGCTGTGGTAAGGACGCTCTTTCTGGGCGTGGTGCTGGCCTTGGGGTTCCAGCAGCCGGCAGAAGGTCAAGTTCTGCTGGGCATCCTCTTCGGCGACAAGCTCGCCACCGAACGCTTCCACATCGGCTTTAACGTCGGCATCAACGTGGCGGACTTTTCGGGCATCGACGACACCGATTTCAAGACCGGGCTGATGCTCGGGCTCGTGGCGGAGTGGAAGATCGCGGGTAACTTCTACCTGCAGCCCGAGCTGCTCCCGTTTTACAAAGTGGGCGCGAGCGGAATGCCGCCCCTGCTGGACGACGCGCCGCAGCCCCTCGATACTCTGGTCGCGGAAAAGGACGCGAGTCGCAAGCTGAGCTACTTCGAGATCCCGGTGATCGCGAAGTATGCAACCCTGGGTAACCGGCTTCACATCGGGGCGGGGCCCCAGGTAGGGATCCTGCTCGGTGCGGAGGATGTCTTCACCGGAGTCATCGAGAACGTGATCACTGTTCAGGACGACATCGAGGACGAGCTGAACTCGTTCGATGCTGGCGTCTCGTTTCAGGTCGAGTACAAGCTGTCGGAGGGTCCTTTCGCGGCCAGCATCTCGGCCAGATATTACCTAGGACTCACCGATACCATTAAGGACAACCCCGGGGACGCGGTCTACAACCGGGTCCTGACCGTCTTCGGTTCGGTACCGATGGGCGGTGGCGCTGGGGAGGAAGACTGAGTACCTGAGGAAGTTGCCGCTACACACATCGAGAAGGGTGATCAGCAATGCGAAAGTACAAGACCGTAGCTGTAGGGCTGGCGGTGCTGGCGATCGCGTTCGCGGCCTACGAGCTCGGCCGTGCGGACGTGCAGGCGGGTGTGGAAAGGACCATCGTCCCTACGCTGTACGCCGCCGACGCCCGCACCTTCATCGGTCTCGAGGCGGGCACGGTCCTACCGCAGGAGAGGGAGGTCGTCTCCAGCACCGGGACGATTCAGGAACGAGACGTCTACTATCCGGGCACGGAGGCACTGGCCGCCGACGAGATGCGGGTAACCGCCTGCGGCACCGGGATGCCCAACGCGCGTCCTAAACAGGCGGCGGCGTGCTGGCTTGTCGAGCTGGGTAATGGGGACAAGTTCATCTTCGACATCGGTACCGGATCGGCCGAGCGTATCTCGGCGCTCAAGATCCCCTACGACTACCTGGACAAGGTCTTCATCGGGCACCTCCACTCAGATCACTTCGGCGACCTGGATGCCCTCTGGGTCGGCGGGGTGGTCGGCAATCGCGTCACGCCGCTCAGGGTGTGGGGACCGAGCAGCGAGACGCCGGAGTACGGCACGGCCTACGCCCTCGAGCACCTGGAGGAGAGCCTCAAGTGGGACGTGGACACACGCTTCGGTAATACAGACACGCGGGGTCTGTTCCTGGAGGTGACCGAGTTCGACTATCGGGCGATCAACGAGGTCATCTACCAGGAGAACGGCGTGACGATTCGGTCGATTCCCGCCATCCACATCTACGACGGGCCCGTGAGCTTCATATTGGAGTGGAACGGCCTCAAGTTCGCGTACTCGAGCGACACGTACCCCAACAAGTGGTGGATCGAGCACACGAAGGGGGTCGACATCGCGATCCACGAGGCCTTCATCACTCCCCAGGCCCTCGTGGAGAAACAGAACTTCACGCCGGCGGCCGCTCTCAACGTGGGAACGCAGGTCCATACCTCGCCCGCCCAGTTCGGCAAGGTCATGGCCGAGGTGAACCCCCGGATGGCGGTGGCCTACCACTTCTTCAACGACTGGGACACCTCGCCCGACGTGATGCGGGACATCCGCCGGGCATACGCCGGCCCACTGGCGCTGGCCATCGACTACATGGTCTTCAACGTGACGAGGGATGACATCAAGGTCCGGATGGCAGTTGTGGATGAGGACATCTGGCCGATGCCGTCGGCGCTCGGAAACGTGCCGCCCGATCCATCCCTACTGCGCACGCAGTTCTCGGAGATGATGCTCGGTGGCCGCGTGGTGCACACCGACATCCTCGAGGAGATCTACGCCGAGATCAACGAGATGTACGGGACGAACATCCCCGTGCCGAAATGATTGGGCGCTGAGACGAAATGGGCTCCCGGGTTTGGGAGCCCACTTCGTCTTGGATAGGGCAGTGTACCCCGTCCATCCCTTAGAGTGAGGGAACTGTAATGAATTCGCTTCGAGCCCCTTCAACCTTTCTACTCATAGTCGGGGCCGTTCTGGCGGGATGTGAGGCCCCGGCCGACCGTTCATGGACGCCGCCAGCGCTCACAGATGATGTGCTGGATACCGAGGACGCGCAGGAAATTGTCGGGCGCATGGCCGATTTCATGAACGCTCAGCAGGTACTCTTGACCGAGGCGCTCGTGACCTACGAGGTCTTGCAGGAAACCGGACAGAAGCTGCAATTCGATCTGCTGCAGCGGATGGCGGTCCGCAAGCCTGACAGGCTCTTCTGGGTGACGTTGCGCGACGATGCGACGGTGGATTCGGCTTGGTACAGCGACGGCCGGTTCACGATGCTGAAACAGCCGGCCAACCTCTGGGGGCAGATCGATGTTCCGCCGACGATCCCCGAGACGGTCGATCGCCTGGTGAGTGAGTACAGTCTGGACGTGCCGTTCCGTGACATCCTGGCTGCCGATCCTGGGGATCTGTGGCTCGGCGATGAAGCCACCTCGGCTTGGTACATCGGTGAGGCCTGGGTGGAGGGGGTGTGGACCGATCACATCGCGTTTCGCAAGCCGGGCGTCGATTTCGAGCTCTGGGTGCAGAAGGGGGCCACCCCGTTCCCGATGAAGATGGCCATCGTCTACACCGAGGAGGAGGGTCTGCCGAGCTACGTCGCCCGCTTCCGCAAATGGTCGACTTCGATACCAAGCACGATACGGTTCGAGTTTACGCCACCGCCGGGCTCGGAACGCGTCGAGGTCGTGCCGGTGAGTGTACCATGACAGCGCTTCCAGGGAGAGTCCGATGAAACGACATGCCTTCTGGTTCATCGCCTGCCTGCTGCTCACGCTCCAGGTGGCGACGGTGACGCTTCCCAGCGTGGGAGAAGCGCAACGCGCACAGCAGGCTGGAGGTGGCCGCTCGGCGAAGCAGAGCTCCAACGTGAGCCGCTCGGGGACGGCCCGCTCCGGATCGACCAGCCGCCAGACGACGCAGCGGAGCACCAGCCCGGCGTCGCCGCAACGGAGCGCCGGCCGCTCGACGCCGCAGCGCGGCGCGTCTCGCACCACCGGCCGCCGCACATCGGCGCGCCGGACCAGCACGGCTCGTAGCCGAACGCGGCACCGCTCGCGCCGCGTGCACCGCTCGCGCCGCTACCGGCGAGGTGTGTGGCGGCATCATCGCTACTGGCGGCATCGGGCGTGGTACCGTGGATTCTGGGTCGGCCGAGTCATAATCAGGACTGCCGCGTTCGTGTCGATCGCCAACTCGTCGACCACGGTCGTGGTCTATGGGACCACCTATTACGTATACAACCCGTGGTACCGTCCGGTTCTCTACGACGGCGAGGAAGGTTACGTCATGACCTCGGCGCCGGTGGGATATGAGGCGGATGCTCTGCCGGACGGTGCGGAGACGATCCAGGTAGAGGGGGGACTGGTCGTTCTACCAGGCCGCGCCGGGAGGTGGATACGTCGTTGTCGAACCACCGGCCGGGGCGGAGGTGAGTGCCATCCCGGAGGAAGCGATCGCCCACGAAGAAGGGGAGGTCCCCCTCTATCAGTTCGACGAGATTTACTTCACCAAGGACACGAACGACGCGGGCCGGGAGGTTTACCGCGTCGAGCCGCAACCGCCGGAAGAGGATATCGATGCGATTCCGGCCGATGCCGTTTCGTTCGTGGCCGACGGCGAGACATACTACTACGTCAATTACAGCCTGTACGTCGAGTACGAGGAAAACGGTCAGACGGGATTCGTGAACGGTGAGCCGGAGGTCGGCGCCCAGCTCGACGAGCTACCCGAAGGCACGACGACGGTCGAAGAAGACGGCTTCACCTTCTATCAGTTCGACATGGTGTTCTTCGAGGAGGTCGAAGACGAGAGCGGCCAACCGTTTTACGAAGTGATCGATAGCCCGGACGGTTCAGAGACCGTCGAGTTAGAGGGTAATTAGGAAGGCGAGAGTCCACACGTGCTAGATCGAGGAGGTTTTGTTATGCATGGAAGAACGACGCGTGTACTTGGCTTCGGCGCGCTGCTGGCTCTCCTGGCCGTCGTTTATATGCAGGGCCGAGTCGACGAGCGGGCAGGCGCCCAGTTCCCACTGACGGGTATCGCGCTGGCGCAGGGGCAGGAAGGGCTGCTGATCGACCCGACGGCGGCGGTAGCGGACCGGGACGTCTACTTCCCCGGTACCGAGGAGCTCGCCCCCGACGAGATGCGGATCTTCTCGTGCGGGACCGGCATGCCGTCGGCCCGCGAGTCACAGGCGGCATCCTGTTTCCTGGTCGAGTTGGGGAACGGCGACAAGTTCCTGTTCGACGCGGGCACGGGATCGCACGTCAGGATCGGTAGCCTTGGCATCTCGTACGACTTCCTCGACAAGATCTTCCTGAGCCACCTGCACACCGACCACTTCGGCGACTTCGCCGCCTACTCCGTCGGCGGCTGGGTGGCGGGACGCCAGGTGCCGCTCCATGTCTACGGGCCCAGCGGCTCGCGGCCCGAGACGGGCACGAAGTACGCCATCGAGCGCTGGATGGAGGCGCTGACCTGGGACATCGAGGGTCGAGCGGGTCGCCTACCTCCCGCCGGCGGCGAGGTGATAGTCCACGAGTTCGACTACCGGGGCGAGAACGAGATCGTCTATCAGGAGAACGGCGTGACGATTCGATCCTGGCCGGCGATTCACTCCCTCGACGGGCCGGTGAGCTACAGCCTCGAGTGGAACGGGCTCAAGTTCGTGTTTGGAGGGGACACCTACCCGAACCAGTGGTTCATCCGGTATGCGCAGGGCGCGGACGTGGCCGTCCACGAATGCATGATGGCCGTTGAAGACTGGATCACCAAGTATAACTTCCCGGTGGGCCGCGCTCTCAACGTCGGTACGCAGATCCACACTACGCCCGAATCGTTCGGCAAGATCATGAGCGAGGTCAAGCCTCGCCTGGCGATCGCCTTTCACTTCTTCAACGACTTCGATACCCAGCCACGGGTTATGGAAGGCGTCCGTTCGACCTACGACGGCCCGCTGTCGCTGGCCGACGATTACATGGTCTGGAACGTGACGAAGGACGACATTCGGGTTAGGTCCGTCGTCGTCGATCCCGACATGTGGCCGCCGCCCTCGGCCTACCCGCCGCAGGATATCGATATGAGCCAGTCGAAGTGGCCGTCCGAGTGGATCGACTCGGGCAAGTGGGCTCCTGCACGAGAGGTTGACCAGGCGGTCTACGATCGCATCAACGCCCAGTACGGGACCGACTTCAAGCAGGCTGGGGGTTAGCGGGGCAACCGAGCTCCTGAGTCCTATGCGGATTCTTCGTTGGGCAGTCTGCCTGGCTTGTGGACTGCCCATCCTCCTCGTACCAGCGTCGCTGCTGCGCTCCGACGCCATCGTCATCACGAGGGCGATGCGGGCGTCGACCATCGCCGAGATCTTCGTCGAGCAGGACTCCGTCACGGTCGAGCTCGAGGTCGGGCTCGCCGACCTCGACGCCTTCCGCGATCTGCTACCCGATGAGTTGTACGAGCGCCTGGGCCACGAACCGCAGCCGCTGGTCGAGCGCGTCCCCCGTTTCTTCCGTGAGGGGCTCACCGTGCGGGCCGACGACGGCGCCCCGATCTTCGGCCGGGTCCGGTCGATGCAGCCGCGCCGGCGCATCGTTCGCGACCCGATAACCGGCGAGCCACTGCCGGTGGCGGAAGAGGATCGGGAGCCGGTCGTCTTCATGCGTATCGTGTACCCGATCCCGGGGCGGCCGGGCACGCTCACCCTGGCTCCGCCCGTTAACGCGGTGGGCGCCACCTCGGCTAACGTCGGGTTCGTCGTCTACCATCACGAGCTTCCGGTAAACGACTTCCGCTACCTCGGCCAGCCGGAGCGCCTGCGCCTCGATTGGGGGGATCCCTGGTACAGCCAATTCGAGAACCGCAACCTGCGGCGCCAGTTCTACGCGCCGATCTCAGCCTTCCTCTATGTGGAGCCCTACGAAGTGCGCAAGGAGATCGTCGCACGCCCCCGCGATTTCGAGAACTGGATCGACCTCGGGCTGGAGGGCAAAGAAGTCATCACTGTCGAGGAGCAGGAGGAGATCAAACGGCGGGTCGCCGAGTTCCTCGCCGAGCGCAACCCGATCACCATCGATGGTAGGTCTGCAGAAGGACAGCTTGACCGCATCCACTTCATCTTCCGCAACCTGAGGACGAGTGGCGTCATCGACCCGCCCCGTGAGCTCGACCCGGTCTCGGCTACCCTGGGGATCATCTTCGTTTATCCCACAGAAGGACTGCCGGATGAAGTGACGATGGAGTGGGAGCTCTTCGCGCCCCGGATCGAGCGGGTCCCCAGCTCGGCAACCGACGAGGCGGGCGGCTTGCCCTACATCCTGGCCCCCGACGACAACGTGCTGCGCTGGCAGAATTTCTTGCAGGACCCCACCGACCCGGGTCGCCTGGTGGATGTGCTGGCTCCTCCCGAGCGCCGCAGCATCCCGTTGACGATGGCGGCACTGGTCGGCGTGCTGGGTCTGTTGTGGCTGGGCGTCAAGTACGGCAGGAACGCCCTCGAGCGTCGGTTGCCTCCCAGGCCGGCCCTCGCCGCGGGCTTGGTGCTGTTACTCCTCGTCGCCTTCACGGGCCCGCGCGCCATCATGGCAGGTCGCGTGTCGGACGATGACGCGGAGCAGATCGTCTCCGCCCTGCTGCACAACACGTACAGGGCGTTCGATTTCCGCGAAGAGGGCACGATCTACGATGTGCTGGCCCGCAGCTCGGCCGGCGACCTGCTCACCGATGTCTATTTGGAGACGCGGCGCAGCCTAGAGCTCCAGAACCAGGGCGGTGCCCGGGTGAAGGTTAAGGAAGTAGAGGTCTTGAGCTCGGAGGCCCAACCGCTCGAGGACGAGGTCGGATTTATCACAAGGCTCACCTGGAACGTCTCCGGGTCGGTAGGCCACTGGGGCCACATACACACGCGTACGAACCAGTACGAGGCCCGCTTCACGGTGAAGTCGATCGACGGCGCCTGGAAGTTCACCGGCCTCGAGCTGTTGCAGGAGCAGCGCATCTGATGATCGAGGTCAGCGATCTCGAGTTCCGCTACGGGGAAGGGGAGTTCCGACTCCGCGTCCCCGAGTTGCGCGTCGAGCGCGGTGTAACGGCAGCCTGCATCGGGCCCAGCGGCTCCGGCAAGACGACGCTGCTCAACCTCATCGCCGGGATCCTGATGCCCCAGGGGGGAAGCGTCGTCACCGACACGGTGGAGGTGTCGCGGCTCTCCGATGAGGATCGGCGCAGCTTTCGCATTAAGAATATCGGCCTCGTATTTCAGGAGTTCGAGCTGCTCGAGTACCTCAGCGTGCTCGACAACATCCTGCTCCCCTATCGCATCAACCCGGCCCTGCAACTCGGTGCGTCGGTCCGCGAGCGGGCGGCGAACCTGGCCGAGCAGATGGGTATCGGCGATAAGCTGGCGCGCCATCCTCGCAAGCTGTCTCAAGGCGAGCGCCAGCGCGTCGCCGTCTGCCGGGCCGTGCTGCCGGAACCCGTACTGCTGCTCACCGACGAGCCTACCGGTAACCTCGACCCGGCGAACAAGGGGCGCGTGCTCGACATCATACTCGACTACGCGAAGGGCACGGGCGCGACGTTGCTGACGGTCACGCACGACCACGACCTGCTGCGCAAGTTCGACCAGGTGATCGACATCAAAGACTTCGGGGTGATCGGGTGAAGCAGACCCTTTACCTCGCCTGGCGCTACCTCGCCTTCCACCGGGTGAAGACGATCATCCTGGTGGTCGCGTTGACTCTGATCGTCTACCTGCCCATCGGGCTTCGCGTCCTGGTCGATCAGAGTGCGGCGCAGCTCACGGCACGGGCGGTGGCCACGCCGCTCCTGGTCGGCACGAAAGGCAGCCCTCTGGAACTGGTGCTCAACACGCTCTACTTCCGGTCCGACTATCCGGACCTCATGCGCTACGCCCAGGTCGAGCGGATCGCCGAGTCGGGACTCGCACTCGCCGTCCCCATGTACGTGCGCTTCAGCGCGCAGGGCTACCCGATCGTCGGCACGAGCTACGAGTACTTCGAGTATCGCGGGTTGGAGATCGAGTCGGGTCGCCAGCTCGTCACACTGGGCGAGTGCGTGCTCGGGTCGCGGGCCGCGGAGGCGTTGGGCGTTGGCCCCGACGACTTCGTCATCTCGTCGCCCGAGAGCGTCTTCGACCTGGCCGGCGTCTATCCGCTGCGCATGAAGGTCGTGGGCGTGCTGGGCTACTCCGATAGCGCCGATGACGACGCGATCTTCGTCGACGTAAAGACGGCGTGGATCATCGAGGGGCTGGGCCACGGCCACATGGACCTGACGCGTCCCGAGGCGGCGGCCGGCGTGCTCACGCGCGACTCGACCAACGTCGTCGGCAATCCGGCGGTGGTGCAGTACAACGAGATTACGCCCGACAACATCGACAGCTTCCACTTCCACGGCGACCTGTCCCAGTTCCCCGTCACCGCCGTGTTGGCGGTGCCGTCCGACCAACGATTGTCGGCGATTCTGCAGGGGCGCTACCAGGGCGCTGACGAGATCGCGATGATCGTGCGGCCGGTCGAGGTGATGGACGAGCTGCTCGATACGATACTCACGGTTCAGAGCTTCATCACCGCCGGCGCGATCATCGTCGGGCTGGCGACGCTGGCGACGGCGGCGCTGGTCTTCCTGCTCTCATTGCGACTGCGGCGCCGCGAGATCGAGACGATGTTCAAGATCGGCGGCTCGCGACTGAGCGTCGCCTCGGTAATGGCGTCCGAGATCGTCGCGGTGCTGGTGGTCGGTGTCGTGCTGGCGGCCGGCCTGACCTTCCTGACCAGCCAGTTTGGCTCAGCCGCGATCCGCGCTTTCATCAGAATGTGATCTTTGCTGCCTACGGGAGGTAACTGTGCAAAGCCGCAAACTGGTCGTGGGAATGGCTGCTCTCGTGATCGCTGCGTGCGGTGAGTCGCGAACCGATGAGTCGCAGCCGGCTGCAGCAGCGGATGAAGCGAAGCTCAGCGTCTACACCGTCAACTATCCTCTGCAGTACATGGCCCAGCGTATCGGCGGCGACTTTGTCCAGGTCGAGTTCCCCGCGCCGTCCGACGTCGACCCGGCCTACTGGTCGCCCGACGCGGAGACCATCGCCGGCTACCAGGGGGCCGACCTGATTCTGCTCAACGGCGCGCACTACGCCGGTTGGGTAGACCGCACCACGCTTCCTGCTTCGAAGCTGGTCACCACATCGCAGGCGTTCGAGGATCGCTAC
>JBDHAS010000232.1:0-11031 GCA_039588015.1 Gemmatimonadota bacterium | reverse complement strand
TACGCATGAGCGGCTCCAGGTTGAGGTCCTCTAAGATGACGGACTTGGAAGGCTACAGGTTCTGCTCGGGAAGATCAAGCGAGCGGCTAGGGCAGGGGCCGAAGACTTCGCTGCCGCTTCTGATCGGCAGGGCCGCGAGGCCTACCAGCGGCGGGCGCGCACCGCGTCCGCCACAACCACGGAGCCCGGCGTATCACGGCGCAGCAGCACGACCTGGCTCCAGCCCGCTGAGAACGTCCACGTCCCGAGCGGATGCCACTCGCCGCCGCCGACGGTCTGGTCCAAGCGAAGGTCTGCGAGCGTGTCGCCGCCCGCGTCGATGACCAGGTACTGGGCGCGGGGTGTGCGGTTCGATCCGCTCGTCCAGCGTGCATCGACGGCGAGGTTCTCGGGCGCCGCAACGAAGAATCGGAAGCTGACTCCGTCTTCGGCGTCATCCTGAGTTGAGGCCCAACGGTATCCGTCGCCGTAGTAGTTCGGCGTCAGATCTGTAGCGGTCCAGTTCGCCGGTGCGTCGACGGATGCGACCGCTCCATCGTTCAGTGCCCCCTCATCATCCACCACGACCTCGCCGCATTCCCGCTGGATGCTGTGCAGGTATTCGACCCACGGCCAGTTGGGTCCCGGGTCACTGCGGTTCCAGGGCTGGAGCTGCCCGTGTCCAACGATGTGCTGCCAGTCACGGGGGACATCGTTGTCGCGCGTGATGTCGCAGACCAGCGATGCGGAAGCCTCGATCTGAGATCCCGGGAACGAGCTCTGCGAGGCGTAGCCGGCGTGCTCGATCCCGATGGTGATGTGGTTGCTCTGGATGTCGTTCAGGTGGCAGTCGTGTCCGCGGTTCCTCGTGCAGTCGTAGCGCGCGGCGATGTGCCAGGCCCGGTCGCGTTCGCGTACCAACTGCGAGATCTCGGTCCCCTCTTCGTCGATCACGTAATGCGAGGAGACTTGCGAGACGGGGTTCACCAACCAGCTCCAGCAGCCCGTGTAGCTACCCTCGCACGTGTGGATGATCACCAAGTGCGTTTCACCGACGCGAGCGTTGAAATTCGGCGACGGTCGCCAGACCGCGGATGAGTAGTCGACGGTATCCGTAGGCGGCGGCGGTGGTGGCGGCGGCGGCGGTGGAGGAGGGGGCGGCGGCGGGACCCACGGCTCCGCGCACACGTGTGGGGGCCTTACGCCCCATGCCACGCCGCGCAGAAGGGCCTGCTGACGAATACCGCGGGTCACGGCGCGGTCTACCTGCTGCGCGTAAGCGGAGCGGCCGCTCTCTATCTCGATACCGCTGAAGCGAGCGACGACGGCCGCCCACTCGGCGGGACGCGAGCGATCGATTCTGGCCTCGGCGGCGTAGGCGTCAAGGAGCGCGGCAGCCGAGCGGATGTTCGCGAGGGGTTCGCCTCGGGCGGCCTCTGCCGTCGTGCCGGCCAATGCCGCCCCGCGCTCCAGGCGTTCGCCGCGAAGTGCCATGACACCGAACGCCGCGGGCATGCCTGCGAACTCTTCGGCTCCCTCCACCATCTGCCAGCGCGTCTCCACCCAGGCGACCGACTTGAGTACCGCGACCGGTATATCGAACTCATTGCCGGCAGCGGCAAACTCTTCGTCGAAGGGGGACTGTGTTAAATCGAGAGGGGTGACGCCTTCCGTCCCGAGCGAGAGGCGAACCACGCTCGGATCGGGGCAGAGATCTGCAGTCAGCGGCTCGACCGGGGCCTCGTCATCGCCGCATGCCGCGATGAGTGTGACAACCAGTGCCACGGCAGCGAAGCCGGCCGGGTGAGTTCTCTTGACGAACGCCCACACGCGCACGGTTAATATCGCAGGTCGAGGACGAGCCGGGGTGGTTCGGACAATTCCATCACGCGGTACGGTTTCCGCGCCACCAGGCCCGCGACCCACTCGACCTGTGCCTCGAAGTCGCAGATGATCATCAGCTCTCTCACGGCGGGCAGCGCCAGCAGCCGTCGCCGTTCAGCGATCGTCACGTTCCCCTGATCATCGTGAGCACGTGCCGGCTCGAGCCGTACCACGAGCGTTGCGGCGCTCGCCACGTTCACCTCGTTCCCCGAACCACACTGGTGCACGGTCCCATCCGCGTACTCGATGTGGTAGCCGGGCAGGGGACCGGCTGCGAACTCGAAGACCACGCGATCGTATCCGGCGTGTGCGGCGGCGCGCACTTCCCGCAGAGTCGCCACCGGCGGCGCGCTTCGGCGCCGAGCGACGGGCTCCG
Organism: Gemmatimonadota bacterium; assembly: GCA_039588015.1. Classification (GTDB taxonomy): domain Bacteria; phylum Gemmatimonadota; class Gemmatimonadetes; order Palauibacterales; family KS3-K002; genus JASFMO01. The sequence goes on along the minus strand of JBDHAS010000232.1, from coordinate 8,792 downwards.
TGGTGCCTACGAAAACCGGTTCCTGTGCCGTTTCTTGGGTGCCACGGCCGGCGGTGTCCGGCGACGGACGACCGGGTTGGTCTCCTGTATCGGCTGCTGCAACTTCCGAACCGGGTGCTTCGGGCTCTGCAGCCGGTTCCGCTGCGGGCGCCGCGTCGGGCCTCTCGGCGGCCGGCTGATCGGCGGACTGAGTCCGCTCTCCCTGGCAGGCGCCCAACGCGAGCAGCATGGCCAGCGCGGACGCCGCGACTCGTTTAGTCATGCCTTTACAATACCTCGCGCGAAGGGGTGGAGCCAGCCGTACTCAACCCTGGGCTTGAGGCTGCTGATGGTCAGTCGGAAAGTGCCTGCTGGGCGTTCTGTCCGCCCAGTTCGGCAACCCGGCGCCATGCAGGGCTGGTCCTTGCCGGCAATACGGCATTCGACCATGTTGCATGAGTCCTTGTGAGCAGTCTGGAGGTGGGTTGGCCCCGTGGTCAGGCCATTCCTGTAATCCTTTGCAATGCAGAAGGATACGGGGATGCCTCTCTGTGTGCCAACCCCCTACTATTCTCCCTCACAGAGTGTTATGCCGCCGTCTGAACGGCGGACAAACCCCTTTGGCCCCAGGAGGTAGACATGAAAGGAACCGGTAACCTAGGCTTGGCCGGGCTGCTGCTGTTGCCGCTAGCTGCCTGCGCCCCGGAGCAGGAAGGGGAACAGATCCAGATGGCCGCGGCCAGTGCGAACGTCGTCATGGTGATGCCCGTCAGTACATCCTCGGCCGAGGCGCTGGATTACTTCATGCAGGGTCAACGCGCGCTGGACATGGGGCGACTGCTCGATGCGAGGCCGTACTTCGAGCGGGCGGCGGCAGCGGATCCCAACTTCTGTCTAGCGTATCTGCGCCTCGCCAACGCGGCGACCTCCTTAGAATCGTTCCAGATGAACCTCGAGCGCGCAGCCGCGAATGCCGAGGGCGCTAGCGAAGCCGAGCGCCTGCTGGTCGAGTTCAACCAGAAGGGCTTCGACAACGATGTAGAAGGACAGTTCCAAGTGGCAGAGCGTCTTGTCCAGCTACAGCCGGAGAGCCCGCGGGCCTGGATGACGTTGGCCAACGCGCAGAGCGCGATGGGAAATGAATCGGAGGCACGAACGACTTGGCTCAAGGCTGCGGAGCTGTCGCCGGGCTTCGCTACGGCACACATGGCGCTCGGCAACTCGTATTTGTTCGTCGAGCCGCGCGACCTTGCCAAGGCACAGGAACACATGGAGAAAGCGGTAGAGCTGGAGCCGAACGAGGCGTTCCCTCACGACTTGCTGGGCGATGCCTATCGTGCGCGCGGTGAGTTGGAATTAGCGGCGGAGGAATACACACGCACTGCGGAGCTCGACCCGACCTCGGGGAGCGGACTCCAGCAGCGCGGTCACGTTTACTCGTTCTTGGGCAACTATGAGCAGGCGCGGGCGGACTACGATGCCGCGATAGAGATGGCCCAGGAAGGGAACGTAAAGGTGAGCTTCGGCGTGTTCCGGACGCTGGTACACGTCCACGAGGAGAACCCGGCAGGCGCGGTAGACGAACTGAACGAGCTGGTCGGCAAGGTCGACGCCATGGGAATCGCGGAGCCGACGGGGGCCAAGATCTTCGCCCTGAACAACGCGATTCAGATCGCTCTGCACCAGGAGATGTTCGATGCGGCAGAGCGGGCGATGGAACAGCGGGATGCACTGGTGATGCAGCAGGCGACCCAGATCGGCTCGGAATCGGCTGACCGGAATGCCCGTGCGACTGCCGTTCTCGGCGAGGGCAACCTTGCGGCTCGCAAAGGGGACCACGCGACGGCGACGGCGAAGGCAAACGAGTACATGGCGATCGTTGCGCCGAACACGAGCCCACTGAAAAACGAGCCGGCCTACGCTCTGCTGGGCTTCGTCAGTCTGGCGCTGGGCAATTATAATGAGGCGATTGAGCAGTACGAGCAGGCCACGCCGAACGATCCCTACGTGATCTATTATCATGCGTTGGCGCTGGAAGGCGCGGGAAAGAGTGAGGAAGCAAAGGCGCTCTTCCAAAAAGTCGCGAACTACAACTTCAACAGTGCGGGCTTGGCGTTGGTGAGGAAGGATGCCATGGCTAGAGCTATGTAGACTCGGGCTCTACGTCCGCGTGGCTAACATTTCCACGTGTAGAGGATCGTAGCCCTCCGCCCGTTAGTCAGGGGGCGATGGCAACGAGAGCGAGCAAGCCCGGAGGACTTCCTCCGGGCTTGCCTGCGAGTCCTCTAGGTGTTGCCGTAGGAGCGCAAGGTGAGCATATTCGGCGATTCCTCGTGCACCTCGGCCGGCTTGCACCGGCGGTCGCGGCAGAGAAAGCCCGTTGCGGTATAGAAAAGCCCGTCAAGGAGACGAGCCATGAAGCCCCAACCCGCTCGCCACGGCCGCGCATCCGCTCCATCCGTCAAGGAGACGAGCCATGAAGCCCCAACCCGCTCGCCACGGCCGCGCATCCGCTCCATCCAGGATCCTTGCCCTTCCGTGTAGTGCGATCTCATCAGTGACCCCACCCGCACTTGCCGCTGTGCGCGACACCGGTGGACTCTTCGCCGCGGAACAGGCAGAACCCGACTTTTTCAACTGTCGCTTCCAGTGCCCGTAATCGGCATATCGCCGCTCTATCTACAGATGAGATGGCTCGGTCAACCCGGCAAGAGAGAACTGGTACTAGCAACGGATGGAGGTCCGTATCATGGCCACGCCATACAATTTCGCTGCGGTAACGGGGGGCAACCTTCTCGCCCGTCCATTCGGGGGAGGCCGAAGGCACCGAACGAGCCGCGAGATCGAGAATCTCCTGGCAAGGGCCGAGCGTGTTACCCAGGTAACGGTCGAGCAGCTAGCAGATATCGCGGCGCGGAATGGACTCGAACTCGGGCGTCCGACGGCAGGGCCGTGCAAGGCGCTCTACCGGCGCTACCTGGAGCATTGTCTCGAGGATCATTGTCTCAGCGACGAAGAGTCCGCCGACTTGGCTCACCTGCGGAGCATCCTTCAACTGGAGGAGGATGACGCAGCAGGCGTTCACGATGAAGCGGCACGTGCCATTTACGGTGAGGCGGTCGATCGAGTGCTGGAAGACCAGAAGCTGGACCCGGAGGAAAAAGCGTTTCTGGAAAGGTTGCGTGAAGATCTCCAGTTGGCTGAGACGACCGCGGCCGACATGCTGAAGCGCGGTACCGAACGTGCCCGGTACAACTACATCGCCAGGGCCGAGCACCACGATGGCTCGATTCTGTCGTCGGGAGCATCGGCGATGGAGTTGACAGGAGAATCTGACACGACGATCGAGGACGCTGTGAACGCAGCGCTCGATGACGCATGCCGTGCGGTCCCAGACATCTCCTCGCTGGTCGTTAGCGACATACGCGCAGACGTCGCTGACGGTCAGGTAAAGCGATGGCACGTGAAGTTCAAAGCCGGGTTCGGCGCTGCCGATGAGTGACCGGAAGACGGTACTGCTGTTGACTCGGGACCGCCCCACCCCGCGCTAATCTTACTGTTGCACGTGCACTGAGGAGATGCAGGCGTTCACCACCTAATCCCTCGATCGCCGCGGCTTCTCGATCAATCGCGGCGAGGGTGGGGAAGCGTTCGAGATCCGGCCTATTTGATGACGCTGCGAAGGGCGGCTGCTGCGTCAACGGTGCGCGGCGCCCGCTGACCTTCGAAGGTCAATGGCCGGCTGGTCTCCATCAGAATCCGTTTTATCTCGGCGGGGCCAAGGTCGGGCTGAACACCTTTGAGCAAGGCGACGAACCCGGCCGTCACCGGTGAGGTAGAGGATATCGATAGGTACGGCCGGTACCCACTTTCCTTTCCCCGTTCAAGCCAGTCCAGATATCGCTCGGTGAATATCAACTGGTAATCATAGTGCAAGATGTTCACGTCCGGCTCGCGTTCATCGTCCCCGGACCGCGGTCCCAACCAGGTCGGCAAGAGGTTTCCGGGATGCGGGTAGTGGATGAAGGTGAATACGATGCCATGCTCTAGCGCGCGGTCGACGGCCTCGTCCAAGCGCGGCCGGTTCTCGGCCGAGAAGCGGGCCGCCGAATAGGTGAGTACGTCGAGATCGTTTTCGATCGCCCAATCGATGGCCCTGACCATCGCGTTGACCTTCGCGCTCTCGTCGCTCGAGTAGGTGCCAAGTGCGTATATGTCGACCTCCGGAGCGACTTCGCGGAGCGTCGAGGCCATCCAGAACCCATGGTGGCTCGACTCGGAGAAATACTCTCCCCACTCGTCGGTTTGGAAGTTCTCACCCCCTGCATACAGCCCTTCGTGCTTTCCGTAACCAAACGAATGGTCGAGAATTCCGACTTTCGCACCTGCACCCTTCGAGAACTCCCACGCTTCCCAGATGTTATGGATCGTGAAATAGGTCTGGCGCGAGTTCGCGTTGGTAAAGCGTATGACGGGTGGCGCTTCGACAGCTGACTGGGCCCAAAGGAAGCCAGGGTTCGGGCTACAGAAATAGAGCACCATCAGGGCCGGAGTTAGTCTGTTTCGACGCATGCTGGTATTCTCCCGCGAACGGAGTGCTGGTTGAGGCGAACAGAGCCGGAGGATGTGCCGTTCACAATTACTAGCTGAACAATCGGCTGTCCCTACGCGTGCCCGCGCCGAGAGTTTCGCGCCGACATGATCGGGAAGAGGGGAATCGGGTCGCCAAGCTATCCTTTCATTCGTCCCGTAGGGTCTGGGTAGGTTCCAGTCGCGCTATCCGAGAGGCGGGCAGGAAGCTTGCCGTTGCCGCAAGAAGCATGACACAGATCGCCACCAGTCCCGAGGTGATCGGGTCGTATGGAACGACACCCCAGATCACGTGTGCGATCCAGGGAGCGGTAAAGGCCGTGAGCGCGCCCCCCGCCACAATCCCGATGATGGTCAGTCGCAGTCCGGGCATTCCGACGGTCCAAACCGCCTTCCCCGGAGTGGCGCCCAGCGCCATCCTCAACCCCATCTCCGACCTGCGCTCTACCACTTCGTTTGCCACGATCCCGTACAATCCGACTAGCGCTAGTAGGAGCGCGAACCCGGCGACGATCACCAGGAACATCGCCTCGAAGCGAGGGCGCGCGAGCGCTTGGGCCATTACCTCCGATAACAGAGTGACTCGTGCCACCGGCATGTCAGGGTTCACGTCGTGGATGGTGTTCATGATGTGCGCGGCAAGGCTTGCGGGATTCCCAGTCGTCTTCACCAGCCAGCTGGGCGAGAACCAAATGTGAATGCCGCGGAAGAACCCATCTCCGGTCTGAGCGGCGGGCACATACAGCGTCGGCGATTTCCAGATCGGCTCGGACGAACCCCAGCCTCCTTGGGCCTGCTGCACGTTGCCGGCGATCCCGACGACCTCGAGCTCATTCCCACCGAAGGTCAGCCGCGTACCGATCGTGACAGCGTCCTCCCGGTTCGCGTCCAAGAAAGCCTGGTTCGCAATGACGACTTTGGGCGCATCCGGACCGTCGGCCGTCTCTATGTTTCGGCCGCGCAGCAGGGGGACACCCAACGTCTGGAAGAAACCCGGAGAGACATAGACCAGGTTGGTGAGCCGGTACTTCCCCTCCGGATCCTCCACTCCGACGATCCTAAACGGCATATTCAGCGGCCGCTCGTAAGGCAGCGTGAGCGCCACAGCGGCGGAGGCGACGCCGGGTAGCCGCTCGATTCCAGCGACGGTTTCGTCGATGAAGCGGTTGACTTCGGCAGCGCTGGAGTACCGAGCATCGTCCATGGATAGCTGAATCGTAAGTACGCCCTCGGCGTCGAAGCCGGGATCCTGTCGGTCCAGGTACCCGTAACTTCGCACCAGCAGCCCGGCCCCGAACAGAAGAGCTGTCACAAGCGCGACTTCTCCCACCAGCAAGGCTTTGCGCAGTCGGTGAGCCCCGCCACCCATCACCGTACGGGATCCCCCGGCGAGCACACCGCGCACGTCGAACTTGCGAGCCTGCAATACCGGAGCGAGTCCGAATAGCAACGTCGCCAGCACAGTGAGGCCGAAGGCCGCAGTCAGTGCGCGGGCGTCCATGCTGATGGTTTGCCAGGTGTCGAAGTGGGCCTGTACCAGCGCCTCGAGACCGTCGATACCAAGGTACGCTATGGCGATTCCGGCCGTCCCGCCCAACACCCCCAGCGCCACATTCTCGGTCACCATCTGCCGCAGTATGGCTCCGTTGCCACCGCCCAGCGCTTGTCGGGTGGCGATCTCGGGCCGCCGCGCCAAAGCGCGGGCAATCTGCAGGCCGGCCAGGTTCGCGCAGCCCACTAGCAGCATGAGAAGGATCGCTCCCAGAAGCAGAAGTAGTGGCTGTTGCATGTCGGCCGTCAGCGCCTGATTCAGCGGGACCAACCCGAAAAGAACTTCCGGCGCATCCGGCTGCGTCGACGGAGTCGTCTGAATGCTGCCAATGCGGGCGTCGGCTTCCTCCCAGCTCATGCCGGGCGGAATCCGCACCAAGATCCTGTAGTTGGTTCCGCTGCCCTCGCCGGTCGTGGACGGTCGGAGCGGCGTCCACACGTCGGTGGGAAAGCTGGAGTGGAAGCCGGCGGGCATCACCCCCACCACGGTATGGGCGTCACCCTTCAAGCGGACGGTGCGTCCGACGATCTGTGGATCGCCGTTGAACGTGCGCTGCCAGAGTTCGTGACTCAGGATCACCACGGCGGGACCGCCGGCAACGTCCTCTGTCGTCTCGAACTCGCGACCGATGAGCGGCGCAATGTCCAGTGTGGCGAAGAAGCCTGCGGAAACGCGCTGCTGCTGCACATACGCGGCCGCGTCGTCCGCCGACAGGTTCACGCCTGCCGGCCAATCGGAGAAGACGGCACGTGGAAACATCTCGGCGCCATCCCGGATCAACTCCCAGGAACGGCCGTCGACTGCGTTGTACCCTGGCACCTTACCGTTTTCAGGGTTGTAGGTCACCACCAGCGCCAGCCGGTCGGGGCTGGGGTAGGGAAGCGGTCGCCAGAGCACAGAATCCACTACGCTGTATACCGCTGTGCCCGCACCTATACACAACCCCAGCGTAATCACGAAAGTCCCTGTGAATAGCGGATTCCGCAGCATGCTGCGGACAGCGAAGCGCAGATTGCGCCAGGCCTCGTCGACGAATGCCACACCGTGGGCTTCTCGGCTGGCAGCCTTGACCGCTTCACGGTTGCCGAAGCGCAGCCGCGCTTGTCGCCGCGCCTCTTGCGGTTCGATCCCCGACCTAATGAGATCATCGGTGTAGCTGTCGATGTGGAATGCGATCTCGTCGTCCAATTCGTCACGGAAACGAGCGCCGTGGAATAGCGTGGTGAGGGCGGAGCGTAATCGGTTCAGCATGGCTCAGGCCTCTGCGGGCAGGGCGTTCAGAACATTGCTTACCGCTTCAACCAGGTGTGTCCAGCGTGTCGTCTCATGCTTGAGCTGCTTGGTGCCGGCCTTGGTCAGCCGGTAGAACTTCGCTCGCCGGTTGTTCTCGGAAGTCCCCCACTCCGAAGCGATGAGCCCACGATGCTCCAGCCGGTTAAGGGCGGGATAGAGAGAGCCCTGTTCCAGGCTCACCAACTCCTTTGACGTCTGCTCGATCCTAAGCAGTACGCCGTAGCCGTGGTTAGGACCGAGGGAGAGGGCTTTGAGGATCAACATATCCAGCGTGCCCGGCAGCAATTCCTTGGTGATCAGCATCGCGGTCCCTCGAGTGGGGTGTGTGGAAGATGCCGTTCTCCTAGACTAACTAGGAGAACTTTCCTAGATTAGCTAGGAAAGAGCCCGCTGTCAACATTCATTGTAGTTTCCGTCTCGGCGTCGCAGGCTGCGGGCGACTGGGGTGTCGAGTCCTAATCGCCCTGACACAGAAGAGGATCGTCTGCCATGAATATGTGGATCAAGTCGGCTGTTTTGGCCGTGGGATTCGTGTTTACCAACACGATAGGCTGCAGCAGATCGGAATCGGGTGAGTCGGCCGTTCGGTACGATGTAGCGCTGGAGCCCTACGTCGAGTTTCTCGAGAACACGACGCAGGATCCGGTGGACTACGTCGTGGGCCTGTTCGACCAGTCGGACATCGTGATCCTCTGTGAGCGGGCACACCCGGAGTACACGCAGTACGATCTCATCTTCCAGATCGTGAGCGATCCCCGATTCGTTGAGGAGGTGGGTTACGTCTTCACCGAGATTGGCGTGGGCACGCAGGCCGGCGCCTTCCACGATTTCGTTCACTCCGGCGACCTTGAAGAAGCGGAAGTTCGTGAACGGTTGAACGACATTTACAGGAACGTCAGTTTCCATCCGACCTGGAGCAACAGGAACTTCTACGATTTTCTCGACAAGGTTCGCGCACTCAACAGTAACCTGTCGCCCGGCGGGACGATTGAGGTCTACCCGGCTGACGTGACGTTCAGCTGGGAGGGGATGACCGCCGAGGAGTACAAGACGTTTCAAGCGACTTTGCGCGAGCGCGACCGGATCATGGCGGACAGGATCATCGAGAGAATGAACGAGAACCGGGCGCGGACCGATGGTCGCAAGAAGGCGTTGGTGGTCATGAACTTCCGTCACGCTTACAACGAGCGCTTCGAGCGGTCGAACGGCGAGAAGGGGGAGAACGTCGGCCGCTACTTGTTCGAAGCGTACCCCGGCAAGGTGGCTAATGTCCTCATCAATTCTCTCGCCGTGCAGATTGGCACGGATCGCCGGCCCGTTCTGGCGGCGATCCAGGACGGAAAGTGGGACGCGGCCTTCTCTGTCGCGGGCGACCCCA
>JBDHAS010000231.1:0-6595 GCA_039588015.1 Gemmatimonadota bacterium | reverse complement strand
ACGGACGCGTTCTTCCGATCGTCGAACTGGATTTCGACGTTCTGCCAAGCGGCGCTCCACCGCTATACGGCTTCGAGGCCAAGTGGATCTGGGACGGGCCCCATTCGCCGTTGGAGCTCTACGAATGTCCCGCCAATTGCACGCCCGCGCTGCAGAGCCGCATCGAAGAGATCGCGATGGCAGCGTTCAGGACTCTTCGCTGTCGAGATTGGTCCCGAATCGATATCCGCTGCGACGAGTCGGACAACCCGTTCATCCTGGAGGTCAATCCCATACCCGGAGTACTCCCGGAACTGGACAACAACTCGTGCTTCCCCAAGGCGGCACGAGCGGCCGGACTATCCTTCGACGACTTGATCCTGGCCGTCCTAAAAGCCGGCGCTGCTCGCTATGACTTACGAGTCCCCGTCTGACCCGCGCGACGCGCGAGAGCGTCAGCCTTCGGTCGTACCCGGCCGTTCGGAATCGAAGGAGCGCGTCGCCGTGCTCGTCGACCAGGTGGCGGAGCGCGCTTCCGGCGGGGATTTGCTGGCCCCCGCCCAAGCGACCGTTCGGATCCTCTCCGTCCTCAACGACCTCGGCTACCAACCTGTCGAGGTAGCACTCGAGCCGGAGAAGATCGACGAGTGGCTCAAGGTGATCATGGACGGCGACTTCGATTTCGCCTTCAACCTCTGCGAGACGGTTGCGGGTATCGCCGCAGGGGAGTACCTGGCGGCCGCCGCCGTCGAGCTGCTCGAACTGCCGATGACGGGAGCGTCGGCCGCAACCTTGCTCCTCTGCCTCGACAAGGACCGTTGCTCGGCCATCCTGCGCACAAAAGGGATCAGCGTGCCCGATTGGGCGGTCGTCGAGGAGGACGGTTCGCCGCCGAAGGAATGGAAGCGTTTCCCCGTCATCGTGAAACCGGCGGCGGAGGACGCCTCCAACGGGATTCACCCGACCTCGGTCGTGCGCTCGCACGCCGAGCTGGCCGAAGTCGTTGGCCGCGTGCAAGACAGTTGGGGGAAAGTCTTGATCCAGGAGTTCATCGAGGGGCGTGAGATCAACCTGGCGATCGTTGGTAAGCACCTGCTCCCGCCTGCGGAGATCGACTTCAGCACGCTGCCCGATGGATCGCCGCCTATCGTCACCTTCGCGGCAAAGTGGCATCCCGACAGTCCGGAGTACGTCGGGACAGTTCCGATCTGTCCGGCACCGTTACCGCCAGGAAAAGCGGAACATCTGCAGCGACTGGCAGCGCACACCTGGCAGTTGATGGCTGGACGCGGCTACGCCCGTGTCGATATGAGAATGGCGGAGGACGGAACGCCCTTCGTCATCGATATCAACCCCAACCCCGACCTCTCCCTCGACGCGGGATTATTCCGTCAGGCAAGGGTCGCAGGCTGGTCGTACGAGGAACTGATTGGGAGGATCATCGAGGAAGCGCTGCCTTCGGAGAACGGAGACGGCGTCGCGGACCACGGCTGGACCTTCGTTCAGCCGCAGACGGAACGGATCGAAACGGTATGAACTCACCGCTGCGCGCGGGCTCGGAGCCGAACGCGAAGACATCGGTCGCGTCCGATCGTGCCGCGCCGCCAGCGATCGATTGGAAACCGCCGCAGAGACCACATCGACCCAAGATCGCCGAGATAGTGGAAAGCGCCGGCATCTTCAGGCCCGACGAGGTCGACGTGGCACTCGAAGTCTTTGACTGCTATTGCGATGCGCCCGGCAAGGACTATTGGGCTATGGGCGCCTACTCGGAGCCGGACCAACTGGCCGGTTTCGCTTTCTACGGGCCGACCCCCTGCACCGTAGACACCTGGGACCTGTACTGGATAGTCGTAGGCACAGGGTTCCAGGGCCGCGGGGTCGGGCGCGGTCTGATCGAGCAGGCCGAGCAGCGGATGCGCTCGGCCGGAGCTCGCATGTGCGTAATCGAGACGTCGTCGCGCGACGATTACTCGGCGACCCGCCGCTTCTACCTGAGTTGCGGATATCGCGAGGTCGCGCGGATCGCTGACTTCTACGACGTCGGTGACGACAGGGTCACTTACGCGAAGCAGTTCGAGTAGTCGCTATCTCTCCGCTGTGGAGAGATTTGGTGGGGGTGGCCGGGCATCGTCCCTAGGCCTGCATCTCTGAACCGGGATCGACGAGGTGTACGAAATGGGGAACTGGCAACAGGTACTCAAACAGAGTATTACTAACCTTGACCAGCTCATCGAACAGTTCGGCGAGGAGAACATCGACCGCCAGGCCGTTCAGGAAGCGATCGACAAGTTCAACCTCAGGATCACGCCTGCGGCGCTGAAGGCAATCAAGCGGACCGGCGACGCGTTCTGGCAACAGTACGTGCCCTCGCCTGAGGAGAACGAAGTCCTCGACGGCAAGGAGGACTCGCTCGCCGAAGACGAAGACTCGCCGGTGCCGAACATCACGCACCGGTACCCCGACCGTGTGCTCTTCCTAGTGAGCCCCGTCTGCGCCACCTACTGCCGCTTCTGCACGCGCAGGCGGAAAGTCGGTGACCCAGAGAAGATCCCGCTGAACCAGTTCAATTCGGCGTTCAAGTACATCCGCGAGCACACAGAGATCCGCGACGTGATTCTGTCCGGCGGAGACCCGTTGATGCTATCGGACCGCCGCCTCGAGCATTTTCTGAAGAAACTGCGCGACATCCCGCACGTCGAGATCATCCGGATCCATACGAGGATGCCGCACCACCTTCCCGAGCGCATCACGCCGGAGTTGTGCGAGACGATCGCCAAGTACCACCCGGTATTCGTCAACGTGCACTTCAATCACCCGGCGGAGCTCACGCCCGATGCAGAGGAGGCGCTCTCCAAGCTCGCGAGCGCCGGCTGTCCGCTCGGCTCTCAGACGGTCGTGCTCAAAGATATCAACGACGACCCGGAGATCATGAAGCAGCTGATGCAGAAGCTGCTCAAGAACCGGGTACGGCCTTACTATCTCTACATGGCCGATCCTATTGCCGGGGCCGAACATTTCCGCACCTCCGTCGAGAAGGGCTTGGAGATCATCAAGGCGCTGCGTGGTTGGACGTCGGGGCTCGCGGTGCCCCACTTCGTGATCGACGCACCGGGAGGAGGAGGAAAGATCCCGCTGCTTCCTCAGTATGTGGAGGAGATCAGCGACGACGAGGTGTTGATGCGCAACTACGCGGGCGAGCTCTACAGCTACCCGTTGCCGAAGGAGCTGGTGCTGGCCTCTCTGCTGTGAGCCAGTAGGTACATCGCGAGGATTACACGAGGGGGGCGAGCGCGAGCGCTCAGCCTCCCTTCGTTTCGAAGTGGACGTCGGGCGGAGTCTCCAGCTCGATCCCTGCCCCGGTTTCCAGAACGCGCACGAGGGGCATGCCCTGCACCGTCAGCCGTTCAACGCGGGTCTGTCTGCCCTCTCCCACCAGGAGCGCTCCAGCGCCCTCGCCTCCGAAGCGCGCCATGAACGCCGTCCGGTAGGCGTCGGCGAACTCATCCGCGTCGGCCTCTGAATCCCATACCGTGTACCAGACGAGCACCAACTCCGCGTCCCGGGACAGCACGGTGTACGCGTCGCCGTCCCAGCCTGCGGAAGCTCTTGCCGCGAGGTCGGCGTCTCCAAGATGCTCCTCGAAATAGATCCGTATCTCCAGTTCGCCCAGGTCGCCGGCGTACTCCACCCGCCAGCCTCCCGACGGCTCGGAGATCGTAAGGGGAGTCGGCTCGTCGCGGCGCTCGAGCAGCTTCTCCGTATGCAGCAGCTGCTCGGTGGACTCGGGCAACCACTGGCCGAGCGGTGGAGGCTTGTGCGACTGCATGCCCCATAGCCTCTGCACGTAGCGGGCGCCACCCAGGTAGGCAAACAGCAGCGGGTCCCTCACAATGGCCGGCGCCTCCGCCAAGCGCGGGAACGCCGCCGCGTTGACCATGGCGGCCGCCATCTCCGGTCCCAGTTCCGGCAGCTGCTCCGACGGTGCCCCGAGCTGATACGAGAACATGGCGACCGTTGCCTGACCCTCCATGGCGGCCTGGATCGCCGATCGCGCGTCGTTACGTGTCACCGAATGGACCAGCGAATCGAGATCGACCTCCTGGTCCTGAAGCGCGTGCACGAGCTCGTGTGCGACCACCGCGTCGAGCATGGCGGGAGGAGCGTCCTCGCGGATGAAGAGGACGTCGCGGACCGGATCGTAGTAGCCGACCGCCTGCTCCAGCATCAGGTCGACCAGCAGCCGGCGAACGTCCACAGTGTCGGGAATCAGGCCGAAGAGCTCGTACGCCAGGGCCAGCTTCTCCAACGAGTCACCGGGGAACTCCGACGCGAGGCGATCCAGCAGATAGGCCTCTAGCATCTCGGCGCTAGCGCGGCGCACGGCGGGAACCCGTTTCGCCTCCAAGGCCGCGTATTCTTCCACCTGCGGCAGAAACTCCCCGACCATGCGTTCCAGCTCGGGATCGTTGCCGGCGGCCTGTTGGCCCTCAGAGTCGCGGCTGCAGGCGCTGGAGACACACGCGACAGCCAGGGCGATCGACGCGAGCGAGGTCCAGGGCATCATGCTTCGTACTCCGCCCATGCCCCCGGTATCTGCGTCACCCTGATCTTTGCCAGCCGGACACGCCCTCCGAACTCACGCTCGAACTCTCGGCTCAGACGCTGGAAGAAGTACTCCGCCTGCCGCTCCGCGCTGGGGCCGGAGTCTGCGAAGGGCTCTAGCTCGTTCAGCAGGCGGTGGTCGAGAACGGCGGCGACCTCGTCCAGCAGCGGTTGCGCCCGCTCGAAGTCGGCCACGAAGCCGGACCCGTCCAGGTCCTCGGCCTCGAGCACGGCTTCCACCTTGTACCCGTGGCCGTGGGTCCTGCCGGACGATCCTACGTCTCCGGGGATGAACAGAGCCGAATCGTAGGATGCCGTTACCGCCGCGCGGTACACCATCGACGCCGGCTTTCCTATAGTATGGGTGCCGCCCCCTGTATGGGCGGTGGGTCGGAGTGGATGCGTACGAGCTCCGGGGTCGCTCCTGCCAGCAGCTCCGTCGCCGTCTTTCCTTCCACCGGATGCCGCCACTCCGGCGCGATCTCGGCCAACGGCTCGAGCACGAACGCGCGTTCGCTCAGCCGCGGGTGCGGAATCTGCAGGTCGGGCTCATCGATGACCATATCGTCGTGGGCCAGTATGTCGATGTCTACAGTCCTAGGGCTGTTGCGCTTGCGGGTACGCTCCCGGCCCATAGCCTCCTCCACCTTCTGCAGGTAGGCCAGCAACGCATCCGGTCTCAGCAGCGTGACGCCATAGCACACCATATTCAGGAACCACGGCTGTTCCCGATCGCCCCACGGTTCTGTCTCATAAATCGAGGAGAGCCGCTCCAGCTTGATCGCGTGCTTCAGGTGGTCCAGGGCCCGCTCGAGATTTCGCACTCGATCGCCCAGGTTGGACCCGATACCGAGGATCGCCGTGAACAGACGCGGCTCTTCCTCGTCCTCCTGCTTAGCCGCCAGTTCAGCCAGCGCCTCCTCTAGGCTCTGGGACTCGAGCTCGTCATGCTCTTCCATAACGGTCCTCTAGCCGGATCACATCGTCCAGTTCTGGTGTGGAAGCTTCAAGCAGGTCGCAGTCGGTGGCAGCCACCATGCGGTGCCGCGTACCAGGAACGATCCGAAAGCTCATGCCTTCGTCCAATCGCTCCTCATGGAGATCATCTTCGCTGTCACCCACCAGGAACACCATCTGTCCGCGCAGAACGTGAATCGTCTCGTCCTTGCGCTCGTGATATTGCAGCGAAAGGGATTCTCCAGCCTTGATGTGGAGGACCTTGCCCACGTAGCGATCCGTGTGGGCCCAGATCAACTCGTGACCCCACGGCTTGTCGACCTTAGTCACCTCGACCAGCACTCTGTATCCCTCCACTTCCCAGCGCCGCGTCCCGCTCCGAGCCACACGGCCAACCTAGGAACGCCGCCGCCATGTGGTCCTTGTCCGCCACCGTCTGGCCGTCCACGTGCACGGCGCCCTGCTTGATCAAACGCACGGCCTCGCTGCTCGACGACGTCAGGCCCGCCTCGACCATCACCTTGGGAAGCCACATCTCGTCGCCGTCCCGCTCGATCTCCACATCCGGGATCTCTTCAGGCTGCTCGCGCCGCCGCACGACGCGATCGAAATGGGCCTCCGCCTCCGTAGCCGCCGCCTCACCGCAGTACTGGCGCGTGATATCGCGCGCTAGAGCCCGTTTCGCCCCCATAGGGTCCCCTGGGATCGCCCCCAGCGCCGCTTCAAGCTCAGATCCGCCGTACGACGACGCCAGCCGGTACCACTCCTCCAGCAGCTCGTCGGGGATCGACATCGTCTTGCCGTACATGTCCTCGGGCGGCTCGGTGATGCCGACGTAATTGTCCAGGGACTTCGACATCTTCCGCGTACCGTCGGTCCCACGCATCAGCGGCAACGTGATGCAGACCTGCGGCTCCTGACCGTACCGCTCCTGCAGCGTCCTTCCCACCAGCAGGTTGAACTTCTGGTCCGTACCGCCGATCTCCACGTCGGCTTCCAGCGCGACGGAGTCGTAACCCTGCATGAGCGGATAGAGGAACTCCACCAACGTGAT
>JBDHAS010000230.1:0-6178 GCA_039588015.1 Gemmatimonadota bacterium | reverse complement strand
GTGGAACGATAAGGGCAAGCTGATAGCGAACATCGCCTCCCTGCCCGTAGCCGACGAGGTTCCGGTCCACGGTGTGCCGCTGGGCCCGCGCTCGATTTCGTGGCGTCCCACCGCTTCGCACACGCTTTTCTGGGGCGAGGCGCGCGACGGCGGAGATCCCATGGCCACGGTGCCTCACCGCGACCGGCTCATGCGTCTGGACGCGCCCTTCACGGCGGAGCCCCAGGAGGTCTTCCGAGCCGAGCACCGTATCCAGCCCTGGCAGAACGCCTGGGGCGCTGAGGGCGGTACGCTCATGCTCGCCCAGCGCGAGCGGATACGCCGCTGGCGCTACGTCTGGCTCCTGGACGTGGACGAGGGCACGTCGCGCCTGTGGTTCGACCTCGACGAGGACGACCGCTACGGAGATCCAGGCTATCCCCTGTTCCGCCCGCTACCCAACGGTCGCTGGGTGCTGCGCCAGAAAGGAGACGCCGTCTACTTCCGCGGGAGCGGTGGGACTGAAACGGGCGACCGGCCCTTCCTGGACCTGCGCCAGCTGGCCACGGGTGAGACGCAACGCCTGTTCCGCTGCGATCCGGATCGTTACGAGTTCTTCGTAGCCTTCGCCGGTGATGAGGACCACTTCGTATTGAGCTCCGAGTCTGCCGTCGACGTTCCCAACTACTACCTGGCCACTTTCGGAGACAGGATCGAGGCGGCCGAGGGCGAGGCGATACGGACCCTGACACGGGTGCCCATAACGAACTTCGAAGACCCGACGCCGCAGCTGCGTGAGATCGAGAAACGCATCGTGCACTACGAGCGCGAGGACGGCGTACCTCTCAGTTTCCACCTGCATCTACCGCCCGGGTACGAGGAGGGCACACCGTTGCCCACGGTGCTCTATGCCTATCCCCTCGAGTACTCCGGCATAACCACCGCCGGACAGGTCAGAGGCTCCACTCAGCGCTTCATGCGTATCTGGGGCGCATCCCACCTCTACTTCTTGCTCCGGGGCTACGCAGTGCTCGACCGGACCGCCATGCCGATGCTCGGCGATCCCGAGACCACTTACGACACGTTCGTACCCCAGCTGGTGGCCGACGCGGAGGCCGCGGTGGCCAAGGCCGTCGAGATGGGGGTGACCGATCCCGAGCGGATCGGCGTTATCGGCCACAGCCACGGCGGGCTCATGGTGGCCAACCTCCTGGCACACACCGACCTCTTCCGGGCCGGCATCGCGCGCAGCGGCTCGTACAACAAGACCACCCAGCCTTTCGGTTTCCAGTCTGAGCGTCGTTCACTCTTCGAGGCGAGGGATGTCTATATCCAAGTCTCGCCGACCTTCTTCGCCGACCAGGTCAACGAGCCGGTACTAGTCATCCACGGTGACGACGACTCCAACCCGGGCACGCTCACGTTCCAGTCCGAGGTCTTCTTCGAGGCCGTGCGTGGTTCAGGCGGCACCGCCCGGTTGGTTCTGCTGCCCTTCGAGGACCACGGTTACCGTGCGCGAGAGAGCCTTGAGCACGTGCTGTGGGAGCAGCTTCGGTGGTTCGACAAGTATGTGAAGGGCAATGGGACCGCAACGCACGAAAGCTCCGACTTGGAGTGACGCCAATAGGGGAGTTACGGCCTAAGAAGGGACAGATTCGCTATGGCGGCGAGGCGGTCTACATCCTTTAGCTCGTCCTTGCCTACGAAGCAGTTCGCTACCACCTCGCTTCCAGGCGCTGCTGGCGAGGTGAGTAGCAACACAGGCGGCCCTTCCCGGCGTCGGCACTGCATTCCTGTCTTTCAAGTGCGAAACACAGCAAGACGCGACATCGCAGCATGAGATCGGTCGCGAGAGGGCGAATCTGGGCAGCCGGGCCCCTTTCCGTTGCGCTTCGTTGCCCCTTCCTTGGCTTCGGGCCCCTCGATGGGGCCCTCCATAGCTACCCACCCCCTCCGAAGGCCTTTCCTGGCGCTCGCAGGTCTCGACCCGCGCGTGGGCCAACACTCGTCCCAACAGTTCGGCACTGGAGTGGCGAGGCACCGCGTCGGGACGCGCATGGGCACCGCACTGGAAAGGCGGTGCCCCTGCGGAATGCGTAGGCCGGCTCGTTGCTCTGCGTCTACTCAGTTCGCATCTTGTAGTAGCCCAACCATCAGCTCTCGGAGCCTCCTCAGAAGTTGGAGGAGCCCCATGTCCCGTCTCAAGCGGCTCATTCACGAGATCCACCACCGCTCGCTGTGGCAGGTGCTGCTTGTCTACATCGGGGGCGCGCTCGTCGCGTACCAAGTTGTACAGGCGCTGACGGAAGGCCTTGGCCTGCCGGAGTGGTTCCCTGGACTGGCTGTCGTGCTCTTCATCATCGGCCTTCCGATCGTCGTTGCGACGGCCTTGGTGCAAGAGGTCGCTCCGCACGTACCCCCGCCTGCAGCCGAGCCAGAGAAGGTCGAAGCTGAAACTGCTGCTGCCCGGCAAGAAGCCAGACAACGATATCGGTTCATGACGTGGCGCAACGCAGGGCTGAGCTTCCTGGTCGCGCTGGCTGTCTGGGGTGTCGTGGCGACTGGGTGGCTCCTGCTGGGAAGTCGAAGCGCCGCATCCGGGGTCGAACGCAAGGCGATCGCGGTACTGCCGTTCGAGAACCTCAGTCCCGATCCGGACTTTGCCTTCTTCGCCGACGGTATCCACGAGGAGATCATCAGCCAGCTTGGCAAGATCGCCTCGCTGCATGTCATCTCGCGCACGTCGGTCATGGAATACCGGGAGCAGAGGGGAAACCTGCGCGAGATAGCGGATGAGCTTGGCGTGACGAATGTTCTGGAAGGGACAGTACGCCGCGCCGGTGATCGTGTGCGAATCACGACTCAGCTGATCGATGCCGAGAACGACGCGCACCTTTGGTCGGAGAACTACGAGCGGCAGTTGAGCGACATATTCGCCGTCCAGGCCGACATCGCCCACCGAGTCACCAGCGCCCTCGAAGCCGAGTTGTCGGCTGAGGAGGAAGAGTCCGTAGCCGCGCGGCCTACTGACAATCTCGAGGCCTACGACTACTACCTCAAAGCGATCGACTACTTGGGGCGCCCGAGCGTGCGCCTGGACAACTTCCAGAATGCGCAGCGGATGCTGGAGCAGGCAGCGGAGCTCGATCCTCGGTTCGCCACGGCGTATGCCCAGCTGTCCGTTGTTCACTCCTTCTTCTACGAGTACGCGCTCGATCGATCCGAGGAGCGCTTGAGGCTGGCTCGGGCCGCAGTCGATCGGGCGCTCCAGATCGACCCCGATCTGCCCTACGGGCACCGGGTCCTGGGCAACTACTTGTACACGGTCGGCGAGTATGACCGGGCGCTGGAGGAGTTGGCCATAGCGGAGCGCGGCCTGCCCGGATCGGGACTGTGGGTCCGGGGGTTGATCATGAAACGCAAAGGTAGGTGGGACGAGGCGTTGGCCAGCCTCGAGGGGGCCGTCGTGCTGAGCCCGAGAGAACCCGGCCTTCTGTTCCTGCTTGCTCAGACGCTGAACTCGCTCCGCCGCTACGAGGAGGCCGAGACGTATTACAGGAAGTCTCTCGCGCTCCAGCCCGACTTGGTCGAGGCGAGGTTGGCCATCGCCATGATACCGCTCTGGCGCAGCGGAGATACTCGGCCGATGCGAACTCTCATCGACGGTATCCCTCCCGGCTTCGACCCCTGGGGACTCGTCACGGTGTTGCGCTGGTACGTGGAGTACTACGACCGAGAGTACGCGGCGGCGCTCGAGGTTCTGTCGCATAGCGACCTCGAGTATTTCGAGATGGGATCGAGCGGGTTCGCGCAGTTCTTCGTCCCGCGAACGCTCTATTTGGCGATGTGCTACGCCGCGTTGGGACAGATCGATCTGGCCCATGCGGCCGCGGATTCGGCGCGCCGCGACCTAGAGGCACGGCTTCTCGAGCAGCCGGATGACCCTCGGATGCGCAGTTCTTTGGGCAGGGCATACGCGCTTCTCGGTAACAAAGAAGCGGCCATCCGGGAGGGGCGGCGAGCGGTGGAGCTTGAGCCGATATCCAAAGACGCCGTGGACGGCACCTACTTCGTGCTGAATCTCGGCTACACGTACGCGCGGCTCGGCGACGTCGATGGCGCCGTCGAACAGTTTGAACGGTACCTGTCGGTGCCCGCGCCCGGGTCCATCGCGTTCATCCTGGCGGACCCCTCCGTAGACCACGTGCGGGACCATCCGCGCTTCCAGGCACTGTTGACGAAATAGGAGTAGCCCGAATCGCAGGAACGCCGACCCTCGCCCGTGAGGGTGGCCAGCATAATCGGCGAGTTAGCGGAATTTGATGTGGGCGCGTAGCCGCTCGTTGCCCGCTGTCCGCCCGGTTCGCATTATGTTGGTAGCCCGACCATCAGCCTCTTAGCTCCTCGAGTGCGGGAGGAGCCTCATGTCCGACGTTCTCGACCGCCTGAAGGCGGCCCTGGCCGACCGCTACACGATCGAGCGTGAACTGGGTAGCGGCGGGATGGCCATCGTCTATCTCGCCCGGGAGCTCACAGTTTGCCCAAGGATGGGCTCTTCTATCCGAGGCCCATTGTCGGCTGTACTGGTACTACCAAAATCGATCGGAGGATCGCCTGGCCGCGGCCAAGGACGCAGCCTTTCGGGCTTTCGAGTTGAGCCCAGGTTTAGGTGAGGCTCACAGGGCTTTGGGGTACTACTACTACTGGGGTTTTCTGGATTACGAGCGCGCGCTGGAGCAGTTCTCGTTGGCGCTGAACAGCATGCCCAATGATCATAAGGTCTGGGCTGGCATCGGGTATGTGCGGCGCCGCCAGGGTAGGTGGCAGGAAGCTCTGGAGAACCTGAAGCAGGCCGTCGCGCTAGATCCGCGCGCGGCGCTTACGATGTTCAATCTGGCTCAAACGTATCAGCTGATGCGCAGGTACGCGGAAGCCGAAAGGACATATGATCAAGCACTCTTGCTGGACCCCGATCCACAGAGCTTCGGACAAAAAGCGTGGGTCTATCTTCAATGGCAGGGGAGCACCGAAAGGGCTAGGGCAGCGCTCGAGGAACTATCTCAAAGAATCGAGTCGGTCGAAGTGAAGACGATTGGGCACAGCTGGTATCCGTTGGTCGAGTTATTCGAGCGGAAGTATCCAAAGGCACTGGAGCAGCTATCCTCGGTGACGTCTGAGATCTTCGATTACCAGTACTACTTCGTTCCGAAGCCGCTGGTGTACGCTCAGATCTACGGACTCATGGGCCAGTCCGAACGCGAACTGGCATACTACGACTCCGCGAGAGCCGTTCTTGAGGCTGAGCTGCGAGGGAATATGGAAGACCATAGACTTCACAGCTCTCTGGGGATTGCCTACGCAGGGTTGGGTCGAAACGACGATGCCGTTCGCGAAGCCAAGCTGGCCGTCGAACTGATGCACGTGGAGAGGGAGGCTTGGAAAGGACTATTCCCGCTCGAAGACCTGGCCCGAGTGTATACGATGGTCGGCGAGTACGATGCGGCGATAGACCAGCTCGATTATCTGTTGTCCATACCCGGAGAGATCTCGGTTCCGCTGCTTCGAATCGATCCTACCTGGGACCCCCTCCGCGACCACCCGCGCTTCCAGGCGATGCTGGCCAAATACGAGTAGAAGCAACGACGTGGCTGGACGCCGCTACCCTGACTGTGCCACTATTGTGCCGTAACTGAGCGGGAACTATGGGTAAAGAAGGGGAAGGGGCTGCGTAATGCAGCCCCTAACCTGGTGCGTTTGTGGTACGCCCGGCATGGGCAGTGGTCAGGAGGTGGGAGTCCTCTCGGGACCTGGTCGCAGGGACCGAAGTAAGCCGCAAGGCGCCGACCGCGAGGGGAGCGCTGGAGGAAGCGGGGTAGCGAAGTCGCGAGCCGACGAACAGAAATCGGATATGAGGCGCTGCCGACCAGGGCGAGCGGGCCACTGACCGCGAAGCTCTTGCGGCCAAGGGGGAGCGGCGTAGATCCGGCGGTTGTGCGACGAAGGCCACTGTTCTTATCCGGGGAGATCTCGCCTTACACCTGAAAGGGTGACGCCAAGCTTGGCGGAGCGAGAGGTCAGCAGAAGCCATAGTGTGTGCCTGGCAGCATCCATGGCGGGAGGGTTCAAGTCCCTCTGGCCCTCGGGTAAGGAGGGCCATATCCGAACGCGGGGGTAATGCCTCGCGGGCCAGGGGAGTTGT
>JBDHAS010000229.1:0-6182 GCA_039588015.1 Gemmatimonadota bacterium | reverse complement strand
TTCAGCGGCGGCGGAGTTAGCGGGGTCAGGCGAATCACGACGGAATCCACATCCGGCCGCGGCCGGAATACCTGACGCGAGACCTTGAAGAGCGGCTCTACCCGTGCTACAAGCTGGACTCCAACCGTCAGCGCCCCGTAGTCCTTATTGCCGGGAGCAGCCGCCATGCGGTCCGCCACCTCCTTCTGCACCATCAGCACGATCACCTGCGGCCGCGGCCGCGCCGCGAGGATGTGAAAGACCAGCGGAGTCGTGATGGCGTACGGGATGTTGCCGATGACCTTGTAGGACTCGCAGCCCGCCAGTTCGGCGATCGATAGCTCGAGCGCATCGCCGTGCACGACATCGACGTCGTCGCGGTCGGCGTGCTGCTCGCGAAGCCGTGTCGCCAGCTCGTCATCCTTCTCTATCAGCGTCAGGTGTCCGACGCGCCCTATGAGATGACTCGTCAGCGCGCCGGTCCCCGGTCCGATCTCGAGCACGCGGTCGGACGCTTCCGGCTCAATACCCTCGACGATCTTCTTCTGTAGGTTGGGATCGATCAGGAAGTGCTGGCTCAGCGATTTCTTCGCTCGAGGTCCAAGAGCACCGTTCACGGGTGCCCTCACGCCCTCAGGACGAAGGCCGTCTGGTCGTCGGGCGCCTCCCCACCGTGCCGGCCGCGCGCCTCGAACATCGCTTCCACGATCTCCTCTGCAGAGCTTTCTCTGTACTTCACCACAGCCTGCATCACCGTCGCCTCGGTCGTGCGCAGCGCTGGATTCGTCAGGCCATCGGTGAACAGGCAGAGCATGTCGCCGGGCTCCCAGGGGATCAGCGCTTCGCCGTACGAGCCGATCTCGGCGATGCCCAGCGGCGGGCTGGTGGCGAGCAGCCGCTCCGGTCGTTTGTCGCGATGCAGTCGGAACGCGTGCGCGTGCCCGGCATTGGCGTACGCGAGCCTCTCTCGCACCGGGTCGATCACGCCATAGAAGACGGTCATGAACATCTCGGTGCTCTCGAGCTTCTGGATCAGCGCGCGGTGGATGGCCCTCAGCAAGTCGCCGGGAGAGACCGCTTCGCGAGCGTAGATGCCGGTAACGCTCATCGAGAGGGCCATGATCAGCGAGGCGCTGAAGCCGTGCGAAGTCACGTCGCCCAGCATCGCGCCGATCTTCCCGTCGGCCAGCTTGAACAGCTGGTAGAAGTCGCCGCCCACCGCCCGCGCCGGAACGCAGCGCGCCGCCACATCGGCGACCTCCGCGAACTCGCCCAGGTCCGGCAGCAGCTTCATCTGTAGGTCGTGGGCCAGCTCCAGCTCGCCGATGACGCGCTCGCGGGCCAGGATCTCCTCGAACAACTTGAGGTTCTCGATCGCGCTACCGATCTGCCTGGCCAGCGTCATCAGCAGGCGCGTCTCGCCGGCGTGGGAAACGACGGCGCCCGAGCTGCGGCCGATCAGGTTGAGGACGCCGACGGTGCGGCTGGCGCCCGTCGGGCTGGTGTAGCTGACGGGCACGGATACCCACGGATCGGGCTTGGCACCCAGACGCTCGCCCAGTTCATCCGGCAAATCGCGCGTTTCATCGAGCCTCACGGTGCGATTCTCGCGGAAAGCCAGCGCCGAGACCGACCAGCTCGACGAAACGGACACGCGGCCGACGGTGACGCGGGCCGGTCCCTCGGAAGCGGCGAGCGCCAGCTCGTCGGTCTGCGAGTCGTAGATCCAGAGCGAAGCGCGATCGGCGCCCGTCACGCGGACGACACCCTTCAGTATCTGACTGGCCGCGTCCTCCAACTCGGTGACGGCACCGAGCGTCTCGGTGATGCTGTGCAACAGCTCGATCTCTTCTTGCCGTTCCGCCAGATCTCTACGGCTTTCCTTCAGCTGCACCTCGTAGGCGACCGATTCATCCAGCAGGTCGCGCGCGAAATCGGCCCAACGCTCGTCCTGCCCGTCGCCCCGTACTTCGATCGCGTAGCGAATCCCGGGAGTCTGAAGCCAGTGCAGCTTGCCGATCGCCTCCTGGGGATCCGGCCCGCCCGGCGCGATGTGCTCGAGCGCGCCGTCCAGATTCTCGGTCCATAGGTGCAGGTCGGCGCCCGAGCTCTTACGCAGTCGTTCCAGAACGTTGACGAGCGGCTGCGCGGCCTCGGATTCGGATAGCGAGTCTTCGGGCTTCTCGACCTTCGGCCCCTCCCAATCGCTGCGGAGCGTGAAGGTCAGGGCGTTACCGGTCTCGTTGAACGTCAGGTCGTCGGCGAGTCGTTTGAGCAGGAACACTCCGCGACCGCCGGACGCCTCCAGCGCGCCCGAGGCGGTCGGGTCCGGGATTTCCTGCGGGTCGAAGCCGGGCCCTTCGTCCGTCACCTGGACTTTGACCGCCCACGCATTCACCCTGGCCCACACCCTGACCCGCTTGCTGCGGTCTCCCTGGTTGCCGCTCAGGATCGCATTGGAGAGCCCCTCGCTGACCGCGATCCGCAGGTTCACCAGCGTCTTCTGACCGTAGCTTCGGTACTCCCTACAACGATCGGCCAGCAGCTTCACGACGTGCTCGATGACCGATACGTCGCTCGGCAGCTCGAGCCGGATCTCGTTCGACATGTAGCGATCCAACTCGCCCGGTCGGGTGCCGGGCAGCCGTCCCAGCGCCGCCAGCCTCTCGCTGAAATCCTCGTGCGTGATGGGCCGGCTGAGGCAGTCGCGGCAGCCGTGCTTGAATGCCGCTGTGACGGCGGCCACCTCGGTCATGTTCTGGCCGCAGACCGCCCATAGGACAGAGCGCGGGAACAGCTGGGCGAGCGTCTCCCACTGCCCTTCGTTTGGTTGCAGCGCCAGGTCGGTAATGACGATGGAGGGGCGCGTGTCGGCGTGAGCGTCAAGGTGGTCGAGCGCCGAGACGACGCGGGCGCATAGACCGACGGCCTCGATTGCCTCCGTCAGCTCCTCGGCCAGATCGAGCTGTTGCGTAATGACGAGGGCGGCCCGCCGGCCTTCCTCACGCGCCGGCATGGCAACTAGTACCGGACCACACCGATGCTGACGGGTTGGCCGCTTTGAGTTTGCAGGCTTTGAATATCGAACACCCAATATCGATCAACCAATAACGAGGAACTGTTCTTGGTAATTCGACATTCGATATTCGACATTCGCAATTCAAAGCCCGGCTTATGTCAACCGTCGGCATACGTCATCACTACCGTGGCGACGACTAGAAGTTCTCGAGCGCTTGATCCCGGGAATCGGCGATGTAGAACAGGGTATCCAGCTTGGTCAGCTCGAACAGCGTGCGCAGATCCTCGTTCAAGTTCGAGAGCCGCAGCTCGCCGCCCTTCTCGCGGATCTTCTTCGACAGGCTCACGAGCACTCCCAGACCGGAAGAGTCGATGTACGCCGTGTCCTTGAAGTCGATCAGAAACTTGCGCGCGCCCGTACCCAGGAGCTTCAGCACGTCGTCCTTCAACTCCTGCCGGTTCCCCACGATCAACTGCCCCGTGACCTCGACTATCGTCACACCGTTGTGCTGTGCAACCTCGAAGTTCATCTGCCCTCCATGCTAGACGACCCCTGGAATACTCTACCCGGCGAAGGCTGAGGATCAAGACCCCGCGGCCATCAAGGCCGTGACGTGCGCGATGCACTCGATACTCGCCGAGTCCGCGCCCCGGGAGAGATCGTTGTACGGCCGGGCCAAACCGTGCAGGATCGGCCCGATGGCGGTGGCGCCGGCGAGGCGCTCCACGAGCTTGTAGGCGATGTTACCTGCCCCGAGGTCGGGGAAGATTAGCACGTTGGCGTGGCCGGCGATAGGACTGTCGGGCGCTTTCCGCTGCGCCACGTGCCGGACCAACGCCGCGTCCGCCTGCAGCTCGCCGTCGGCCGCGACGTCGGGATAGGTCTCGCGGAACCTGGTGTGCGCGACCCTCATCTTCTCCACCGCGGGGTCGTCGGCGCTGCCGCGGGTTGAAAAGGAGAGGAACGCGATCCTCGGCTCGTCGCCCACTATCGCTCGCCGCATGCGCGCGGCCTGAGCGGCGATCTCGACCAGTTGCCCGGCGTCGGGATCCGGGATGACGCCGGCATCGGCGAACGTCAGTACTTCGTGTTCCGGCGTGCCGCGGAACGAGGGGACCACCATATAGAAGGCGCCGCTGACCATCCGGGAGCCCGGCGCCATCCCAACGCACCGGAGCGCGGCACGCACGACGTCGGCCGTGGCGTTGACGGCTCCCGCGATGGCCCCGTCCGCGTCACCGGCCCGTATCATGAGCCCGGCGAAGTACAGCGAATCGGCGGCCTGCTGGCGCGCCGCCGCCTCATCGACGCCGTCTGCTCCGCGAATCTCGCGGTAGAGCTCGGCGTAACGCCCCAGGTCGGGATCTTCGGCGGGGCAACGAACCGCGCCGCTCCAGCCGGCCGGACCATCGAACGACGCATCGGGGACCAACAGGACCGGCTCGACGTGTACGGCTTTCTGGAGCTGAACGGCCGCCTCGCGGACGCGCTCGTCCTGGCCCTCCACCAGCACGATCCGCTTGTTCGTGCCAACCGCACGCTCGGCCAGCTTGCAGAGAAATGCCATCGGCTAGCTGGAGATATGCTGCTCCAGGCGCCGCAGCACCGATGGGGAAACGAAGCGAGACACGTCGCCGCCGAGCGATGCGATCTCGCGCACCAGCGACGCGCTGAGAAACGTGAACTCACCTGCCGGGGTCATGAACACCATCTCGAGCTCCGGAAGTAGCTCGCGATTCATCAAAGCCATCTGGAACTCGTACTCGAAGTCGCTCACCGCCCGCAATCCCCGAACGACGAGCCGCGCCCCGACCTCCTGACAGAATTCCACCAGCAGGCCGCTGAACTCGGTGACATCGACCCGCGGCTCCTTGGCGAAGCATTCCTCGATCATCTCGATCCGTTCCTCCACCGAGAATAGCCGGTCCTTTTGGTGGGTCGGATGGTGCGCCACCGCCAGGATGAGACGATCGACGAACTTCAGACTGCGGCGGGCGATATCTTCGTGACCCAGGGTCAACGGGTCGAACGTACCCGGATAGATGGCGACCCTCGGTTCGCTCATTATTCCTCCTCTTTCAGATCGGCGACGACGACGAACGCGATGACGGTGTCACCGTAGCGGCGTTCTTCCGCGGCCGCCGGCAACTCGAGCCGTTCGCCCGCTCCGTGCTCCACGGAGAGGATCCGTGCGAACGGAACCCGCATATACCGCTTGACGAGCCGATCCGCCAGGCCCTTGGCGTAGGGCGGGTCGGCCAGCGCGAGGTCGAACGATTCCGGCGCCAACGTATCCAAGTACGCGAATACGTTCGCGTTGACGATCGTGCACAGGTCGCCGGCGTCGAGCGCCGCGATGTTCTGTCGCAGCGAATCGAGCGCTCGTCTGTCTCGCTCGACGAACGTCGCGTGCCCCGCACCGCGGGAAAGCGCTTCCAACCCCAGGGCGCCCGTCCCCGCAAACAGATCGACGACCGCTGCCCCTTCCAGAACGGGGCCGAGCACGTTCATCCACCCCTCGCGGGCGCGCTCCGGCGTCGGCCGCAGCGAGCCGGACCGGGGCACTTTGAGCCGACGGCGCCCCCAGCGCCCGGCTACGATTCGGAGCTCGCCCAAGCCGCCTCGCTCGGCCGGACATCGATCACCTGCGCCTGGACGTGCTCGACGCCCTGCCATTCGCGCAGCCCCAGCTGAAACGCGATGTCGACGCGCGACGATTCGGTCAGCCACTCGCATTCCGCCGCCTGGCCGAACGCGATCGCGTCGGGCGTCGCGCCGTCGCCGACATCGAGCCGCAGGCGCAGATGGTCTTTGCCCACGATCTGGGGCGCCGAAGCCAGCCCGACTTCCCGGGCCAGAAAGACCGGCTTCGGGTTGCCCTGTCCGTAGGGACCGAAGTGAGCCAGGAACCGCCACAACTCCGATGTCACATCGGACATGGCCAGCTCGTGGTCTATCCGCAGCCGCCGGCTAAGGTCGTCGGTCGTCAAGCGCTCGTGCGCGACGGCGTTCAAGCCCTCGCGAAAAGCGGGCACGTTCTCGCTGCGGATCACGAGTCCCGCCGCCGCTTTGTGCCCGCCGAACTGTTCGAGGTGTGACTCGCACGACTTCAGCGCTTCGTAAAGATGGAAGCCCGGTATCGAGCGTCCGGAACCACGGCCCTTGTCGCCGTCGAGCGCGATCA
>JBDHAS010000228.1:0-6241 GCA_039588015.1 Gemmatimonadota bacterium | reverse complement strand
ATTCGGGTATACCTCCGTCGACGCCTCGAACTCGGCGACGATCCGATCCATCACGCTCATCACCCAAGGATTGAAGTCCTTCACGTCGGTCTCTTCCTTGGGATCGGACCTCAGGTTGAACAGTCGCATGGACTCCGGCGGGTTTTGTCCTGTGGAAGTGGGCCGGAAGCGATAATGGAACTTCCAGTCCCGCCACTTGACCGCGTCCAGCTGCCCGCGCCACGTCCAGTAGATCGCGCTCTCGCGGTTCGAGTGTGCTTGCCTGCCCTCCAGGAAGGGGAGCTGGTTCACGCCGTCGATCGCCCGGTCCGTCGGCACGATCTCGGGCGCGCCCACCGCCGCGGCCAGCGTCGGGAAGAAATCGACCTGATGCACGATCTCGTTCGAGACCTGTCCTGCCGGGATACGGTCGGGCCAGCGAATCACGCAGGGCGTCCGCACTCCTCCCTCCATCATCGTATTGTAGAACCCGCTCCAGGGTCCCGCCGTACCACGCCAGGGCCGCCGCTCTTCCGCCCCGTTGTCGGTGCACCAGAAGACGATCGTGTTCTCCTCGATACCGAGGCGTTCGATCGCCGCGAGCACCAGGCCGACGTTGTGATCGACGTCCGCCATTGCGTCGCCGATGTCTCCCGCGCCGGTGGTGCCTGCGAAGTCGGGATGCGCCAGCGTGGGGAAATGGATCTGGGTGATGGGATAGAAGAAGAAGAAGGGGCGGTCCTCACGCACGTTGTGCTCCATGAACGCGATGCCCCGTTCGGCGGCCTCGCGGTCCACGGTCCGGCGAGTGTCCATGTCGTAGACCTTCACCTTTCGTGACGGCTCGCCGGCCCGGCCTTCCCAGATGTACGGTGTCTCCATCGTGGCCGGGTCGAAGTTCTCGAAGCTCGTGAACTGCGCCGTGTGGCTCGTGCCCGGAATGCCGTACCACTCGTCGAAGCCCTGGTGCGTCGGCGCGCGCCGCCCGTGCCAGTTCACGCCCCCGAGATGCCATTTGCCGAAAAGACTTGTCGCGTATCCCAGCGACTGCAGCGCTTCGGCGATCGTGACCTCCCAAAGCGTCAGCCCATCGATGTGGTCTCCGCCGGTACGGATCGCGTAGCGACCGGTCATCAGCGCTATGCGCGAGATCGTACACGAGTTCTCGACGTTGAAGTTGTCCAAGCGGATCCCCTCATCGGCGAGCCGATCGATGTTCGGCGTCGGGACGCCGCGGACACCCCCGTAGGCTCCGACTTCACCCCAACCAAGATTGTCCGGGAACATCAGCACGATATTGGGGCGTTGCTGCTGTGGATCCTGGGTATCTTCCGGTAATCGTCGATCTGAGTGCGACAGCGCGACGGTGGAGAGCAGCATCCCGGCGACAAGCAGACCGCGGCCTTTGATGACCATCTCCCCTTCTCTCCATTCCAGAGTATGAGATCGGACATGAATGGCCAGATCATAGCCGCGAAATGTCGCACGTGCTAGCGTACTACGCTTCAGCGGGGTTCGATTCCTCATCGTGGAACTCGTCGTTAGGCAACGCCAGGACTGAACCAAGAAGGAAGACTTGAATGGGACGCGAGATCGAATACACGCCGCGGGAACGATTCTGGCTTTGGACGCTGGCCGTCTTTGGATTCGCCATCATCAACGGCGCCTTCCTTCACGGCCTACTGTTTCAGCCGGGCACCCTTGCCGACGCGATGACGAATCCGATCGCTGCAGCGTTCATGATCGAAGCGCTCGTGCTCGTTGTGGTATTCGCATACCTGTTGTCCAAGTGGAGGGTGAACCGGTTGGCGTGGGGATGGTTCCTGCTCTTGTCGCTGCTAGGCAGTATGGCGTTCGCCCTGCCGATCGTCCTGCTCTGGCGCCGGGGCAAGCCCGGTTCAACCGAGACCTCGTAACGGTACGCTCCTAGGTTCCCTAAACAACATCAAGTCGCTCCTGATCACGTGTCGTGCGGACACGCAAGCACGGGTCGCCTTCACACACCTGTTGGTGATCCAGCTGAGAATCGTTGCGCCAGAGTGCTGCTGTATTGCCAACTGTGTAGTGGGACGTGCGGCACGCAGTGTGCCTTGTAGATGTTGTGAACCGGAGTGATCTCACTTCAACAGGGGCACGATAATGAAAACGCTCAACGCAGTAGCACTGGTAGCTATCACGGCCGTGCTGGGCTGCGGAACGTATCCCGTGGCTGCGACGGTCGCGGTACAACCTGGTAAGCAGGTCACGGCCGACGCTTCGAAGTTCAGCCCGCTTTGGCTGTCGCCATTGCCAATCGACACTTCAAGTGAGTTGCTCGACGACCTCCTCGACCAATGTGAGGGTGCAGGCCTGACAGGCGTCACCATCACAACGTCTATAGCATGGGCGGTCATTGGCCAGGTGGAGAAGATGCAAGCGTCTGCTTACTGCGTCGATCCAAGCCAGGCCGGTCTTGCCGACGAGGCGTCGTTACCTCCCGCCATGCAGATGGAGTTGAGTCTGATGGCCCTAGGTGGACTCGCGTTGAGAGCGCCGTGAGGCGCTCTCAACCCTAACCAGGCAACGGCCTGGATTCGGTCACGAACCGCTATCTGCGATGTAGATGATCGAATGCCCGGCCTGCCACTCGCGGTCCTGCAGGTTGTACAGTGGGTTCACCAAAGTTCCCTCCGCCTCGAACCCCATTTCCGGGACGGTTTTCGTCTCCCTGATGGCGTGGCCACTCAAGATGGGGGTCCAGGCTCCACGCCTCGCGCCCAAGCACGAAATGATCCCAAGTTCAACATTTGTTGCAGTACACTGTACTATACAGTATAATATATTGACCTTCACCTCGATCGAGAGAGTGAGGAAGTCATGGTCGCGTCCCGAGACCCCTCAGTCATCACAGCAGCGCTGTCCCGAAACGCGAGAGCAAGGCGGCTCGAGGAGGGCCTCACGCTCGATGCGCTGGCAGCGCGAGCCGGCATCAGCAAGGGGATGCTGGTGCAGGTTGAACAAGGGCGCACGAATCCGAGCCTGGCCACGCTCTGCCGCCTGGCGAACGCCTTAGGCGTCTCCCTTCCCCAGCTGCTTGACATCGGTCCGCCTACAGCTGTTCAGGTCGTGCGCCGAGACGACAATGTCGTTCTCTGGGAAGGCAAGCGCGGAGGCGAGGGGCGGTTGCTGGCAGCATCGGAGGAGCCGTGGCCGCTGGAACTCTGGGAGTTCCGCCTGGCCCCCGGCGATGCATACAAGGCCGATCCGCAATCGCCCGGGACCGTCGAAATGGTTCACGTACTCGCGGGCTGCCTCACCGTTCGGGTCGAGGACGAGAGCGTCCAAGCGCCTGCGGGTGATACCGTCATGTTCCGTCCCGATCGAGACCACGAGTACTGCAACGCGGGAACCGAGTGGGTGCACATGGTGATCGCCAACGCCGAGCGAGTACGGAACTGAGCCCCACCGAGTCTACTTCCGGGCCGATAGGGAGCGTCCTGATAGCGCGCCGCCGGAGGACGGAGAGACGATCTATGATGCAGAGGCTTGTGAGCGCGAGAGTCCCGCTGGTCGCCCTGGTTGCTGCCGCAGCCTCTTGCACGGCTGGTGGTGACCGACCCACTGGGGTCGAGGAGGATATCGACCGGATCCTCGCCGCGTCGTTCGACCCGAACGAACTCGGGGCGGCCGTCATCGTGGTGAAAGGCGACTCCATTGTTTTCAGGAGGGGGTACGGTCTTGGGGATCTGGAGCTGGGTGTTCCGGTTCGCCCCGACATGGTGTTTCGGATCGGATCGCAAACGAAGAGCTTCACTGCCGTCGCGGTCATGGTCCTCGTCGAACGAGAACTGCTTTCGCTGGACGACGCCATACGGAAGCATCTCCCGGATCTGCCTGTACGTTTCGATTCCGTCTCCATCCGGCAACTCTTGAGTCACACCGCCGGGGTGCCGGAGCTTTTCAGCGAGCCGTACTACGACCTGATGGAAGAGAAGTTCTTCGCCCTGGTCAACGACGAGGTGGCGGTAGACGAGTTCCTCGATCTGATAGTTCACCGCGATTTCGACTTTTCCCCGGGTAGCGCGTTCAGATACACCAACGGCGGGTTTTACCTGCTCGGTCGGCTTATAGAGAGCGCCAGCGGAACGGAGTACTCACGCTTCCTCTCCAAGGCCATCTTCGAACCGCTGCAGCTCCGGAGCACACGCTACTACAGCAACGTGGACGTCATCCCAGGACGCGTACCAGGCTATCTCGATGACGACACCGTTGTCATCCGGAACCCGTACGCCAGCTTGCCAGGCCCTATCTTGTACGCCGCAGGCGGCCTGTTGTCTTCAGTTGATGATCTGGCTCGCTTCCATCTCGGACTGCATGACGGTGACCTGTTGAGCCCCATGAATACGGCGGCGCTGTTCACGCCCGAGACTCGAGAAGTGCTGTCCGGCACGACCCAGTACGGCCTCGGCTTCTTCATCGGACGGCTCAAAGGAAAGGCGATCTACTGGCATGGCGGGGATGCTTACGGCTTCCACGCTTCTAGTTTCTACCTTCCCGACCGCCGGGTATACGTGGCCATCCTGTCCAACAATCCACGCAAGACGACTCGTGACCTCGATCCCTTGGCGAAGCGGATCGCAGCCCTCGTTGCCGGTGATCCGTTTCCGCAGTGGGAGCCGGTCACCCTGCAGGCAAGCCAACTCGCGCGTCTCGAGGGAACGTACCGAATCAATGAGACGAGTGCTCGGAAGGTCATCGTCGACGGGGCCCGTATCCTCACGCAGCGGGATAGCGGCAGGCAGTTGGAGGTATTTCCGGCGTCCCCGGACACTCTGTTCTATCCATCGAGTCTGTCCTTCATCACGTTCGAGGAGGATGAAGCGGGCAACATCGTGCGGATGGTCATGCATCGGGAGACGGGAGAGGAAGAGGTCGCACAGAAGGAAAGATGAGCGGGTCACGGGACTGGGCGCTGGAGCAGCGTGGCAACGTCTTTGCACGGCTTGCGCGTCAAACGAAACAACCGAGGTGAGGAGGAAATTCTGAGGTGAACCGCCCGAACCGCTATGTCACTCTGAGCCGCATGTCTTCTGTGATTCTCGTCGCGCCGACCCTATTCCTTTGCAGCCCCGCTTCCGCGGCGGCCCAAGCCGAGGCGGCCACCCAGATCCTGGAAGCCGCCCAGGCCGGAGAAGTGGATCGTGTCGAAGCCCTCCTGAAGGCGAGCCCCGAGCTGGTGAACGTGAGGGACGGCGAAGGGATGACCCCTCTGCACCACGCCGTGCGGGGCGGCCACTCGCAGTTGGCGGAGCTTCTTCTGGACCGCGGTAGCGATATCTCGGCGGTGGACGCCTGGAACCAGACCCCGCTTCACATTGCCGCCTACGAGGGTGATGCGTCCAACGTGGCCCTGCTCCTGGCTCGCGGGGCCGACGTCACGGCTAGGGATATGCGGGGGCGAACGCCGCTCTTCCTGGCCGTGAACTGGGGCGACAACCTAGAAGTGGTCGAGCAGTTGATCGCTGCCGGTGCCGACGTGAACGACCGGACGCCGAGAGGTGAGGAGATCCTGCTTTCCACCCTCTACTACGGGATGCCCGAGATCATCGACGCCCTGCTGGCAGCGGGCGCCAGGCTGCCCGAGGACGATGAGACCGTGGTGCGGGCCGCGTACCTGGCGGCGAGCAACGGGTTCGAGGGGGTCTTCCGCATGGCAACGCAGGCAGCGGAAGCCAAGGAGATCCCCTGGTGGGACCACGTGCCCATGCACGCCGCTGCCCGAGGCGGTTCGGTCCTCATCGGGGAGGCGCTGCTGGCCCGCGGCCTTCCAGTGGACGAGAAGAACATGTACGGCCTCACTCCCCTCCACATCGCCGCTGAGAACGGCCGCCTGGCCTTCGTGGAGTTCCTGGTTCGCAACGGCGCCTCCATGGAAGAGTTTAGCGTCCAGGGCATGACGGCATTTCACTTTGCGCAGGAGAGCGGACACGACAGCGTGGCAACGCGGCTCGTGGCGTTGGGCGCCTCGGATCAGCCGCCGGTCTTCCCACAGCTACGCGGGGCCTGGCTGGGTCAACCGGAGCCGGGCGACGTGCCGGAGCGGTTCGCGCTGGGGATCGTCTCGGGACACGGATTCAACTCCGAGCACTCTCCGGCAGCGTTCTCCCCCGACGGGACCGAGGTCTATTGGACGAAAGCCTTCCGCGGCCCCGTCCTCTTCTCCAGGCTGGAAGACGGGCGTTGGACGAAGCCGAGGCCGGCCCCATTTGTCTCCGAGTACGGG
>JBDHAS010000227.1:0-6922 GCA_039588015.1 Gemmatimonadota bacterium | reverse complement strand
CGACGGCCCACCCCACATCTCCAATCAGCCGACCTTGAAGTTCGGCGCTCGCGGAATCGCGACGTTCACGCTCACGACTTATGGCCCCCGCGTTCCGATCCACAGCGGCCACTACGGGAACTACGCACCGAATCCCGCGCTGCGGCTCGCCCAGATTCTCGCCTCGATGAAAGACGAGAACGGACGCGTGACAAGCTCGATGCGGAGACGAAGCGAATTCTCGCCCGCGTGCCTGACGATGAGACAGCGATCCGAGCTACTCTGGGCATCGGAACCGTCGACCAGATCGGGACGACTCTCCAGGAAGCCGTTCAGTACCCATCACTCAACATCCGGGGCATGTCGTCCGGCTGGGTGGGCGAGCAGCGACGCACCATCGTCCCGGCCACCGCCACGGCGGAGGTCGATGTTCGATTGGTCATGGAATCCGATCCTGATCGCCTGCTCCAGCTGATCCGAGGGCATATCGAAAGCCTGGGCTACTTCGTCATCGAACGTGAGCCCACCGACGCGGAACGCCGCGCGCATCCCAAGATCGCGTCGTTCACATCCGAGATATCGTACCTCGCCTTTCGCACCGACTTCGATTCCGAGCCCGGGCGCTGGCTATCGAGCGCGTTCGAGAATCTTTACGGGGAAGAGCCGATCAAGATCAGAACGAGCGGCGGGTCGATTCCCATCTCGCCGTTCGTCACGACGCTCGACGTGCCGGCCGTATCCGTTCCCACTGTGAACCCGGACAACAACCAGCACAGTCCGAACGAGAACATTCGACTCGGCAACTTCATCGAGGGAATCAAGGTCTGTCTCGCCGTGTTGGCTCAAGACTTCTAGGGCCGCTAATTGTCGTTCAGCCCGGTGCCAGCCAGCCTTGACCGGCGCTGGCACTATTCTGCCGCTTGACACACGATTGTCACCTCATGACATTCGTGGTTCGCCCTAACCAAGGAAAAACTGCATGATTCATCTCGTCGCTAACCGCGCCCGGGTCATCCTCGCCCGGAAATTCGCGGTCCTCGGTTCCCTCTCCCTCGTCTTCGTGCTCGCTGCGTGCCGCGAGTCGCCTCCAGACCTGGCAGTCGACGACGCCCGGCTCGTGAACGCGGACATAGATCAAGAGAACTGGCTCACCTACGGCCGCACCTACAAAGAGCAGCGGCACAGCCCCCTGACCCAAATCAACGAAGAGACGCTCGATCGCCTGGGCCTCGCTTGGTACGCCGACATGGCGACGATACGCGGGCTCGAAGCTACGCCGCTCGTCGTCGACGGGCTCATCTACGTGACCAGCTCTTGGAGCATCCTGCACGCGTTCGATGCGGCGACGGGCGAGCACAAGTGGACCTACGACCCGCAGGTGAACCGGGGACACGCGCGCTATGTCTGCTGCGACGTCGTGAATCGCGGTCCGGCCTTCTACAAAGGAATGGTCTACTTCGGGACCATCGACGGCCGGCTCGTGTCCGTGCGCGCCGAGACCGGCGCGCTCGTTTGGGAGACGCAGACGACACCCGAGGGCAAGGCGTACTCGATCACGGGCGCGCCGCGGATCGCCGACGGCAAGGTGCTGATCGGGAACGGCGGAGCGGAGTTCGGCGTGCGCGGTTACGTGTCCGCCTACGATTCAATGAGCGGAGAGCTCATCTGGCGCACCTACACGGTGCCGGGTGATCCCGCCGATGGGCACGAAAACGAGTGGATGGCCCGGGCGGCCGAGACCTGGTCCGGTGACTGGTGGCAGGCCGGAGGTGGAGGCACTGCGTGGGACGCTATCGTCTACGACCCCGAGCTGGGCCTCGTCTACATCGGCGTAGGAAACGGCTCGCCCTGGTACGCGCGGCTCCGGAGCCCGGGTGGTGGCGACAACCTCTACCTGTCGTCGATCCTCGCCGTGCGGGCGTCGGACGGCCGGTACATGTGGCACTACCAGACCACACCCGGGGACAACTGGGACTACACCGCCACCCAGCCGCTCATGCTCGCCGAACTCGAGATCGATGGCCGGGAGCGTCGCGTGATCATGCAAGCGCCCAAGAACGGGTTCTTCTACGTGATCGACCGAGAGACAGGCGAGTTCCTGTCAGGCGAAGCGTTCGCGAACGTGACGTGGGCGACCGGAATCGATTCCGCGGGACGACCGATCGAGAATCCCGTCGCGCGGGCGCTCGAGGGTGGTGTACACGTCGCGCCCGGGCCGAACGGTTCTCACAACTGGCATCCGATGTCCTACAACCCCGAGACGGGGCTCGTCTACTTCTCGGTCTACGAGCACTCGATGCTCCACGTGGTCGACGACGATTGGGAGTACGATCCGCGGAAGATCAACATCGCCGGCGATTTCCTCTACGACGGGCCAGAGACCGGCGAGGAGATGCCTGAGGCCGGTCGGCTCGTCGCATGGGACCCCGTGGGCCAGCGCGAGGTCTGGCGCGAGGAGCACCCGCAGCCGCTGAGCGGTGGAACGCTCTCGACCGCCGCCGGGCTCGTCTTCCAAGGGCGAGCGGACGGCCGCCTGCGGGCTTACCGCGCCAGCGATGGCGATGTGCTCTGGGAGTTCCAGCACGAGACGGGTATCGCTGCGGCACCCGTGACCTATGCGGTCGATGGGACTCAATACATCGCCGTGCTCTCCGGCTGGGGTGGACCGGAAGTGCTGGTCAACACGGGGCTCGGTGAGGGGAAAGTAGGACCAGGCCGACTCCTGGTGTTTACGCTCGACGGCAGCGCCACGCTCCCCGAGGCGCTGCAGCCACTGCCGCCGATCCCCGAGCCCACGTTCGAGCTCGTCGTCACAGCGGCGGAGTTCGCGGAAGGTGAGCAGTTGTTCTCGGACTACTGCGTCGGCTGTCACGGAATCGATGCCGAGGGCGGCGGCATCACTCCAGATCTACGTCGCACGACTGCGCAGGTCCACGAGCAGATCATCGACATCGTGCTCGGAGGCGCACGAGAGGCGCTCGGGATGCCGCGCTTTGACAATTCGCTCGATGAAGACGACGTACGCTTGATCCAAGGCTACATCCTGCAACGGGCACGGGAGACCGCGGGCGAGTATTGACGTGCCGTGCGTCCCTTCCCTTACCACTATACGTCTATACGATCGCGGTTGCCGGACCAGAGTAGTGGGTGACAATCCCAACCTTCTCGAACCGGCGCCGCTATCCCTTCCCCGAACCCACGACAAGTCCGATATTTTTAGGACATGACCGGGATCCCTTCCTATCAGCGACTGTTTGCCGAACTGAAGCGCCGCAAAGTCTTTCGAGTGGCTGCTGTGTACGGCGGTGCGGCGTTCGTCACCATCGAGGCGGCCGACCTCGTCTTTCCCCGTATTCCATTGCCGGAGTGGACGATCGCACTCGTCGTATGGCTCGCGCTCCTCGGTCTTCCGCTCGCGCTGGCCCTCGCCTGGGCTTACGAGCGAACCCCGGAGGGCTTGAAGGCCACGGACCCGGCGATGACAGGCGAGCTCGAGACTATAGCCCAGCAGCCGCGCCGCCGCCGGTGGCCTGCCGGGATCGCTGCAGCGGTGGGAATCACGCTCCTGGCACTCGCGGCCTGGTGGACACTGGCACGGACCGGTCCCGGGGCCCGATCCTACGATTCCATAGCGGTCCTGCCGTTCACCGACATGAGCGGTGACCCTGAGAACCGGTACTTCGGAGATGGGCTCGCCGACGAGCTGATCAATGCCCTCGCCAATGTTCAGGACCTCAAAGTGGCGGGCCGTACGTCGTCGTTCGCACTGCGCGACCAGAACCTGGACCTGCGCTCCATCGGTGACACGCTCGATGTGGAAGCGGTGCTGGAGGGAAGCGTCCGACGGTCGGAGGATCGCGTGCGGATCATGGCACAGCTCATCGACGCGGAGACCGGGTTCCACCTGTGGTCCGAGGAATACGACCGCGACATCACCGACATATTCATGGTTCAGGAAGAACTGGCCCAGTCCATCCTGCGTGAGCTGGTCCCGCGGCTCGGCGCTTACGCGGAAGGGGTCTACCGGGGCGGAACATCCGTCGTCCGGGCGTATGAACTGTACGTGGCCGGTCGCCAGAAGTGGTATACACGGCGGGGAGCTCTGCTGTACGAGGCGGTGGATGATTTCGAGGAAGCCGTCGCACTTGACCCCGGGTTCGCCCTCGGGTGGAGCGGGCTCGCCGACGCCATCGACGCGCTGGCGTACCGGGACGCCCGAGCGCATATGCTGGTGCCGCGCGCCAAGATGGCGGCGCAACGAGCCGTGCTGCTCGACCCGGATTTGGCCGAGGCTTGGGCCTCGTGGGGCGTACTGGCGTCCGAAGTCGACCGAGATTGGACCACGGCCGAGCTCGCGCTGAAAAGAGCGATCGTGCTAAAGCCGTCGTACGTGTACGCCCGCGCCATGCTGGGCGACCTGCTCAGATATCAGGGTCGGGTCAAGGAAGCGCTCGAGCAACACCGAACGGCGTTGGCGCTCGACCCGCTCTCACCCGTCGCCCACGGAACATTGGCGCAATCCCTGGTCACGGCACGCCAGTACGCAGAGGGCCGGAGCATGTTCGAACGCATGCTAGCCATGGGTGGAGACAACGAAGCCGGCAGCGCCGCGATGCTTCAATGGGGCCCCCTGATGGGCCTAACAGGGGAAGTCATGGCAAATCACGCCGTCTTCCTCGCGCGAGCGCTGGGAGCCACGGACCCGGATGGGGCCGCCGTGATCGGTCACGCCCTCGCCAGCGACGGGACGGACGAAGTGCTTTTTGATGAAGCGCGAAGGGCACTCGGCACGCTAATCGCGGATAGCAGAATTCTCAACGTCCGCACGATCATCGTGCTATACACCAATCTCGGAGACTATGAGACGGCACTGCAGTGGGTCGAAAGAGCCGCCGACCTCAACGACCTCTCGTTTGGGATCCTCGGCGTCGACCCGGCGCTCGACCCGCTCAGGAGTGACCCTCGTATGCAACGCCTGACGGACCAACTCGGCCTGCCGAATGGCTACGACCCGGCGGCCGATACGTACGAGCCGGTGAACGTACCGTAACGCTCGGTAAACGCTACGTCCGGCAAGTACCCAGACTAAGGAGGGTACGAGGATGTCCCTTCGACGGTTGGTGTCTTCCTCGATTGTCTGCTTGTCCTTCCACGTCTCGATGGACACGCAATCGCTCCAAGCCCAGCAGACGCCGGCGGATACGGCAGCCGTAATCCTCGAGGTTGCGCGCCAGCTGCGAGTCGAAGGAGCGACGACCACGGCGGAGGAGTTGCTCGAGTACCTCATTCAGCGCTACCCCGGTTCGCCGGCGGCCACCCAGGCTCGAGAGCTGCTGGCCGACCTGCTCGGCACACTGGAGGAGAGGGACGGCCGGGTCCAGTTCATCGTCTGGAACACGCTCTTCTTCACCTGGCTAGGCTTGGCCACACCGGCCGCGCTGGGCGCCGACGAACCCGAGCCGTTCGGCGCCGGCCTGCTCATCGGAGCACCAGTTGGGTACCTCGCCTCCAGGGCCTTCGCCAGCAACCGACCTATCTCCTCGGGTCAGGCGGGCGCCTACACTCTCTCAACCATCTGGGGCACCTGGCAGGCGATGGGCTGGCGCGCCGTTCTCAATATCGGCGAAAAGGAGATCTGCAACGAGTTCGGCTGCTACTCAGACACGCCGACCGAGGCGCCTTGGACGGCTGCGGTCGTCGGCGGCCTAGCTGGGATTGGCACGGGACTCTGGCTAAGCAAAAAGAACATCCCGAGGGGTGATATGACGCTCGTCGATCACGGCGCGCTTTGGGGCACCTATTACGGCCTCGCCCTCGGTATCATCCTGAACAAGGAGGACGATACTCTCCTCGCCTACACACTACTTGGCGGTAACGCAGGACTTCTGGCCGCCGTTCCGGCCGCAAGAGCCTGGCGACCCACGCGCGGCCAGGTGCGACTGGCCAGCGTTGCCGGCTTGGCCGGCGGCGTAGCCGGTTTGGGGATCGACCTGATCGTCCAACCCGACGACACGGAAACGGCAGTAGCCATTCCGACGGC
Organism: Gemmatimonadota bacterium; assembly: GCA_039588015.1. GTDB lineage: Bacteria > Gemmatimonadota > Gemmatimonadetes > Palauibacterales > KS3-K002 > JASFMO01. Next base: position 903 of record JBDHAS010000227.1, on the reverse strand, counting down.
AACCGCAACAATCGGATTGATCGTCGGCGCCCTGACGGTTCGCGGAAAGGGACGTCCCGACGGACGTTCGTCGCCTGACTTCCAACAGGCATTTCTGAACGTAGGAGACGATGTCACAGTCGGATTCCCGCTGCCGTTCGCGAGCGCGCTACCCTCGCTCGATGAGCATGGCCGCAGACGTCTGCGGCCAGCCCTCAGCGTCAACCTGGTCAGTGCCCGCTTCTAGAAGACGAGGAGGAAAGCATGAGAAGCATCAGCAAGGTGCTGACCTGTCTTCTGATAGCAGGGCTCACGTCCACGAGCGCCTGCGCGCAGACGGCCTCGGATCGAGGCGGCGACCAAGCGATCGTATGGTACTTGCGCCATTCGGGCTGGGCGGTTCGCATCGGCGATGCGCTGCTCGTCTTCGATTACCAGGAAGAGCTCGGGATGGGAGGCGTCACGGACGCCACGCCGCGCACTCTGGAGAACGGGCTCATCGACCCCGCAGAGATCAGCGATCTGAACGTGTACGTCTTCGTGACGCACGCCCACGGTGACCATTACGACCCCGTCATCTTCGAGTGGCAGGGTGAGATCGAGCGCCTCACCTACATCATCGGTTGGGACGAAGAGCCGGAATCACACTGTGATCGTTTCACCGGAGCCGGCGCCGACTGTCACACCATGGAGGGGCTGCGAGCAACGGCCGCCCTAGGTGACATACAGGTCTACACGATCGATTCCTTCCACAACGACATCCCTGAAGTGGCCTACCTGGTCCGTTACGGCGACTGGATCGTCTACCACAACGGCGACTACATGGCCGACTACGTCGCCGATCACGCCTACTTGAAGACGATCAGCGATCGCATCGACCTGGCCTTCGTGATCGGCGCTCCCAGCCACAGATGGCCTCACCTG
>JBDHAS010000226.1:0-6642 GCA_039588015.1 Gemmatimonadota bacterium | reverse complement strand
CGATGTTGACCCCGTCGCCGTGGATATCGTTGCCCTCGACGATCACGTCCCCAAGGTTGATGCCGATGCGGAAGGTCATCCGCGCGTCTTCATCGACTGCTGCCTCTCGCTTGGTTACGCCGTCCTGCCAGGCCAGGGCGCAGGCGACGGTGTCGACCACGCTGGCGAACTCCACCAGCAGCCCGTCGCCCATGAGTTTGACAACCCGTCCATGATGTTTGTTGATCAGGGGTTCGAGGAACTCTCGGCGCAGATCGGTCACACGCTGAAGCGTGCCGGCCTCGTCGGCGCCCATCAGGGCCGTGTAGCCGGCCACATCGGCGGCCAGTATGGCTGCGAGCCTGCGTTCCAAGCCCTTTCTCCCTCACCCAGGAGACTAAGTATGGCTGCGAGCCTGCGTTCCAAGCCCTTTCTCCCTCACCCAGGAGACTAACGAGCAAGGACTGGAGAATCCATGCCGTTGGGATGGCGGTTGAATGGCGGCTTCTGGCTATGAACGGACTCTCCAGCCATGTCGCCGGCACGTCTGCTTATCCCCCAACAGGCGACATTCCGTCAGCGATGTCTGCTTTCCACCCGATTGCTTCCGCTCTACCCCCAGCTCCGGACGTGGGTGGCACCCCCGGCGAATGTCGCATGTTGACCCCTAGCGGTCATTGACACCACCTAACCTGGATTGCTTGACCTCTGAAAAGGTTCTCGGCGCTGGCAGGGCTTTAGGGCTGTTTCTCCTCGCCCTCGCTAGCGTCTACCAGTTCAAGGTCTCCGCTTCTGCTGGCTATCCAACCATCAGGCGTACTCAACACGGATAGTGCCACCGGCTAGTTTAGACCTAGATCGCGACATGTCGTAACAAAGGCGGTCGCGAACCGCGACGCGCCTCGCACCGACCCAATGTTTCGATAGCCAGCCGAACGCCGATCAGGTCGTGGAGTCGGCACCGGGCAGGCTCACCACCACCACGGGCACCTTGCAGCGGTGCAGCAAATGCCACGCCGTGCTTCCCATCAGAGCGTCGCGCACGGCCCGGCGCCCGTAGTTTCCCACTACAACGAGGTCGTAGCCTCCGCTCTCGACCTGCGCGACAATCTCGTCGACCGCGTCCCCCGACTTCACGACCACATCGTAGGTGACGTACTCAGCCGTCTCGTCGGGGAGATTGTCCTCTAAGAACTGCACGACCGCGTTCTTGATACGGGAGTCGCGCCGCTTGCGCTCGACCAGAAGGTCGCGCGCCTCCTGCAGGCTGCGCGTTTTGAGTTGATTCCACAGATCCTCGCTGATGTAGCCGACGACGTACTTCTCGAACTCCTCCGTCTCCACCACGTGGAACACGGTGAGCTCGGCGCCGTAGGCGTGCGCGAGGCTCGCCGCGTGGGGGAACGCGAGCCGTCCCGCTTCCGAAAGATCGGTGGCATAGAGAATCTTGGAGTAGGTGACTCTGGGCGTGTCATTGGCGCCACTCATGTCCTCGGTCTCCGTCCTCGTCCAACGTTGCGCCGTGTCGTGCGTCCACCGTGTGTGAACTGTCTCAATCGCTCTTCTTCTTCCCGGGAATCCAGATGCCGCTAAGCAGCCAGGAATAAGCGTAGGTCCCGACCAGTATGAGCGCGAACGATATCGCGATGTCGCTGGCGCTGCCGTCCAGGGAGAAGCCCGGCACGTAGCCGAACAGGAACGGCGCCAGATACAAGAATTTCGCGAACTTGAACGCGGTGAAGGCGGTCAGCCACATGTTGGCCTTGGCGATCGTGGCGCCCGCGAAGGCCGCGATGCACACCGGCGGCGTGATATTGGAGTCCTGCGACAACCAGTACACGATCATATGCGCCGCAATCTCGTTCACGCCGAGATGAGTCAACGCGGGCACCGCCACCACCGCGGTGATGAGGTAGGCCGCCGTCACCGGTACGCCCATGCCGAGGACCAGCGAGGCGAGCGCGATCAGCAGGATGGTGAGGAACAGCCTCCCATCGGCGAGTTCGATCACGATGTCGGCAAACGTCAGCACCAGCCCGCTGTAGGTCAGGACGCCAATGATGATGCCGATGACTCCGACCGTCGCCCCGATCTTGAGGCTGCTCTCGGTACCTGCCCGTGACGCCTCCATGAATTCTTTCGGGCCGATGCGAGTGTCCTTCCGGAACCAGCTCACGACGATACAGGTGACCAAGCCGAGGATCGCCGAATAGCCGGGCGAGTAGCCCAACAGCATGAACACGGTGATTACGACCAGAGGAAGGATGTAGTACCACTGCTTCTTGAGGATTTCTTTCGCACTCGCCTCTGATCGCTCACCAACGAGGTTGTGCTTCTTCGCCTCAAAATGCACCATCAGATAAACACTGAAGAAATACATCAAGGCGGGAAATACGGCGACGAGCATGATGTGGGAGTACGGGATCCCGGTCAGCTCTGCCATGATGAAGCCCCCGGCACCCATGATGGGGGGCATGAACATTCCGCCTATGGACGCGGCCGGCTCGATGCCGCCTGCGACGTGGGGCCTGAACCCGGCGCGTTTCATCATCGGGATCGTGAATGCGCCGGTGGAGACGGTGTTGGCAATGGCGCTACCGGAGATGGACCCGAACAGGCCGCTGGCGATGACCGAGACCTTTCCGGGGCCGCCCACCTTGTGCCCGACTGCGGCGAGCGGAAAATCCACAAAGAACTTTTGCGCGCCGCACTTCTCCAGAAATGCCCCGAAAATGACGAACAACACGACATAGGTGGCGAGCACGTTGGCCATGATGCCGAAGACGCCGTCGCTCTTGTAGAAGATCGCGGTGCACAGCGCCGGAAAAGTGTCGCCGGCGTGCGAGATGAGTTCCGGTGCGTACTCGCCGTAGACGCCGTAGACGAGCATCACCGCGCCGATGATGACGAAGACGTTGCCGACCACCCGCCGGGCGAGTTCCACGCCAATCAACACACCGACCACGGCGATGGCCATGTCGAGCTCCGTCTCGGCGCCGGCGCGATAGTTGATTGCCTCGAAGTTGAGTATCCAATAGCCGATGCACACCACCGATGTCGCCATGAGCAGGTAGTCGACAACGCGCATCAGCTTGTGCCGAGACCGGTAGAGAAGAAAGACTAGGACATAGGTCAGGATGACGTAGATCCCGCGGTGGTACTGGGTTGCGGTGGGTTGCAGGACAGCCGAGTAGGAGTAGAACAGAACCAGGGCCATCGCACAGACGTCGAACAGAATCTTTTCAAACTTGTGGAGGTCCCCGTACATAGCTCGATCCCGTTTTCTCTGTGGTCTGGCAGGGAGTGGCAGGACGACGGCGCCCGAAGGCGCCGTCGCTTAGAGCGGACAGGTGCTACTGAAGGATGCCCTTTTCCTTCCAGAATCGCTCCGCCCCGGGGTGCAGCGGCGTAACGATACCTTTCACGCCGGTCTCGATGCTCATTTCCTTGAAGGTCTTCTTCTGACCGACCATGTGGGCGAGCCCTTCGTCGGTGTACATGATCGAGAGCAACTCGTACACGACGTCCTCAGGCACCTTCGAGTTGGCGACCCACAGGGTGGAGTCCTGGAACGACGGGGACTCGTAGTCCACGCCCTTGTAGGTGCCCGCCGGAACGGAAAGCTTCGAGAAGTAAGGGTAGGTGTCGTAGAAGCCGCTGTCTTCCGCATCCTTGTTCAAGTCGATAAGCGCAATGTCGTTGGTCTGGGCGGCCATGATGACCGCACCGCTGGGAAACGCGGTGAACAGCCAGAAAGCATCCAGCTGATTGTTGCCGAATGCGCTCGCGGCATCATTGTAGCCCATGGCATTTCGCTCGATCTTGTCCCAGATCCCGAGATGCGTGAAGAACAGCTCGCAGTTGGCGAAGGCGCCGGAGCCGGCATTGCCCACACCCACCTTCTTTCCGACCAGATCCTCGGTGCTCTTGATCCCCGAGTCTGCGCGCACGACCAGCTGCGCGGGGGCACCGTAAAGATAGGCCACGGCCAGCACGTCCTGGTACTTGCGGTCGTCGTTCTTGAGCCTACCGTTCCTGCCCAGGTACACGTGCCCGGAGTAGACAACGCCCATCTGGGCGCGACCCTTGTTCACCTTGCGCAGGTTCTCCACCGACCCGGCCGATGACTGGGCCTTGACCCTGATGTCCTTGAGCTCCTTGACCGGGTCGTAAACCTGGATGGCGTTCGCGACGACCTGGAAAGTGCCGCCTGCCGGCCCGCCGGTGAACACGACGCGCTTAGCGGCACTCGCCGGGGCCGCCGCCGCCAGAGACAACACCACCGATGTGATGCTGGCGAGAAGAAGGGATCCAATCTTGTGCTTCATGGTAAAGCCTCCTATGCGAGTTATCGGTGGCAAGAGGAACCTCTCTGATGTGGACCTGTTTGGGAAAAATCCCTCATACTTCAAATGGTTCCTCTTCTCATTCCTGGTGCTTCCAGTACGGTTCAGGCTGTTCAGTTCGAGGCCCCGGAGTTGCCGCTCCCCGGCGCGAGGGGTGCCGTCGCGATGTCCTCGGGCCAGACAACCTCGAATGCTCCCTTGCGAACCTGCAAGACCATCGTGGGAAGGCTGTTCTGGCGCTCGAAGCCGTCGTAGGAATCGAAACTCACCGGGCCGAACGCGGTGACGACATCGGCCTCGTCGAGCGCCGCTCGGACATCCGCCGGCTCCGGGGACCGGGCGCGCTCGAGCGCGTCGGCGATCACGAAAAGCACCGAGTAGGCCTCTGCGCCGTGATAGTCGGGATTCTCCGAGTGCTCGCCGACGTATCGGTCGTGGTACTGCTTCGTGCCCGGGTAGGAGAGCTGGTGGGTCCAAAGCGTTGCGGTCAGCAGACCCTCGGCGACGTCGCCAGCCATGGCGATGAACTTCTCGTGGGTGAACCCCCCCGCACCGCCGATGAGCTGGGAGTCGATCTTCAGAGCGCGCACCGTCTGCACCAGCGCGACTGCATCGCGGAGGTAGGACACCATGTAGAGGACGTCAGGTGGATCGGCTCGCAGCGGCTCGAGCAGGCTTTTCATGTACTCGGGGGTTGCGCGTTCACGGTGGTACGGAACGATCTTGCGCAGCTCGATGTCGTACTCGCGGCAGAACCACATCATCTGCAGCGCGCCGCCCGTCCCGTAAGGGCTGTTCTCGTAAACGATCGCCATCGACGACGGCTTGAGGCGCGCACGCAACAGCTGTTCCACCCCTCGGGCGTACTGTTTGGCGGGCGGATTCATCCGGTAGACGTTTGCCCACTGGCGACGCGTGATCCTGTCGTCGGCGGCCGTGGTGATAAGAAACGGAACGTCGAGCGAATCAGCCATGTGGGCCGAGTAGATCGTGTTGGTGCTCGAGTAGCCGCCGGTGATAATGACGGCGCCCGCCTCCTTCACCAACCGGCGCACGGCGTCTTCGCCCGCCTCGCGCGTGCCCCTATCGTCGTCGTAGACGAGCTCGAGCGGCTTGCCCTTGACGCCGCCGCGCTGGTTGATCTCCTCCAGCGCCATCTCGAAGGACCGCTTCATCATGGTCGCGTACGGAAACTTCTCGGAATGAAGCACGCCGACTACGACGGCCTCGGCGGCCTGAACCGCGCTCGTGAATCCCAGGGTGCCGATGACGAGCGCGAGACAGAAAATGCACAGAAAACGCCAGCGTGACCGCTCGGGAATGCTGCGTCCCATGTTGGGCAGCATGCTTCGTCGCGGCGTGCAGTGCGCGACACGCCGCACAGACACATTCGTAGGCGGCGCGGATGTGCGCTCGGAGAGCGCTGCCGCACCGCCGCCAGATAGAGCAGTGATGGCGATTCTCTGCGTCACGCATCTCCCTCGCGGACCGCGACGATGCCGTCCACGTGCTTACCGTCCTCGCTGACGACAACGCAGCCGGCACGCGCAAGTTTCATCCGGCGCACAACGGTGGCCAGCTTCTCCGTGGGGCGCACCGGAAACCAGAAACCACGCGTCCCCGTGTGGCGCCATGATCCAGATCAAGTCGGAATTTCCCATATGGCTTCTCCCGGTTAGGGGTGTTGTCCCGATCTCCCAATCTGGTTAGTCCGCTGATGGCTACATGGCGACTAGGTGGCGAAACCGTTCCCACGTCCGTTTGTGCCTGAGAAAGCGGACAATCGAACTGATTTCTGCGGCGCACAACGATCTTTCCGTAGGCTATGTCGGTTTTGTGCTCCTGAAGCGGAAGAAATTGGCCGCCTCGGATTTCGTCGCCTAATGACCCTGAAGAGACATCGGACTTCGATATACATTGTTCCAGAGAAGCCATACAGTTTCTCATCGCGAGTTTTGGGATGCGAACACGACGAATGGCCGAGGCAAGAACCCAGCGGCGACTTGCAGCGATCCTTGCTGCGGACATTGTCGGTTATTCGCGGCTGATTGGTGCCGATGAAGCAGGAACGCTCACTGCGCTGCGAGGCGTCTGGACCGAACACTTCAACCCCGCGGTTACCACTCACAGCGGCCGTATCGTCAAGATGATGGGAGACGGTGCGTTGATCGAGTTCGCCAGCGCAGTCGATGCGGTGGAATGTGCCGTCGCAATTCAAGAGGCGATGGCGAACCACAACAGCGCGCGGCCAGGCCGGGAGCCGATCGAGTTCCGAATTGGCGTGAACCTCGGTGACATCGTGATCGACGGCGACGAC
>JBDHAS010000225.1:0-6329 GCA_039588015.1 Gemmatimonadota bacterium | reverse complement strand
AGATGGCGGGGTACTGAAACGAGCCGTCCGGGTTGAACGTGCGGTCCTGGATCGCCAGCGGGATCTCGAACTCGCCGCTCGGGAGACCCAGCGACTGCTCGTAGGCGTCGCGGATCAGGTAGAAGCCCGCGAGGCCCATGATCACGTTGAGCCGCGTGATCCCGAGCGCGTGGTCGTGGTACCAGAGCGTCGAGGGCAGCTGCCAGTTCGGGTACTCGTAGACGACCTGCTGCCCGGGCGGGAAGGTGGACTCCGGGTAGCCGTCGGAGGCCGCCTCGAGGTGACCGCCGTGCAGGTGCACCACGACCCTCGCGTCCTGGTTCTCGGTTGCGCCGTGGGGGCAGGTGTCCACCGGGAGGTAGTGCGACGTGCGCAGCGGGGGCGGCGAGCCGCCCGCGCTCGTGTCGCGCAGGTCGTTGATCCAGGTGACCGTGACGGGCTGGCCCACGCTGGCCTCGATGGTGCGCCCCGGGTAGCCCGGGCCGGCGCCGTCGTCGTAGCCCCAGACGGTGGTGGGCAGCAGGTCGCGGTGCAGCTGCTGCTGGATCTCGCGCATCGCCATCTCGTAGGAAGCGGCTCCTCCCGCCGCGCCGCTCACGGGCTGGGCCACGGCGGGCAGCGGCAACGCGTCGACGAAGTGCTCGAGGACGACGGGGCACTGGACCGCCGAGCAGAGTGACAGCGCGCCCTGGTAGGTGCCTCCCTGGCCCGTGCAGCTCGGCTCGTCGACCTCGGTGCACTGAGCGTCGGCGGTGGGCAGACAGCACGCGCCCACGGGGAGCGGGCAGGGGTTCGGGTCGCAGACGGTGTCCACTCCTTGGTAGGTCCCCACACAGGAGGCACCCGGGTCGAGCACGACCGAGCAGTTTCCGTCGGCGGCGCAGCACGCCCCCGTTGGCGCCGCCGGCGTGAAGGTCACCTCGAGGACCGGGCGGTTCGCGGCGGTGCCGTTCTCGCGGCTGTCGAAGCGCTTGGCGGTTTCGATCGCGGCTTCGTTCCCGATCAGGATCCAGCCGAAGTTGTTTGCGGGGACGTTCAGCCAGCCCTGAACGTCCGCCACCATCTCGGGCGTCGAGCCCCAGGTGTAGAATGCCTTGCGATCCACCAGCAGGGAGGCGCTCGCCGTCGCAGAGAAGTCGCCACCGGCCGTCGTCCAGAACGACGAAGCGTAGAAGCTGTGGATCCAGGTGGCGTCGCCGGTGGTGGCGGGTCCGCCGCCTCCCTCCTGGCCGGCCGCCACCGAGGTGCCCTCGCCCCAGTCCGAGTCCATGCGGTACAGCGTGAAGGTCTCGGCCCCGGCCCGTTGGCTGCGCCCCATGTTGAGCGTGAGGGTCACCGCATCGATGGTCGAGCCCGCGGGAACCGAGCCCGCCACGTCGAAGGCCATCAGGGCGCGCCGGACGCCCTTGTCCGAGGTGTTGCCGGAGAATAAGCGCACGCCGGCGCCGTTGCTGAGCGAGCCGGCCGCGTCCTCGTAGAGCGTGTTGTCCTTGCTGGCTTGGATCGTTACCAGGTCTCCCTGCGCGGCTCCGGAGACGAGCAGTGTGGCTGCCAACACCGCGAGCAGCCAGATGCGGCGGTCGGAGATCTGCATGGCGTTCCCCCTCATGCTCTAGAGCTGTCTCGGCGGCATGCGTCGCCGGTGTCACACGGCGCGCATGCCGCTGTACCGAACTGGAGCGAGCTGCCGCTTCAACGGCATTCGAGGCCCGTGGCCTCGGCCGCTTCGAAGACGTACGCCCGGCAGGCTTCCACCTGGCTCTCGCTGAGGCCGAGCACGATCAGCGGCTCGACCGGTGGCGGCAGGTTGAGCTGGCACAGCGGTTCGCCGCCGAAATCCGTGAACTCCTCGACCACGACTGAGAAGTCCGGCCTCGTGGTGGAGCACTGAATGCCCGTCAGGTTGAGTCCGGCCGGCGGCGACACGAAGCAGAACGGGTCGCACGCGGGATCCGTGGCGATGGCGATGGCGTCGATCGTCGTGAAACACGGGCAGTCGCACACGTCGCCGATCCCCACCGCCCCGAACGTATCCTCCTGGCCGGGGTTGGAATCGTCCGGGCAGTTGTCGCAGACGTCTCCAAGGCCGTCCCCGTCGGTGTCGAACTGATCCGTGTTGGGATCGTCCGGACAGTTGTCGAGCTCGTCCTCCACGCCGTCGCGGTCGGCGTCCGGGAACGAGCAGGGCGGCGCCATTCCGGTCTTTCGCTCGAACACGCGTTCGAGCACGCGGCAGGCGCGTTCGGGCCCATTTCGGTCGCAGTCGAGGGCGATGCAGTAGGCCCTGCACAGCCCCCGAGCCGCGCCTCGGAGGCCCGCGGCGAGGCAGGCATCGCCTGCGCGCGCCGTGACGTTGTCCACGCCGAGGACGCCCTCGACCGGCTCGGCGCCCGCCGGCGTCGGCGCGTGAAGAATCCGCACCTTGGTGACGCCCGAGAGTGTGGCTTCCAGGTCGGATGCTCCCGTGAGCGCTGACCCGTCGAGGCGGAATGCGACCGTTCGCCAGCGAGGGCCCGCGCGCACGGTGACCGCGTCCAGCGATTGGAATCCGCCGCCCGGCCCTTCGATGAGCAGTCGGACCGCGAGGGGGGCCGCTCCCAGGTTGCGGAGATCGGCGCGGATCTCGCCCACCCCGGCGGCGAGATAGTCGCCGGACCACTGGGCGGTGTTGAAGGCGACGAGGTTGCCCCCGGCTCCGTCCTGCCCGTTTCCCTCGATGCGCAGGAAGCCGTCTCCGTCGCCGTCCGGTCCGCCATCAGCGACCTGGGACGGGGGGTTCGGATTGGCGGCTCCGGTCCGCCAGCCCTGGGTGGTTCCGTCCTGGAAGTCGTCCACGTGGCCGAGGGTCACGGCGGGCGCGCCGGACGCGAGCCCCAGGACGACGATTGCCCAAAGAGTTCCAACCAGGATTTCACGACTTCGCAGGCGCATCACGACCCTCCACGGTCACCCCCTCGATCGCTCCTCGATTTCTCACAGCAAGTAACGTACCAGCAACACGGGCCGTGTTGACCGTCAAGTAGATGGAATTACCTAGATCCTGACCAGATCTGCGGAACACGAATGGGCGATGATTTACCAGCAGTTAGCGGAATTCCATGAGTTTCTTAGGCTCGACCCCGCTGGGTAGCCCAGGAGAATTCCGGGGCTTAGGAAACCCTCTTCCACGAACGTGGAACTCTCTTTCCCTCCGGGTGTGAAGCGGTCCCCGCTAAAGACCAGCCCGCACTTGCCTATCCGGCTGTCTCAGCTCGTGGCCGTGTCCGACAAACAGTTCCGGCACGGTGTTCTCCATGCGATGACAGGAGGGCACCGCGACGGGATTCTTGACGACCTTGCAGGAGTTTCGATGGACAGGAGAATCTTCGGGCCAAATCAGAACGCGATCAAGACGGGCCAGACCGAGGACTTACGACTCTCGCCCAGTGCGATCGCCTATCGGACCCTTGAACCGCCCCGATTTCTATGGAGAATCGGGTTGGTGAGTCTGATTACCCCGGCCAGGTTTTTCTGCCGCTGGTAGGACGAATTTCCGATAAACGCTCATCAGTGTAACTCGTTCTTGAGTCATGAACCTAGCGAACTCACTCCTCGCTCAACAGAAACGCCGTCAGCGCCGCCTCGAAGCCCTCGGGGTTGTTGGCCTTCTTGCCACTGTATCGAAAGAACCTCATAGCCCCGAAGTGGAGGCCTTCTGAGCCCCCTCGGACGCTGGGAGAGCGGTTGAAGGCGTGGCGCTCGAAGCGAGGTCTGGAGCAGCGAGACGTGGCGGCAATGCTCGGGGTGCAGCCAGCGACGTACGGCCGCTGGGAACGGGACCAAAAGCGGCCGGCAATCAAGCTCATGCCTGGGGTCCTTATACTCCTGGGACCGGACCCATCCGCGACTCAGAAGTCCCTGCCGGAGGAGAGACTCCTGTCAGCGCGACAGCTGCTGGGACTGTCTCAGGCGGGCCTAGCGGAGAAGCTGGGCGTGGATCGAGGGACGGTCGGCGATTGGGAGCGAGGCGTGCGGCTTCCCGCCGAGGAAAGGCTCGTAGCGGTCGAGGCACTCCTGTCGCCAGGTGGCGGGAAGCCAGGTTGAATCCCATCTCCTGCAGCTGTCCAACTATCAGGGGTTTGTTGCCTTCTTGTCACTGTGCCCGAAGACCCTCGGGGCTAGGAAACCAATGCCGTCCGCCTACGGTCAGACAGCCGCTAGCCCCAACGGGAAATTGTCACATCGTTCATTATCGGACGTTCCATAGGGCATTGCCTTTCCGCCATGAAACGCGGCTAGTTCATGAGCTCGCTCACCAACCCCCCGATGGTATCGACGTAGTGGTCCACCTCTTTCTCGTCGGTGGTGGGTCCCACCAGCGCCATCTCGTGGACGGGCGTGAGCAGGATCCCGCGGTTAGCGCAGTATACGTGGATCAATGCATCGAGGGGCCCCGTCAGTCCCTCGGTCGTGATATCCACCTTGTTGTATTCCACCCCGGCGAACAGCGCTTCCGAGCCGGTTCTCGGGGGCCTGGGCAGAAAGCGGAATTCCACCCTGCAGCCGATACGCGCGACGTACCACTCGAGACTGTGGTCCTTGATGATTCGGGCAAGGCCCTCTTCCATCCGTTTCGCCAGCCTGACCATGCGGCTGAAGTTCTCGTCGTTGATGACATGCTCCAGCGCCGCCCGAATTCCGGCCACCGCGGTGGCGTTCCCCGACAGCGTTCCCCCGTAGCCGAAGAAGTTGCTCCACGGCACCCGCTGCGCGAGGAAGTCCGCTATCTCCCTGCAAAAACCTTGAACGGCCGCAGGATATCCGCCGGCGATAAACTTGCCGACCACGAATATGTCGGGCTCGAGATTCATCTCCCCGGTCACGCCTCTCGGTCCCGCGCACATGGAGTGGGTCTCATCGATGAGCAGCAGGGTTCCGTATTTTCTGGTGAGATCCCTTAACGCATGGTGATAGCCGGGCTCGGGGGAGATGATGCCGATGTTGGTCATGACCGGCTCGGTGATGACGCAGGCGATGTCCCGCGGGGCCAAGGCCTTTTCCAGGGCGTCGATATCGTTGAAGTCGACGACGCGGGTGACGGTCGACGGATCCTTGACCATGGGACCCAGCATATTGGGAATGGTGATGAGCTTCCCGAAGAAGTCGGCCACCAGCGTCTCGTCAACCGAACCGTGGTAGGTCCCGTTGAAAGCGAGTATCAGGTCGCGATCGGTGAAGGAGCGGGCCACCTTCAGCGCCATCCGGTTGGCGTCGGTCGCGGTCATGAGAACCTGCCAGTAGGGCAGGCCGAACCGTCTCTCCAGTTCCTGCCCCACCCAGATGCTGTCTTCGGTCGGCAGCATGGTCGTTGTACCGCGGTTCTGCATCTGTCTGGAGATGGCATCCACGATTTTCGGGTTGGCGTGCCCGCAAAGTCCCCCGGTGTCCCCCAGGCACAGATCCAGGTAGCGGTGACCGTCGACGTCGGTGATGTGGACCCCCTCGGCGCCGTGCACGAACACGGGGAAGCCGCCCGTCCAGATGCGCATCCAGGACATGGGGACGCCGCCCACCAGGTTCTTCTTGGCCTGCTCGAACATGGCTTTCGACTTCGGCCGCTCTCTGACGAACCTTTCCTCTTCGCGTGCGAGAAGCTCCCTTACCCTCTCCAGTGTTATTCCCGCCATGACCACCGCTCTCCTCTACCCGGCGCCTGTGATTTCCCTTCTGGTGTGCTCGTTATCCCGTTGAACTCGAACGATCACAACCACGTCGTTGTCGCGTTTTACGAGCTCCGATTCGTTCGTCTTCCTTGACGAATCGAAAAGGTTACCCGCATCAACCCTCCGAGCCGTGAATCGTTCTTCCGCCAGGGGGCTTATCGCTCCGACGACGAAACCATGTTCTATATCTGGTGACGTTTCTGCGGAGGGCGTTCGACGGGCTCGCACAACTCGGTATCCGGATGACAGCGCATGTTAGCCGTACAGCCCGCGATCTTACAGGGCCCTTGATCGCCTCAAGCCGGCGTTGTTGCACGGCTCGAAGATAATTCGGGCTTCGCCCCATCCGAGGATCACGCCACTCGGTAGCTGTCGGGCATGCCGAGGTGGGCCATCGTGTTGAGAACCCCGCACGCGAGCTGCACCTCCACGCGTTGGCCGGCTGGCGTGCGACTTCTCACGCCTCGACCGATCATCGTCTTGTATCGATAGATCGCGTTCTCGACCATGGCACGCTTGCTGTAGCCCGATCGCTTGTACCACTCGCGTCGGCCGAATCTCCGGATGGAGCGGATGTTCCGATTCCTCTCCTTCAATGCGGGCGACGGCATTGCGCTGAGCCGGGCA